>CALAJY010000033.1 GCA_937923265.1 uncultured Tissierellia bacterium
TGGTCTTACCATGGTCTACGTGACCGATGGTACCGATGTTAACATGCGGCTTGGTACGTTCAAATTTTGCTTTTGCCATTTTTTCGCCTCCTACAAAATTCAAAAAAATGTGTTAATGTTGATGGAACTATTATAACAAAAGTTAAAAATTATGCGAACCCGGGCCCGAAGGCGGGTTTGCTAATTTTCTTTCTTCTCCATAACTTCCTTTAAGATGCTTGCCGGAACCTTCTCATAGTGGTCAAACTGCATAGAGTAGGTTGCACGTCCCTGGGTCTTGGACCGCAGGTCCGTGGCATAGCCAAACATCTCGCTCAGGGGGATGTAGGCGTCCACAATCTGTACGCCCTCTCTCTGGCTCATCTCATCGATGTGGCCACGACGACTGGAAACATCTCCCATTACATCTCCAAGGTATTCCTCGGGGGTGACAATCTCCACCTTCTGCATGGGCTCCAACAGGGTCGGATTTGCCTTCTGCATCGCGTTCTGCATTGCCATGGATCCCGCAATCTTGAAGGCGGTCTCCGAAGAGTCGACCTCGTGGAAGGATCCATCATAGAGCTCTACATCGACATCCAAAACGGGATAGCCGGCAACAGGACCGGTCTGGCAAGCCTCTTCAATTCCCTGAATGGTCGGGTTGATAAATTCCTTAGGAATCGATCCACCAACGGTAACATTGTGGACCACAATACCCGTTCCCGGTTCACCCGGTTTGATACGAATTCTCGCATCACCGTACTGACCGTGACCACCGGTCTGGCGGACAAATTTACCCTGTGCCTCCGCAGGACTGCTGATGGACTCACGATAAGCAACCTGAGGATTGCCGACGTTTGCTTCCACCTTAAATTCACGAAGCAGACGGTCAACGATAATCTCCAAGTGCAACTCTCCCATGCCGGCGATGATGGTCTGGCCCGTTTCCCGATTGGTATAGGTCCGGAAGGTGGGGTCTTCCTCTGCCAGCTTGGCAAGAGCAATGCCCATCTTTTCCTGGGATGCCTTGGTCTTCGGTTCGATTGCGACTGAGATAACCGGCTCCGGGAACTCCATCTTCTCTAAGATGATGGGGTTGTCCTGGTCACAAAGGGTATCCCCCGTCGTCGTGTCTTTGAATCCAATAGCAGCGGCAATATCTCCCGCCTGGACGTATTCGATCTCTTCCCGCTTGTTGGCATGCATCTGAAGGATACGGCTGATACGCTCTCTCTTTCCTTTGGTAGAGTTGTAAACGTAGCTACCGGTCTCCAAGCGTCCGGAATAAACACGGAAGTAGCAGAGCTTTCCAACGAAAGGATCCGTTACAATCTTGAAGGCCAGCGCCGAGAAGGGCTCATCCAGGTCGGAATCCCGGGTAGCGGTCTCTTCGCTGTCCAGAGCAACATGACCCTCAACCGGTGGAATATCCAAGGGGCTGGGGAGATAATCAACGATCGCATCGATCAGGAACTGTACTCCGCGGTTCTTATAAGCAGATCCGCAGAGAACCGGATAAATCTTCCGCGCAATGGTTCCCGTGCGAAGAGCCTTGCGCATCATGTCCGGAGTAATCTCTTCTCCGTCCAGATATGCCATCATCAGGTCTTCGTCCACTTCCGCCAGCTCTTCGATGAGCTCATTGCGCATGGTCTCGCATTTTCCCTGCAGGTCGGCAGGAATCTCCTCGTCGGTGATTTCCTTACCCAGGTCATCATGATAGACCTCGGCTCTCATCGTCAAAAGATCGATGATTCCCACAAACTTGTGCTCTGCACCGATCGGGCATTGAACGGCGATTGCATTGGCTTTTAACTTATCACGAATGGTATCCACGGACATGAAGAAATCCGCACCGGTTGCATCCATCTTATTGATGAAGCAAAGGCGCGGTACGTTGTACTTGTCCGCCTGACGCCATACGGTTTCGGACTGGGGTTCTACACCGCTCTTTGCATCGAACAGGGCGACCGAACCATCCAGAACACGCAGGGACCGCTCTACCTCAACCGTGAAGTCCACGTGTCCCGGAGTATCAATGATATTGATACGGTTTAGAACATCGTTACGCTTCCAGAAACAGGTCGTAGCGGCGGAAGCAATGGTAATTCCTCTCTCCTGCTCCTGCTCCATCCAGTCCATCTGGGATGCTCCGTCATGAGTATCTCCCATCTTATGAATCTTGCCGGTGTAGAACAGAATACGCTCAGTAACCGTGGTCTTTCCGGCATCGATATGGGCCATGATACCAATATTACGGATATCCTTTAATACTGTATGTGCTGCCACTGTTTTCCTCCTAGCCTACTAATAGCGATAATGTGCAAAGGCCTTGTTGGCATCTGCCATCCGGTGCATTTCCTCTTTCCGACGCACACTGGCTCCGGTGTTATTGAATGCATCCACAAGCTCATTGCCCAGGCGCTCAACCATCGTCTTTTCACTGCGCTTTCTCGAGAAATCCACGAGCCAGCGAAGAGCCAGGGTCTGACGGCGATCCGGACGAACCTCCATCGGCACCTGGTAGGTAGCACCACCGACACGGCGTGCCTTTACTTCTAACACGGGCATTACGTTTGCGAGCGCCTTCTTGTAGACCTCCAAACCATCCTGTCCTACTTTTTCTCCTGCAAGCTCAAAGGCACCATAAACGATGCGCTGAGCCAAGCCTTTTTTTCCGTCGAGCATGACCGCATTGATTAACTTGGTAACGGCAATGTCTCCGAACTGAGGATCCGGCATAACCTCTCTCTTTGGAATATGACCTTTTCTAGGCACTTTCTTCCCTCCTTACTCATCAAAAGTAGATTACGGGTACTCAACCTTTCGGCTGCTGTGCACAAGTCAAGCGTTGATATATAACTACTTAAACCATATGCACTTAATTACTGAGTCGATTACTTCGTTCCTTCGCTCTTAGCACCGTACTTGGAACGAGCCTGTTTACGACCGGTGACGCCAGCGGTATCCAAAGCTCCTCTGATGATGTGGTAACGCACACCAGGAAGGTCCTTGACACGACCGCCACGGATCAAAACAACGCTATGCTCCTGCAGGTTGTGTCCGATTCCCGGAATGTAGGAAAGAACTTCGGCTCCATTGGTCAAACGTACACGAGCTACCTTACGTAAAGCGGAGTTCGGCTTCTTCGGGGTTACCGTACGTACTGAAGTACAAACTCCACGCTTCTGCGGAGAATTGACCTTGGTCGTATGGTTCTTCAACGTATTGAAGTTAAAGCCCAAAGCAGGAGTACCGGATTTCTTCTTTTCCGTGTGTCTACCCTTTCGAATCAACTGATTAATTGTCGGCATATTGCACCTCCTTCTTTAAATAGTTATATATCAACATAAGAAATTCTCATGTCAATACCACGATTGGCAAAGCGATACTTTTCCACGCTAACCTTATATAGGATACCAGCGATAGGCTACTTTGTCAATATTTTTCCCTTGCTCTTCCCCTTCTCCGAAACGAAAAAGGCGGGTCCTGTGAGGCCCGCCTTCATGCTTCTCTGTTACTCCTGAACCGTATCGTGTTCTTTCAGCCACTGACCGATCTCCTTCATGAGATCCGCCAGAACGCCTTCTTGGAAGGGCGACTTCAGATTGCCTTCCTTTATGAGTTTCAGGAAAGGCTTGGTTCCTCCCACCCGACAGAGTTTCAGGTAATCCGTCCAGGCTTCCGGGTCCTTCTTCTGCAACCGGGACCAGAACTGGAAGGCACAAACCTGAGCCAGGGTGTAGTCGATATAGTAGAAGGGAGCTCCCCAGATGTGACCCTGTTTGAACCACCAGGTTCCCTTGTCGGCAAACCGGTTGTCTTCAAAGTCCAGGTGGGGGCGATAGATCTTGTCCAGCTTTCTCCAGCAGGCCTTCCGCTCCTCCGGGGTCATGTCGGGATGCTCATAGACCTCGTGCTGGAAATGGTCCACCAGCGCTCCATAGGGCAGGAACTTGGTGGCATCCGCGAGATGGGCAAAGCGATATTTGTCGGCTTGCTCCCCACAGAACTTTTCGATATAGGGCCAGGCGAAGAATTCCATGCTCATGGAATGAATCTCACAACACTCCTCCGTTGGCATCACCAACTCCGCCGGCTCAATATTGCGGGATTGGTAGCCCTGGAAGGCATGACCCGCTTCATGGGTGAGAACATTGATGTCCCCGCTTGTTCCGTTAAAATTGGAGAAGATGAAGGGCACCTTGTAGTCCGGCAGGAAGGTCATGTATCCCCCGCTCTGCTTGCCCGTCTTCGCCAACACATCCATGAGTCCGCTGTCCAGCATCAGGTCTATGAATTCTCCGCTTTCCTCGCTCAGCTCGTGATAGAAGCTTCGACCCGCTTCCAGCGTGTCTTCCGCACTTCCCTCCGGCTTGGCGTTGCCTTCCGGATATTCCAGATTCAAGTCATAATACGCCAGTTTATCCAGGCCCAGCCGCTTCTGCTGCCGCTCATAGAGCTCACTGCAAACAGGAACCACCGTCTCCCGGATCATCTTCCGGTACTTTTCCACATCCTTCCGGTCCCAGCCCATCCGGTGCATGCGCAGATAGGCCAGGTCCACAAAGCTGTCAAAGCCCAACTTCTTGGCGATGGCGGTCCGGGTTTTCACCATGTCGTCGAAGATACGGTCAAACTTCTCTTCATTCTCCTCGAAAAAGCCCCAGGAAGCTTCCGATGCCGCTTTCCGAAGTTCCCGATCCGGACTCTCGGTCAGCGCTCCCAACTGTGCCAGCGTGTACGTTTTTCCTTGAAAATCGATCTGGGCCGAGGCGATGAGCGTATCGTATTCGCTGGACAACTGGTTTTCCTTCTGGAGGTCCTCGATGATCTCCTCCGAAAAGGCATCCTGATCCTGCTGTGCCATGGTGAAATAGGTCTCCGGAAGTTTTTTCTTCAGCTCTTCCCGATAGGGGGATGCCAACACGGCCTTCTTAAACAAAAAATCCAGCTTCTCAAACATGGGCTCATGTTCATCCCAATAGTCGTTCTCTTTTTTATAAAACTCATCCCGCGTATCAATCGAAAAGCGAATGGAGGCAAGCTCCAACTGCGTGGAAAGATGCCCCGATAGGTCGTTGTATTCCCGTAGGCAGCCCTCCGCTTCCTCCAGACTCTTCGCGGCCTCGAAGCGGTGGAGCAGATCTTCCACCTTGCCGGTTAACTCCTCTAAATTGGGTCTCTCGTATTTGAATTCTTTAAAATTCATATTCCCCTCCTTCCTTCTGTTCGCAAAAAAGGAGACGATAATCCGTCTCCTTTTCGTTATTCTTCGACGGTTTGCGCCGTTTCTTCATTTTTTTCTGCAGCATCTGCCGTTTCTTTCGTCTCCGAAATCGACCGGTCCTCACCGTCTTCGCTCACCTTGGCTTCCGCATTCAATCCCTCAATGCGGGCCAGGTCATCCTCGATGCCATCGTAATCAATCGCGGAGCGGCTGTAGACCTTTAATCCCGTGCCGGCCGGAATCAGCTTGCCGATGATGATGTTCTCCTTTAAGCCACGGAGATGATCCGTCTTTCCTTTGATGGAGGCATCGGTGAGAACCCGCGTGGTCTCCTGGAAGGATGCAGCAGACAGGAAGGACTCCGAAGCGATTGCCGCTTTGGTGATTCCCAATAGCACATGCTCCACGGTTGCCGGCTTTCCGCCGTTGGCGACAATCTCCTCGTTGGCCAGTTCCACCTTGCGGTGGTTTACCATCTGACCGGGCAGGAACTTGCTGTCCCCCGCATCATCAATCTTCACACGCTGAAGCATCTGCTTGATGATGATCTCGATATGGCGGTCATCGATATCAACACCCTGGAGGCGGTAGACCTTCTGGACTTCGCGGGTGATATAGTCCTGCACGGCATCCACCCCAAGAATTTCCAGAATATCATGGGGATTAATGGATCCTTCTGTGAGGCGCTCTCCCTTTTCAATGGTATCGCCGTCCTTGACACGGATCATGGAACCAAAGGGAATGGCATAGGTCTCTTGATGGCCGTCCTCGGAGGTCACGATGATGTCTTTGCGCTTCTTGTTGTCTTGAATCACAACCGTACCGGCGTTCTTGGTCACGGTTGCCATACCTTTTGGCTTTCTCGCCTCGAAAAGCTCCTCCACACGGGGAAGACCTTGGGTGATTCCTGCCCCTGCGACACCACCGGAGTGGAAGGTTCGCATGGTAAGCTGGGTACCCGGCTCTCCGATGGACTGGGCCGCGATGATTCCGACGGCTTCGCCGATGTTGACCGGTTTTCCGGTTGCCAGATTTCGACCGTAGCACTTGGCACAGACCCCATGGACCGTGTTGCAGCCCAAGACCGACCGCACCTTGACCTTGGTGAATCCCGCCTTGACGATTTCCTTGGCGATGGACTCCGTGATCATCTCATTCTTCCGGGCAATCATCTCTCCCGTTGAGGGATGAAGAATGTCCTCAAAGTTGGTGCGACCGATGATCCGGCTCTTCAGGTCTTCGATGAGCTCATTGCCTTCCTTTACATCGGATACCACGATGTAACGGTCGGTGCCACAATCATCTTCGGTGACGATGACATCCTGGGAGATGTCCACCAGACGTCTTGTCAAATAACCCGAGTCTGCGGTACGAAGTGCCGTATCGGACAGACCTTTTCGGGATCCGTGGGTGGAGATAAAGAACTCCTGCACGGACAGGCCCTCACGGAAGTTGGCGGTGATGGGGATTTCAATGGTTTCGCCGGTAGCGGAGGCCATCAGTCCACGCATACCTGCCAGCTGACGAATCTGCTTCATGGAACCACGGGCTCCGGAATTGGCCATGATGGCGATGGAGTTGTTGGGATCCAGGTTCTTCACCAGGGCCCCCTCTACGTCGTCCGTGGCCTTTGTCCAGGTTTCAATGACGAACTGATAGCGCTCTTTTTCCGAAATCAAACCACGGCGGGCCATCCGCTCGTAGTTGTCGACTTCCTTGGAGGCATTGTCCAGGATCTCAAACTTCTCCGCCGGGATATGCACGTCGTTCATGGATACGGAAAGTGCTCCCAGCGTGGAGTACTTATAGCCCATGGACTTGATGTAGTCCAAAAGGCGAGAGGTGCGGATGTTGCCGTGCTTCCGATAGGTCTGATCGATGAGGTCGGTCAGCTTCTTCTTGTCCACCAGCATATCCACTTCCAGACCATAGGGGTCTTCGGACCGGTCCACATTTCCCAGATCCTGGGGAATGCCCTCATTGAAGACGAAACGGCCCACGGTGGAAACCACGCTCTTTCCATGATCCTCGGGATTCAAGCGAATGCGCACCGAGACCAGACTGTGCAAATCCACATAATGGTTCTCCAAGGCCTTCTTCATCTCATTCAAATCCTCAAAATGAAGGGTCAGCTCCTGGCCTTCGGGCTTCGTGGTGAGGTAGTAGGAACCCAAAACCATATCCTGGGTCGGAGTGGTGATGGGCTTGCCGTCTTTGGGGGCCAAGATGTTGTTGGTGGAGAGCATCAGGAGACGCGCCTCCGTCTGCGCTTCGGAGCTCAGCGGAACGTGAACGGCCATCTGGTCGCCATCGAAGTCCGCATTGTAAGCGGTACATGCCAAGGGGTGCAGCTTGATGGCTTTTCCTTCCACCAAGACGGGCTCAAAAGCCTGAATTCCCAAGCGGTGCAGGGTCGGAGCACGGTTCAGAAGAACGGGATGGTCCTTGATGACCTGTTCCAAAGGTCCCCAAACCTGTTCATCCTTGCGCTCCACCATCTTCTTCGCATTTTTAATGTTGTGGGCCAGGTCCTGGGCGACCAGTTCCCGCATGACAAAGGGCTTGAAGAGTTCCAGGGCCATGTCCTTGGGAAGACCGCACTGGTAGAACTTCAGGTTCGGGCCAACCACAATAACGGAACGGCCGGAATAGTCCACACGCTTGCCCAACAGGTTCTGACGGAAAC
>CALAJY010000034.1 GCA_937923265.1 uncultured Tissierellia bacterium
GAGGGTCATCTGGAGGATTTTCGGGAGACCCGATTGATGAGCAAATCGCCGCGCCGGAAGGATCTTCTTTCCTTTTTACACCCCGTCTTGGCAAGCTGTGAGGTGGATGAACGGGCGATTCAGGAACATCTTGCGGATGCCTGGTCCGATCTTTCCTTTGAGGAACGAATGGGTCGGACCTGTTGTGCTTTAGCGGAAGCGAAAGCGGGTCATGATCCGGAAGTGGGTCAGCTGGTCATCGCTGCGGATACCATGGTCCTCTTTCAGGGTTATGTTTATCATAAGCCCAGGGACAAGGAAGAAGCGCGTCTCATGATCCGGTCCTATTGCGGGAAGGAGCACACGGTCGTCACCGGCGTGTGTCTCTTGCAGAAGCATTTCTGGAAGACCTTTTATGCCCATGCTCAGGTTGCCTTTGCATCTGCGACGCCCTATGTTCGTTCACAGATTGAAAAGTACGTAGAATCCGGCAAGCCCTTTGGAAAGGCCGGGGCCTATGGGATTCAGGAGTTGGGTCTCGTGTCATAATTATGACAACGGCAGATAGTAATGATGGATGCTGGGTTTTAAGCTCTCTACTAGAGAAACAAAATATGAAATGAGGTGATTTAAATAGAAAATAAGTGGTTTAGTATTAATAAAATTGATGAAAGGACCTATGTAATAAGTGAAGACAAGCATTGGGAAAAACCCAATTCCTATTTACTGATAGGGGACGATAAAGCGGGTTTAATTGATACAGGCTTAGGAGTAGGCAACTTAAGAAAAGTAGTTAATCAAATTACTGATTTAGATATTGTAGTTTTAACTACTCATGTCCATTGGGATCACATAGGCGGTCACAATTTATTTGATTCATTTGGAGTTTGTAAAAAAGAAGAAGCATGGATTAATGGAAACTTTCCTCTTTCATTAGATATTGTAAAGAAAAATTTATTGGCAGAGGAATGTGAATTTCCAAAGGATTTCAACATTGAAAGTTATGAAATTTTTCAAGGGGTTCCAAATTTCACCTATGGAGATGGTGATGTAATTGACTTAGGAAATCGTCTAATAAAGGTGATTCATACTCCAGGACATTCACCAGGTCATTGTTGTTTTTATGAAGAGGGAAAGAATTTATATACAGGTGATTTGGTATATGCAGGCAAACTAGATGCCTATTACCCAAGCACGAATCCAATAGATTTCTTGAACTCAATAATAAAAATCAAAGAACTAAACTTTAAGCGAGTACTTCCAGGTCACTATGATTTTAATTTAAATAGAAATATTGTTGATGAAATTTATACATCACTAAGGAAACTAGATAGCCAGGATATTTTAGGTCAACAACATGGAATTTTTAGATTTGAGAATTTTTCTATACATATTTAAATTATTCAATTGTATGAAATATAGTTAGTAATTCTTCAAAGGTTGTATATTTTTCATTCGTTTAGTGCTTGATAATACTTAAGATTTTAGACCTGGATCCGGCACTCATTTCCTACATTGAGGGAGACATTCACACCGTGATTGGCTTTCCCGTGGCTGTCTTGGTAGAGATTTTGGGAGATAAGTTAGAAAAGTAAGAGAAAGAGCGAGTCCCAACGGGCTCGCTCTTGTTTTTATTCTATAGGAAGGTTTCCCAGGGGACCCTTCCCCTGGGAAACCACCGTTTTTGGCCCTTTCCCAGGGTCACACACCCCTGGGAAACCTCGGTTTTGGCAATTTCCCAGGGGGCCCCACCCCTGGGAAAACTCGGATTACCACATTTCCCAGGGGACCCGCTTCGGCGGCAATTTGTGAGTATGCATTCTGACATATTCCTTCCATTCCCGTTCTAACTCATTCCACCTGCCAATCTTGCCGCCTTTCCCATGATCCCCTGGGATTCCTTGCGATTCTTCCAATAACAAAGAGACCCCGAGGGTCTCTTTTTTTTGTGGATTGGTTGTCCTACCCGGTTAATCCTCGTCATCCTCCTCGCTGTCGTAGGAGAGGGTGCTGATCCGGTCGGTATTGAGCCAGTCACTGTCGGGACGGGAGACAAGACGGGAGTTGCTGTAGGCGAGATAGAGGGGGAGGACGGTTTCCCCTTGATAGGAGCCGGAGGGATGGCGAACAACGACAAGGGCCAGGTCCACCTTGTTTTCGTCCAGAAGACAGAGGGGAAGGAGGAGGGAGCCCTGGTTGGTGCGGGGATTGTACATGGGGATGGCGGTCTTGTAGTTCCACTGAACCCGCTTGAGTGCCAGCTCCACGGCATCTTGAAAGCGGTTTTTCAGGCGATTAAACACTCGCTGATTTGCCTCGATTTTCTCTCCCAACTTGTGAAAAAAGGACTTTTTTGCATAGGGGTTGGGAAGATTGTAGGCTTCTCTCAGTGGCAGCCCATCGATCTCCATCATGTCCGGGGAGAGGTTATCTTCGAGGAACTCAAGGGGAAGGCGCTGGGTTCTCTCCACGATGATGTGGGTGTAGTCACAAGAGAGATCCCCCGTTGCGGAATCATAAAGCATGTTTTCCACCTTGTTTTCAAAGTAGTCGGCACGTTCGGGAAGAGGGTTAAAAACCCGGACCAAGGTTTTTCCGGTATCCTCTCCCGCTACAACAAAGTCCAGGAGGTACCAAAAAGGCGTCGGAAAATGGGTGTTTTGCTTAAAAAGCGCATAGATATCGTCATATTTCTGGTCCACGAGACCGGTATTAAAGGTGGCATAGGTTTCCTGGGGAGGGACGGAATCGGGGGTCATGAGGACCTTGTTCTCCCAGACCAATCGCTTGAAGGTGTAATTCAGGTAATTTTTTAACAGCGGCACCGGCTCATTTTTGGGAGGATTCTCGCCATAGTACCATTTTTCCGGAAGGGCGAGTTTGGCCAGGTCTTCGAATTTATTGAAGTTAATAAAAGACCACTCCGTGAGTCGATCGGAGGGGGAGGGAAGCTTCCCTTTTGGGCTCGTTTTTTTCTCCTCGGAAGAGGAGGAAGAATCCGGAAGGCGGACAAAACAGAACTCGGGGAGACCGGGCTCCTGCACCTTTTTTGACTCCAGGTGGATCCCATAGGAAGCTAAGAGGCCAAGCAGGTCGGCACCCTTTGCCTGTGAAAAGGCAGGGAGTTTATCCGAGAGATGGTTCTCCAGGCTTCCCAGATAAATCCAATCTCCGGGATTTTTTTGAAGCTCTTTCATGAAAGAAATAAGTTTCTGGGATACTCTTGCTTTGTCGGTTTCCGGATAGTCGTGGCTCATGGTTGATCCTTTCTACGATATGCTGTATTTACTTCCATTCTAACATATGACCGAAAAAAGGTTGGATTGATATCTCCTAAATTTGTTTCAACTTGGGTTCTCTTTGCTATAATACTCCCGTAGGAACAATCGTTTTCAAAGGAGGGACTATGCTCAGGCAGGATGCAAAGGAAATCATTCAAGAGACGCTGGCAGCGGTGCTTCCCGATGCGGCGGTGGCGCGGGCCCTTAGGGATCATGATTTCGGTCCGGGTCATGTGAAATTGCTTGCCATTGGGAAGGCTGCCTGGCGAATGGCACAGGAGGCACAAAGATATCTGGGAGATCGCTTGGAAGAAGGAATGGTGATCACCAAATATGATCATGTGGGAGGGCCCCTGCCCCATATTCGCTGTCGCGAAGCGGGTCATCCCATTCCCGACCGGAATTCCCTGGAGGCCACCCGGGAGGCGCTGCACATGATCCGGGGGATGGGGAAGGAGGATTGGCTGATTTTCTTGGTGTCCGGGGGAGGATCGGCGCTCTTCTCGGATCCCATGATCCCCGCGGAGGAACTGCAGGAGATCACGCGGCAGATGCTGGCCTCCGGAGCGAACATTCAGGAGATGAACACCATTCGCAAGCACCTCTCCCATGTGAAGGGGGGGCGATTTGCGCAGGCCTGTGCTCCGGGCCGGATCTACAGCATCGTTCTCAGCGATATCTTGGGGGACCCCTTGGACATGATCGCCTCGGGACCGGCCTATCCGGATTCTTCCACGTCGGACCAGGCCTTGGCCTTGGTGAAGAAATACGGGTGGAAGCTCTCAGAAGAGGCTCTCTGGGCTTTGGCACAGGAAACGCCGAAGGAATTACATAATGTCAAAACCGTGATCACGGGGAGTGTGAGCCAGCTCTGCCTGGAGGCGGCCCTGGCCTGCGAAAAGCGAGGATATTCTGCGGAGATTCTCACCGATCTCATGGACTGCCAGGCGAAGGAAGCGGGAGCCTTTTTGGGAGCCATCGCGCGAAGCCGTGCCAAGGAGCACAAAAGGCGGGCCATCATCGCAGGCGGAGAAACGGTGGTCCAACTGAAAGGGAAAGGACTTGGGGGACGAAACCAGGAACTTGCGCTGGCGGCCGCCGAGAAACTGGATGGCCTTTCCGGCGTCTGTCTCTTCAGCATCGGGAGCGATGGGACGGATGGCCCCACCGATGCAGCGGGAGGCTATGTGGATGGTGCAACGAAACGCAAGCTGGAGGCCATGGGGATCTCCATCTACCAAACCCTTGAAATCAATGATTCCTACCACGCATTGGAGCAAGTGGGCGGTTTGCTGAAAACCGGACCTACAGGAACAAACGTCAATGATGTCACCGTCATCTTGATGGAGGGAGAAGGAGAAAAGTAATGTCAGGGATTGGCCTTTTGATCGCCTTTGTAGCGGCGATTGTGATTATGATCTTCATGATCAGCAAGCTCAATATTCATCCGTTTCTAGCGATTCTTGCCGTATCCTTCGTTTTAGGGGTTCTGGGAGGAATTCCCCTGAACGATGTAAAGGCAGATGGGAAAGTGGTACAACAGGGCATCGCCTCAGTGATTGGAAGCGGTTTTGCCGGCACCTTTACCAGCATCGGAATCGTCATTATTTTCGGAACCATTGTTGGTTCTCTTTTGGAACGCACAGGGGCTGCCATTAAGCTCGCCGACATGGTCGTCAAGCTGGTGGGACCCAAGCATCCCGTCCTGGCCATTCAATTGATGGGCTGGGTGGTTTCCATCCCCGTGTTTTGTGATTCCGGGTTTGTCATCTTAAACCCCATTCGGAAGGCCATGGTGAAAAGGACCGGCGCCTCCTCCGTTGCCATGACGGTAGGCCTTTCTTCAGGCCTCTATGCCTCTCATGTCTTCATTCCCCCCACGCCCGGTCCCATCGCGGCAGCGAATACCCTGGGCGCAGGAAATGATCTTCTTTTGGTCATGGGACTTGGTCTTCTTGTCTCCATTCCCGCACTCGCCTGTGCCTACCTTTATGCAGGTCGCATTGGCAAGAAGGTCACCGCCAAGGATGATGTTAATAAAGAAGAAGTCGTCCAGTCCTACGAGGAGATTGTTGCCTCCTATGGGAAACTACCGGGAGCGGCCATTTCTCTCGCTCCCATCCTGGTTCCCGTTCTCCTCATGGCGCTTTCCAACGTCGCGGCCATTCTCAAGTGGAAGGGAGCCCTCAACACCTGCTTTCGCTTCCTGGGTACGCCCATCATCGCTCTGGCCGTCGGCATGCTCTTCGGCATTCTTCTCCTGAGTCAGAGGAAAAAGGGGGGCGACCTTTATCAGATCATCAATGACTGCCTCAAGACCTCCGGACCGATTCTCTTTGTCACCGCAGCCGGTGGTGTCCTGGGCTCCGTCATTGCCCACACCCAACTCGTTACCTTTATTGCGGATAACGCGACCGTTTTCCAGAAGATCGGCATTTTCTTCCCCTTCCTTCTGGCAGCCATCCTAAAAACCGCTCAAGGATCATCCACCGTCGCCATCACCACCGCAGCGGGCATCGTTGCTCCTCTGCTCGACGTTCTTGGCTTTAGCACCGGGGCAGGTCCCGCTCTCGTGGTCATGGCCATCGGCGCGGGTGCCATGACCGTCTCTCATGCCAATGATTCCTACTTCTGGGTTGTCACCAACTTCGGAGGCCTGACTCCCCAGGACGGTTACAAGACTCAGACAGCCGTTACCCTCATCGAAGGCCTTGCCGGCATGGTCGGCGTCTGGGTATTAAGTCTTTTCCTCTTGTAGTCTCGCAGCCCCAAAGCGCGGGAACGCAGTCGATGGAACAGCATCAGCATCAAACTCGAAAGGGTTCCTATTGCGGGAACCGAGCGGAGAGGAGGCGAACGCCTCCTCTCTTTTTATGAATTGCCTTGAAAGCTTTGGAGCAGAAGACGCGGCAAACAGGATTCATCCGCAAGGCTCATCGTCGGCGAAGGAAACGTTGGAGAGGCGGTTCCCTGGGAAAGAATGGAATGGTCCAACAAGCGAGCAGCGAAGCAGCGAGCGGGTTGGTTCACCATTCCATTCGCGAAGACTCCCCATGAGACGAGTGCGAAGCACGAAGGCGAATGGCAAGAAGTCGACTGCGTCAAGAAGTTGCCAGGAGGAAGCCAGGGTGCGGTTCCCTTGGGAAAGTGCGAAAAAGGGGATTTCCCAGGGTCATGGTCCCCTGGGAAAGTGCGAAAAAGAGGATTTCCCGGGGGCGAGGTCCTTCTTGCTGCCCTCACGTTTCCTTCCTTGTGTTTTTTCTGATCCGATGCGCCTTTTTTCTTCACACGGTACCCCAATTCTTCTTTTTCGCCTTTTGCCTTCCACGCCACGTGTTGCCTCTACATCCCTTACTCCGTGTCCCCACACCGTCTCCATCCCGTGCCTTCTCTGTGCCCCCTCCTCGCGCACTCGTTCCTCTCACTTCTCCTTCATCGGGCGATGGAGCGGGTCACCGGCTTCGCCTGCCCATGATCCGATTCGCGTGCTTCCAGGGAGTGGAAGGGAGACACCGGGATCATGGGAGCTGGCTGGGCAAGGGGGGGGAATGCTACCGGGGAGATCACGGGGAAGGGAGGGGGAAGGCAGGGGAATCTTCTTGTAGCCGGAAATTCTATCGGATAAACTTAGGGAGAAGGAGGGACTATGCAGAAAATTTTACTGGTGGAGGATGATTTGGCCATTGTCTCTTCCCTGACCGATTACTTAAGCCAGGAGCGGTACTTGGTTGTTTCCGTATCGGGAGAAGAGGAGGCACGGGAACGACTGCGGGAGGAGCCCTTTGATCTGGTGCTGATTGACATGACCCTGGAGAATGGCAATGGATTTGGAGTGCTGGAGGCGGCCAAGGACAAGGGATGTCCCGGGATTTTTCTGACGGCTGAGGATGAGGAGGAGACCCTGGTGAAAAGCTTTCATCGGGGGGCCAATGATTATGTTGTGAAACCCTTCCGGCCGAAGGAACTTCTGGCAAGGATTCAAAATGTGCTTCGTAGACAGAAAGGCGGGTCGGGGACCATCCCGCTTCCCGGCGTTCTGGTGAATTTGGACCGGGGAACGCTGACCAGAGAGGGACGAGAAGAGGAGCTGTCCGCCTTGGAGTTTCGTCTGCTTCGCCTGTTTTTGAACAACCGGGGAAGGGTGCTTTCACGGAGTCAGCTGTTGGAAGAAATCTGGGATTTGGCGGGGGACTTCGTGAATGACAACACCCTCTCTGTCTACATCAAACGCCTCCGGGAAAAGCTGGAAGAAGATCCCGCCCGGCCCCGGATCATAAAGACCGTTCGGGGTATTGGCTATCGCTTGGATTAGGGAGGCTGCCATGAAAAACAAAGAATTTCGAAGGGAAGTCCTCTTTTCGCTCCTTTTGATTGCGGCCTTCCTGATCCTCTGTGCGCTCTTTTGGCGGCAGGCGCTGGTTCCTCTTTTGTTTTTGTCTCTTCTCCTCTTGGGCCTGCATCTGCTTTTTACCGAAAGAAGATATGCGGATTTGGCTCGGCTGTCGGACCGGTTGGACCAGGCCCTCTATGCGGAAAATCTTCCGCAATTTGCGGACTTTGAAGAGGGCGAGCTTTCGATTTTGGAAAGCCAAATCGGCAAATTGCTCGGGAAATTGCGGGAACAGACGAACCGCCTCAAAATCGATAAAGTCCGCTTGAAGGAAGCCATGGAAGACATTTCGCATCAGCTCAGAACCCCGATCACGGTTTTCTTCATTCAGTTGGAACTCTTAAAGGACCCCACCATAAGTCAGGATCGACGGAGAATTCTTCTTCGCAAGATCAGTCAGCAGGCGGAACAGATGCAGTGGTTGGTAGAAGCCCTTCTCAAATTATCTCGCATTGACACCGGAACGCTTCCCTTTGAAAAGAAGACAATCTCCGTGAAAAAGCTGCTCCAAGAGGCCTTGGCATCTTTTGAGATTCCCCTGGAACTGAAGGGCATCTCCGTCGACCTTGCGGCGGAAAAGGCGAGTTTTGTCGGAGACTACCGCTGGACCCTGGAGGCCATCGAAAATCTGATCAAAAACTCCATGGAGCACACTCCGGAAGGGGGCACGATTCGCATCGCTGCCCAAGAAAACAATCTCTTCACCGAAATTCTTCTTCATGATAATGGACCCGGATTTGATGCCGAGGATCTGGCCCATCTCTTTGAACGATTTTACAAGGGGAAAAATTCCTCCGCCCATTCCATCGGCATTGGTCTATCCCTGGCCCAGGCCATTATTCGTGAACAGAATGGGACCATCAAACCGGAAAATGATCAGGGGGCCCTCTTTCGCATTCGCTTTTACAAAACCGGTTTTTGACCACAGGGAAAAGTTTCAGGAAGCCGCCAATTCGGCGGCTTTTTTTGTGAGAAATTTCATCCTGTCACCGAGCTGTCACTTTGCCCTGCTAGGATAAGAGGCAAAGAGGGGGAAGAGGATGTGGGTAAGGAAGAACCCTTTCTTTCCCCGGGGCTGCCCCTTACTCTTGGCAGCCTTGATGGGTTAAAAAGTAACAGAGCGAAAAAAGACGGCTAGAGGGAGGCGAGAGAATGGAAGTCTTACGAGTGGAAAATCTAACGAAAGATTATGGAAACAAGGCCCAGGTGGTTCATGCCCTGCGCGGCATTTCTTTTTCGGTGGAGAAGGGAGAGTTTCTGGCCATCATCGGGCCTTCCGGATCGGGAAAATCGACCCTGCTCCACGCCATCGGTGGGGTTGATCGACCAAGTTCCGGCAAGGTGTTTGTGAATGGAGAAGATGTTTACCGGCAGGATGACCGACATTTGGCAATCTTTCGCCGTCGAGAAGTGGGCCTGATCTACCAGTTCTACAACCTGATCCCGGTCTTAACCGTGGAGGAGAACATGGCCCTGCCGGTGAGCTTGGACGGAAGAACCATCAACCGGGAGCGGATGGAAAGCCTCATCAAGACATTGGGCCTGGAAAAATTGCGGAATTTCCTGCCCAACCAGCTATCCGGAGGACAGCAACAGCGGGCATCGATCGGCCGGGCCCTGATGAATGCTCCCTCCATTGTTCTGGCGGACGAACCGACCGGCAACCTGGACTCCAAGAACTCCCACGACATCATCGAGCTCCTGAAATATTACAATAAGACCCTAAAACAGACTTTGCTGGTGATCACCCATGATGAATCTATCGCTTTACAGGCCGATCGGATCATCTCCATCGAGGACGGTAGGATGGTAAAAGATGAAACCGTAAGGAGGATCCAATGAAAGCACTCGCCGCATTCACACGCCGCAGTCTGAAAAAGAATCGAACGCGGACCATCATCACCATTATCGGAATCACCATCTCCATGATCATGCTCGTGGTTGTCACCTTGGGTGCGGTTTCGGGGAAGGCCTTTTTTGAAGGAATGCTCTTGAATAAGGAGGGAAGCTATCATGCCTACTGGCATGGACTCAGCGACCAAGAGGTGCAAGCAGCACGAAGCTTGCCCAATCAAGAGAAGAGTTCCGTCTGGAAAGAGGTCGGCTTAGCTCAGGTCCCCTCCAAGAACACCTACAAACCCTATCTGCAGATTTTCGCCGTGGATGGGGAGGCCCAAAATCTGGCGGCTATCAACATTGTCGAGGGGAGAATGCCTGCGAAGGAGGGAGAACTCCTTCTGCCGACACACCTAAAAGATAACGGAGGACTCTCCTACAAGGTGGGAGAACCCCTGAACCTGGAGGTGGGAAAGCGACAGGTGACGGGGGTCATGGTGTCGAATGATCCGGCGGAAGAGAATGTCTCTTTTCAGCCAAATCGGGAGAAGCTGGTACAAACCCGGAAGAAGACATACCAGGTGGTGGGCTACTACAAGCGCCTGTCCACAGACTTGGAAGATTATCATATGCCCGCCTACATGGCTTTAACGGTGGGAGAAGCCGGTGGGCCCTCCCTGTACCTGCTTCGTTTTCAGGATATCAACAAGGGCCTGGAACTTTTTCAGCAGCGGAACCAGCCCAAAGATGACAAATATTTGAGTGAAAAGTATGAGGAGACCAAGAGGGACCCGCTGAAAAAACTCCTATGGCGTGAGAATTTCCATAGTGATCTCCTGCAGCTGCAGGCGGGCTCCCTGCAGTCTCCCATTAACCAGTTTATCGGGGCTCTCGCTGTGATTTTGATTCTCATCATTGTGATTGCCACCATCAGCTTGATCTATAACTCCTTCTCCATCTCCATCACGGAGCGCACCGCCCAGTTCGGCATGCTGAAATCCGTGGGGGCGACCAATCGCCAGCTCCTCTTTTCCATTTTCTATGAGAGTCTGCTTCTGAGCCTGCCCGCCGTGATCATCGGTGCCATTTTGGGATTTTTTGGGCTTGACCTTGCATTCTGGATTCTGGGAAAATTCGTTCCCGAATTCAGCTATCAACTGGCTCCGGGACGGGTGATTCGCTTGACGGCGACCTTCCGAATTCTTCCCCTCCTGTTGGCTGCGGTTCTCTGCATCCTGTCCACCCTATTTTCCGCCCTCCTACCCGCATTGCGGGCGATGCGAATGAGTCCGATTGAGGCTCTTCGAATGCAAAAAGATCAGAAGCTCAGTCATCGGCAACTGAAAACCTCCTCTCTGCTCCGCAGACTGGTTGGAGTCGAAGGCATGATCGCTATTAAGAACCAAAAGCGGGAGCGGAGACGGCACCGGGCCACCGTGTTCTCTTTAGTGCTCTCCGTCCTCCTCTTTGTGAGCTCCTCCTCCTTTATTCAGCAGATCAACGTGGAAATGGAGGAAACCACCAAGTCGGGAAGCCTGGAGGATGTCAACTATCTTTTTTGGCAGGAAAGCCGGGGAGAACTTGCCAGACCGGAAAAGCAAACGGAGAAGCAACAGAGCGAGTTTGATCTGGACTATGAGAAGAATCTGGCACGGAAGCTGGCTTCGGTAAATGGCGTGAAGGAGAGTCAGCTGACGGTCACGACGGAAGCACATGCCCTTCTGGCGAAGGCAAGCTATGATCCCGCCTATTTAAAGGCCATGCATCGTTTGGAGCAGGCCTATCAAGAAGCCGGAGAAAGCCCGACTCCCGATCTCGAACTTCTCTTGCGCCAGCTCAAGAAAGAGGAGGCGGTGCGGAGCAAGTTCTATGTGGTCTTTGTGAATGATCCCACATTTCGAACCTATGCTCAAAAATTGGGCTTGAACGCGGATTCGTTTTTCCGTGGAAAAACGCCACGAGGAATTCTCTTCAACCAGGCCATCCTACGCCGGCCTCTGAAGTCAGGTAAGTGGGGGAAAGAGGAGACTCCGGTGCTCCGAATGCAGAAGGACCTGCCACTTTCTCTCCTAAATATTGCCAGCCTGAAAGATTACGAAGCAGGTCGCTTGTCCTTGAATACGGATGGGCAACTTATGTATCGCTACCTTTCCGAAGATATGGCCGGAGACCGTGTTCCCCAGGAAATACAAAAGCAGCCCAAAGAAGTGGAATCCGCCTCCTCCGTCCTCGTTCCGGTCATGACCGATCAGCCCCTCCTGGGCGGTCAAATCGACCTTCCCAACCTCTATCTTCCCCTGTCCCGGCTCAGCCAGGTATTTTCCAAAAATGATCGACAGACCAGGGACTTCACCGGGGCGATTTCCCTGAAGACCGAGGATCATAGTCAGGCGATGAAGGAGATAACCCAGCTTTCCGCTCAGGATTCCCAGCGCAAGCTCCTTATCGACATAAAAGGCTCCCATGAAACCACGCAGCGGATGGTGACCATCCTCGGCACCTTCGCCATGCTCTTTATCTTCTTCATCAGCCTTATCGTCATGGCCAACATGTTCAACGCCATATCCACGAACATGATTCTAAGACGGCGTGATTTTGCCATCCTGAAGACCGTTGGCATGGATAACCGACAAATCAACCGGATGCTCCTGGTTGAGGGACTGTACTACGGAGGAAAAAGCCTCCTCATCGCCGTACCCCTCTCCATCCTTGCCTCCCTCGCCATCGGTTACTACATGGATTACACCGGCAACCTCAGTGTCCAACACATTCCCTGGCTTGCCCTTCTCATCGCCGTCTCCGCCGTCGCCCTCGTCGTCACCGCCACCATCATCTATTCCCGTCACAAGCTGGACCTGGATCATCCCCTGACCTGGATCAAGGGCGAGACCTTCTAGACTCCCTTTCCCCAGTTCATCGCAGCCTCACCGAAAAAGAACCGACTCGTTCGGTTCTTTTTTTGTGGGAAATCGGAACGGAGATGCAGAAAAGAGGGGGGGGAGGTCGGAATGGAGAGATAGGGGCGAAAAAGGGAATAGAAGGAGGGCAATAAAGAAGGGGACTGGGTTGAAAAAGGCCAGTAGCGACGAGCGGGAAGCCAGGGGGGAGGTTCCCTGGGAAAGTGCGAAAAAGGGGATTTCCCAGGGGTGGGGTCCCCTGGGAAAGTGCGAAAAAGGGGATTTCCCAGGGGTGGTGTCCCCTGGGAAAGGGGGAAAAAGGGGGTTTCCCAGGGTCGGGTTCCCCTGGGAAAGAGCGAAAAAGGAGGTTTCCCAGGGTTGGGGTCCCCTGGGAAAGTGTGAAAAAGAGGATTTCCCAGGGTCGGAGTCCCCTGGGAAAGTGTGAAAAAGGGAATTTCCCAGGGTTGGGGTCCCCTGGGAAAGTGTGAAAAGAAGCTTTCCCAGGGGTGGTGTCCCCTGGGAAAGAGTGAAAAAGGGGATTTCCCAGGGTTTCCCCTAACCTGACGCGCTCTCACCCGCCCACACCGTCTCATTTTGTTTCTTTTTGTGCCGTGCTGTCGTCCTCCTCATTCCATCGCCCTCCCCCTCTCTCATTCTTCCCGCTTTTTCACACACCCCCTCACTCGCCCATTCTAACCCAGCCTGTCCTCTGTCTCCCTGCCCTTTTTAATTGGGCAGTGATTGCGCAGGCAATCGACCCTGCAACCATACCTGTTGCTTTTGGAAGAGGAGGGAAGTAGCGGGAACGAAAATGCGATGAAAAGGGTGAAAAAACCTTTTCACCACTGTATAATGAATGGGAGCCGGTACCTGCTCTCGCTAAGGGGAGAAATTGTCGGCTTCTTTATTTTACTTAGCTAGAAAGGAGTGTGTCATGGGGAAAGAAAGCTTGGAAGAAATCTGCATGCAGCTCATTGCTGCTTCCGGGACCGCCAAGTCTGAATTTCTGGAAGCTCTCCAAGGAAAGAGAAAAGGAGATGAGACGGCAAGCAAAGAGCACATGAAGGCAGGACAAGAAGCTTATTTGAAGGCGCATGAATCGCACACGAAACTGTTGGGCCGAGAAGAACCGTTTCAATCGACACTGGAGCAGCTTTTGGTGATGCACGCAGAGGATCAGATGATGGCTGCAGAGACGATTTCCGCCTTGGCCACTGAGATTTTGGCCTGCTATGACAAGATTGAGGAACTTTCTAAAAAGGAAAATAAAAATTAGAGGGGAGAAAAGTATGAGTACGAATGGTTTTTCGAAGAAACTCGAAGATAAATTGCTTCCGGTCGCTTCCAAGATTAGTAGCAATATCTACTTGACCTCCATTCGAGACGGCTTTGCAACCATAATGCCGCTTCTAATCTGTGGGTCCTTGTTTATGGTGATTTCCAATTTCCCCATTGATGCCTGGATCAAATGGCTGCGGGCAACGGAAATCAACGGAAACAGTCTGGCTTCGTATTTCAATGCCGCTTCCGATGCAACTTTTTCCATTATGTCCATTTTTGCGGTTTTGGGGATTGGATATTCCTATGCGAGCAAATTGAAATTAAATGCGATTTTCGGGGGAATTGTGGCCATGATGGCCTGGTTTTTGCTGATGCCCTTCTCGTTTGAATTTACACCGGAGGGAGCAGATAAGGCCTTAAAGGTCACGGGTCTGACGTTGGACTGGCTGGGATCCAAGGGAATCTTTATCGGAATGATCTGTGCTTTCAGTGCGGTGAAGCTGTACAAATGGGCGATTGACCGAGGCTGGGTCATCAAAATGCCGGATGGCGTACCACCGACTGTTGGGGTCTCCTTTGCCTCCCTGTTGCCCATCGGCTTTTGCATGATCATCTTCGTGGTGATTCGCTTTCTATTTACGCTGACTCCTTATGGGAATGCTTTTAATTTTGTGTACAGCATTTTGCAGATGCCCTTACAGCACATTGGGGGAACGCTGCCCGCCATGATCATCGTGTACTTGTTTGCCCATATTCTGTGGTTCCTTGGGATTCACGGAACGAATATCACAGACTCGGTGTTTATGCCCATCCTGTACGCATTGTCTGCGCAGAACCTGCAAAATGTGCAGAACGGAGTGGCTCCGACGAATATTATCAACGTGCAGTTTCAAAATCTGTTTGCTACGTTTGGAGGTGCAGGATCGACCCTGTCCTTGCTGATTGTTGCGGTCATTGTTGCCAAGTCGGCTCGCATGAAGCAAACTTCCCGCCTTTCCATTTTACCGGCGGTCTTTAATATCAATGAACCGGTCATTTATGGGCTGCCCATCGTATTGAATCCCTTGCTCATGGCCCCCTTTATCTTGGTGCCGACCATGAACATCATCATTACCTATATCACCATGAGTATTGGTTTGGTCCCCATCACCAATGGCGCTTTGATGCCCTGGACGACCCCGCCCATTGTTTCCGGTTTCCTCTCCTGCGGTTGGCAGGGAGCGGTTCTTCAGTTTGTCTTGATTGGTCTGGGTTGCCTGGTTTACTATCCCTTTGTGAAGGCCTTGGATGATAACTATCGGAAGACCGAACTGGAAGTGAAAGAGACAAAATAAAGAGATGGAATAAAGAAAGGATCATGTATGCATCGATTGGGAATTTCCGTTTATCCGGAACACTCGACGGCGGAGAAGGACCTGGCCTATATGAAGTTGGCGGCCAAGTATGGCTTTTCCCGTATTTTCACCTGTTTTCTCTCCGCAAAGGAGGAGAAGAAGGACCTGGTTCACACCTTCTCTCAGTTTGTGAAACAGGCGCATGATTTGGGCTTTGTGGTTGCGGGAGACGTGAACGGGGATGTGTTTCAAAGACTGGAGCTTTCGCCCTCCGATATCGGCATCTTCCATGAGATTGGCCTGGATATTCTGCGTTTGGACAGCCCCTTCAGCGAGGCGGACTATATTCGCATGACTAACAATCCCTACGGCATTCAAATCGAATTCAATGCCAGCGCTCTTCAGGCCTTAGACCTGATTTTGGACAAGGGCGGGAATCGGAGTCAGATGACCCTCTGCCATAACTTCTATCCCCAGGAGTACACGGGACTTTCCTGGGACCGGTTTATGGAATTCAACCGCTTCTATTCCCACCTGGGTCTTCCCCTGGCGGCCTTTGTGTCCAGCAATGAGAAGAATACGTTCGGTCCCTGGCCCGTGAGTGCCGGTCTCCCCACCGTGGAAATCCATCGCGGACTTCCCATTGATTTTCAGGCACGCCATCTTCTGGCCTGCCGGGAGATTGATGATATCATTATCGGAAATGCTTTTGCGTCGGAAGAGGAGCTCGCTAGCCTGGGGAGCTTAGACCTGGCACAGCCCGGCATGAAAGTAAGCTGTGAGGAGGGGCTCTCTTCGGTCGAGGAGGAAATTGCTTTTCACCGGGTTCATTGGGATCGGCAGGATGCCTCAGATTTCATCTTGCGAAGCAGTGCTCCTCGGGTGGAATTCGGAAACACGTCCATTCCCGTTCGCCCCGTGGAGGATGCGGAATTCCAAGTGGGGGATGTCCTCATTGTGAACGACAATTTGGCACACTATCGGGGCGAATTAGAGATTGTGAAGAAGCCCATTCGAAACACCGGAGAGCTAAATCGCATTGGCCATATAAGTGACCGGGAGCAGCTTATCTTAGGACTCCTGCGGCCACAGAACCTCTTCCGGTTAGAAAAGGAAGGAAAATAAGTATGAAAGATCTTACCATTGTACTGGCTTGTTCCGCAGGAATGAGCACCAGCCTCCTGGTGAAAAAGATGGAAGCGGCAGCGGAAGAGAAAGGCGTCACTTGCAAGATTCATGCCATTCCCATCGCCGCCATTGACGAAACCGTTGCGAAAGAAAAAATCGATGTTCTTCTTTTAGGACCCCAGGTGCGGTTCAAAAAAGATGAGCTGACGGAGCAGTTGGAGCCCAAGGGGATTCATGTGGAGGTCATCGATATGGCCGACTATGGGCTCATGAACGGAGAACACGTTTTAACCCATATCCTGGAAGAGATGGACAACTAAGAGAAGAAAAGACAAGACAGGGTCGAAGGCCTCGCAGGCATGCGGGCTTTCGACCCTGTCTTTTTGCGGGTGGAATGGTTCCGGAAGGGGTTTGCTTTTCTTCCCAATGAGCGGAAAAGATTTGGCGAATTCCAATCCGGAAATGAGATACCATGAAATTGGAAGAAGAGGAAATTTCACCCGGAAATTTCCGGAAAACAAAACGAAAAGGAGGGGACATGAAGGTTTTTGTTGCCAGAATGTCGGCAGAATGTAATGAACATGTTTCCATTCATCTGGGTCTGGACGGCTTTCAAATGAATGAGGGAGACGCTGCAATCGATAAGATGAACATCCGGGACATCTTCGAGGAAGAGGGAATCGAAATAATTCCTGCCCTTTACGCGAATGCCCATCCCGGAGGCATGATTGAACGGGAAGCTTATGATTTTTTTGAGGAGAAGATTCTGTCCTGCATTCGCCGGCATCTCCATGAACTCGATGGCATCTATCTCCAGTTCCATGGGGCAAGCGGGGTGTTGGACTTGGATGCGGTATCGGCGGAGCATGAGATGCTGCCTAAGATTCGGGCAATTGTCGGAGAATACATGCCCATCGCCATGATCATGGATCCTCATGGAAATGTGACAAAGGCTTTGACGGACCGGCTCAATATCGTTCGCTGCTTCCGGGAGTCTCCCCATGTGGATACGGTGGAATCGCAGCGTATCGTTGCCCGAAAACTCGTGGAGCTCATGAAACACCGTCGGCCCATGAAACCCATCTTACGGAAACTTCCCATTCTGATTGGAGGAGAACGAAGTGTATCCACCGAAGAACCGGTGAAATCCATCAACCGGATGATCAACCGGGCGGAAGAGGACGAGCGCGTCTTTTCCATCTCCTGGCATGTGGGCTACATTCGCCACGATGACGATAAGCTGGGCGCGGCCATTGTGGTGATTCCCAGCTACCCGGAATACCAAGAGTATTGTGAAAAAATCGCAGACGAGGTTTCGCAATTCGTCTGGGATCATCGGCGGGAATTCACCTTCACCGGTAACTTTGATGAGCCCGACCGGGCGGTCAAAAAAGCCTTGGACTATCCCGAAAAAACGGTGGTTGTCACGGACTCCGGCGATAACTGCGGGGCCGGTGGATCGGGTTTTAATACCCTTATGGTCAAGGAATTTTTGAAGGCGGATTTGCAGGATAAAAGGGTCTTAATCGCGGGAGTGAATGATCCAAAAAGCTATCGGATGCTCCTTTCCAAAGAAGTGGGGGATGCCGTGGAATTCTCCCTGGGTGTGGGCGAAACTCCGGAATCACAACAGGTTTCCCTTCGGGGACATGTTTTCAAAAAAGGAAAACAGTACATCGGCTTCGGGGATTCCATCGTCCGGGACCATGATCTGGGGGAGTCGGTTATCGTGAGAGTGGAGGGAAGCTCCCTGGATATCTTGGTCATGAGCCGCAACATTCAGTACGGGAATATGCCGCAATTTTCCGCTCTGGGAGTGGACTTTCACGACTATGATGTGGTTGTGGTGAAGATGGGCTATTTGGATACCTATCTGATTCCGGAAACCGCCTACCACATTATGGCCTTAACCGATGGGCCAACCATTCAGCGGTCGGAACGGATTCCCTACAAGCGCATCGCCCGTCCCATGTGGCCCATTGATGAATTTGACAAACTTTATTATATTGAGAAATAGTCGATAAGAGTGGATTTTTTCCTATGCTTAGGAAAGAATCCGATTTGAAGGGAAATCGTTTTGTAGATAGGATAAAGTCGGTAAACAATAGGGAGGAGAACACACGATGTGGGCAATGATCGGAACATGGCGAATGGCCCTGGAATCCATCCAAGCGGCTTCGGATCTGTTACACCGGGGAGGAAAGGCGGAAGAGGCCGTCGTTTCTTCCATCGCCGGCGTGGAGGATTTTCCATATTACAAGTCGGTTGGCTATGGGGGGTTGCCCAATGAAGACATGGTTGTGGAACTGGATGCCGGATTTATGGACGGAGACGAACTTCGTTTTGGCGCCGTAGCAGGCGTACAGAATATAAAGAATCCTATTCAGGTCGCGCAAGCCCTCTCGAAAGAAAATTTAAATAATTTTCTTGTTGGGCGGGGAGCCGAGAAATATGCGATGCTTAATGGCTTTGCCTTTCAGAATATGTTAACCGATCGGGCGGCCATTCATTATCTCAATCGCGTTCACCGGCTCAAGAAGGAAAGGGAAGATTCCCTTCATCCTTACAATGGTCATGACACCGTTGGCATTGCAGCATTGGATACACAAGGCTGTCTCTGCGTGGGGACTTCCACCTCCGGCCTCTTTATGAAGAGGGAAAGTCGGGTGGGAGACAGTCCTGTGGTTGGATCCGGCTTTTATTCGGACAGTGAAGTGGGAGCCGCAACAGCCACGGGTCTTGGAGAAGACCTCATGAAAGGCTGTATTTCCTATCAAATCGTGCAAGCGATGAAGACGGGAGTAGGTGTACAAGAGGCTTGCGATCTGGCGGTCAAGGACCTGCAGGAGCGATTGCAACGACGCGGAGGAAGTGCAGGAGACCTGTCGGTGGTAGCCCTGGACCGGAAAGGAAATTTTGGGGTTGCCAGCAACATCGACAACTTTTCCTTTGTGTATGCTTCCGAACACCGGGAGCCAACCGTCTATCTGGCAATCCGGGGGGATGAGCACACCGCGTTTCAGGCAGCGAGTGAGGAATGGATGAAATCCTATATGGAAGAACGAATGAAACCAATCGATTTGGAAGAGGATTGAGGAGGATTCAATGGGAGAGATGGAAGGAATGGAATTAGCCTGCTTTCAGATCATCTCCTATGCGGGGGAAGCAAAGTCCAATTACATTCAGGCGATGCGGTGCTCCCGAGAAGGAGACTTTGAAAAGGCAGAAGAATTGATCAAAGCAGGAAAAGAGAGTTATTTGAAGGCTCATGAAGCGCATTCAAAGCTCCTGGCCGAGGATTCCTCGGGAGAGAACCTGGGGGGCGGTCTCTTGGTGGTCCATGCGGAGGATCAGTTGAATTCCGCGGATATTTTCCAGGTTATCGCGCAGGAACACCTGGAGTTGGTTCGCATGGTTAGGAAAGACCATGAGTAAGCGTAAACAGCATCCACAAGAAGCCTCCGATACGGCTGGCTATTATGTAAAGCGAGGCTTTGCCTTTATTGTGGATTGGTATTTTTCTTCGGTACTCATTAACTTACTCGTGCGATTGAGCCTGATGATTACGGGGTGGGGAAGTGGAAAGGGGGAGATTGTTACTTATGATGCACGAACAAAAACCCTGGTCATCTTCATCTCGCTCGTCGTCGCTTTTTTATATTATGTCCTGATTCCCTGGCGGTCAGAAGGTCAGGGAACGGTGATGATGAAGGTGCTAAAGCTCAGGGTACTATCCGCAGATGGAAATCTTGCAAGTTTTCAGCAACATTTCATCCGATATTTTGTGGGTTGCTTTCTCCTGCAGGGCGTTCTATTTTCGTCCTTTAATTCCATTTTGCAGGTCATCAGCCACAATTTATCTCAGGATATCCGAAAATTTATGGATCCACTGATTGGGGGAGTGGGAATTTTCTTCGCGCTTTTATCGTTGTATCTTGGCTACAGGGACAAAGCTCATCACCGGATGCTTCAGGACCGAATTGCAGGAACGATACTTATAGAACAGGAGGAGGGGAAATGAAAAAGTTTTATCTATTTTGTGACAATGGGATGTCTACAAGCCTTATGGCCGGTCGTATGCAAAAAGTTGCCGATGAACATAAGCTGCCGATTGAAGTCAAGGCCTTTGGACAGACCCAGATGGACACCATCATCGAGGGGGAAAATCCGGACGTCATTTTATTGGGACCCCAGGTGAAGCACATCTATGAGAAAACGGTGGAAAAATTCGGGCATTTGGGCAAGCCGATTATGACCATTGATTCCGAAGACTATGGCTCCATGAACGGGGAACGGGTTCTGAAGATTGCCATGCTTAAATTGAAGGAGGCACAGAACAAATGATGTTAGAAAAACTGGATAAGGTCTTGTCGCCCATTGCGGATGCCTTGTCAAAAAACAAGATTTTAAGTGCGATTCGTGACGGTTTTTTGGTTACGACGCCGATTGTTATTGTCGGATCCATCTTCCTGTTACTGGCGAATTTCCCGGTTGACGGATATGTGGAGTTTGTCAATGGCTTTTTGGGAGAAGGCTGGGATTCCTATCTGGGTCGAGTCACGTCCATCTGCTTTGATGCGATTGCGCTGCTCTCGGCCTTTGCCATTGGATACTGTTACGGCAGGGAGAAAGGTCTCGTGGATCGAATCTCTGCAGCTACCGTTTCCCTGGTTTGCTTTTTGATTATTACTCCCCAGGTTCATGAGCTTTTCCTCAATGCGGATGGCAAGCCGTTTAAGGGCTTCGCTTTCTCCAACATGGGAACGGCGGGAATTTTCTTAGCCATGATCACGGCCATTGTTTCGGTATCCATTTTTAGCTGGGCGGTAAAGAAGAAGTTTGTCATCAAACTGCCGGAGGGAGTTCCTCCTGCCGTCATGGATTCCTTCGCTGCCTTAATCCCGGCTGCCCTGGCCATGATTTTCTTCTTTGTCATCAACATCATCTTTTCGCATACGTCTTACCAGTACGCTCACAACTTCATCTATGAGGTGTTACAGGCTCCCTTGGTAGGACTGGGAAAGAACCCGGCCTTTGAAGTGATTTACCAGTTCCTGTCCACCCTCTTCTGGTTCTTTGGAATCAATGGTCCGGCAGTCACCAACACGGTTTTTGCCCCCATTCACAAGGCATTAACCCTGGAGAACTATGAGGCAGCAAAGGCCGGACTCAAGATGACCAACATCTTCACGGCAGGCTTCTCGGACTTCTTCTGTAACTTCGGTGGTGGCGGATCCACCCTCGGTCTGGTCATCATGATGGCCTTCCTGGGAAAATCCAATCGAATCAAGATGCTGGGAAGATTATCCCTGGCACCGGGAATCTTCGGAATTAACGAACCGATTATCTTCGGTCTTCCCATTGTGCTAAACCCCATCATGATCATCCCCTTTATCCTGGCGCCGGTCATGAACACCGTAATTTCCATGTTGGTAACCATGGCGGGAATTATTCCTATCACCAGTGGGGTACAATTACCTTGGACCATGCCTATCGGCTTCTCCGGCTATCTGGTAACCGGCAGCTTCGTGGCGAGTCTTGTGCAGATTGGCTTGCTCCTCGCCGACATGGCCCTGTACTACCCGTTCTTGAAACTTTTGGATAAGAAATATTTAGAGGAGGAACAGGTCAAGAAGGATGAAGTGGATGAAATTGACAATCTGTCCTTCGACGACCTCACATTGGATTAATGAAAATTTTACTGATTTTTGACCAAGGATTGGCCGGTGCCGGGGGAAAGAGCAACCCGAATGTTGGCCTGCAGATTGCAAAAGGCGGAGTGGGTTCCGCATTGATGCTTCAACCCTTTTTTGAGCCCATTGGAGGAAATGTTGTCGCCACCCTTTATTGTGGAAACGAGTATTTTCTGGCCCACAAAGAGGAAGTGGTTCTGAAGATGACGAAGATGGCGGAGAAGATCAAACCGGACATCGTCCTCTGCGGTCCCTGCTTCAATTTCTACGACTATGCTCTCATGTCTGCGATGATTACGGAACAGATTCAGAAGGAGAGCGACATCCCGGTCGTAACCATCATGTCTCAGGAAAATACTGAGACGATTGAGAAATACAAGGGGGAGATTCCCATCCTGAAAATGCCAAAAAAGGGCGGTACGGGTCTAAGCGACAGCTTCCGAGATCTTGCCGCTTGGATGAAAGCAAAAGTGGAGGGACAGAATCCGGCTTCCTTGGAAGAAAGAATTCGCTACTAGGATTTGATACAGAGAAGCAAGGCTGCCTTCGGGTAGCCTTGTTTTAGATTACTGCCCCGGACCGGGAAGCGGGTGAAGGGATAATGAGAGGAAGAAATCATGATAGAATTAATCAATCAGGAAATTGATCAGTTAAAGCCCCAACTTATTCAGGACCTACAGATGCTCATTTCTTTTCCGAGCAAGCTAGGCCCGGCGGAAGAGGGAGCCCCTTATGGAAGAAGCTGTCGCCGGGTGCTGGACGCCGCCCTTGCGATGTGTGAGGAAAAGGGCTTTGCCACAAGGGATGTCGACCACCGGATGGGATATTGCTATATCGGTGATTCGGAGGAGTATGTCTGTGCCATGGGTCACCTGGATGTGGTAGAAGAGGGGGAAGGATGGACCTATCCACCCTTTGCCGGAGAAATTCACGATGGTCGCATGTATAGTCGTGGGGCCCTCGACAACAAAGGCCCCATTCTCGCCGCCTTTTATGGCCTTTACGCGTTGAAACGCCTCGGGGTCCCCTTCCATCGGCAATTTCGGATCATCTTCGGCACCAAAGAGGAGACAGGGATGGAGGACCTGAAGCATTACCTGACCAAGGAGCAACCACCCCTAATCGGCTTCACTCCGGACAATAAGTTTCCCGCCATTTATGGGGAGAGGGGCCGGGCGAAGTACAAACTCATCGGCTCTCTTTCTCAGATAGAACACTTTCTTAACGAGAAAATCTTTAAGGGCGATCCGGTAAAGAATTTAAACATTGACTATCGGGATGAGGATTTTGGTCGCATGATCCTGCGAGGGCTTTCCATTGCGCGGGAAGGGGGCCAAGAAGCTCTTTCCTTCACCTTATCGCTGCCCGTTTGCGATATTGAGGAAGTGGAATCTCGTCTTGAGAGGGAAATCGGTAGTCTGAAGCTTGTGAGGCTTTCCTATCTTCCTCATAAACTGGAAGATAAGGAGGATTCCTTGGTTCAACTGCTCAACACCGCCTATCAGGAATACATGGGGACGGAAATTTCTCCAACCACCACGACAGGCATGACTTATGCCCATTATTGTCCCCATATGATTGGCTTTGGACCTTCCTTCCCGGGCCAGAACGGCATTGCCCACCTGCCCGATGAATGGATGGATATCGAAGATTTGATGAAATGTGCTAAAATTTACGCCTATGCCTTTTATCGGATGAACGAAGCTCTTAAGAGATAAAGATAAAGAGACTGCTAGAGAGAAATGAGGGAACGATGAACGACCGTATTAAGCGAATGATTGGCTTATTGCAGCGAAATGACTGGATGACCGGGAGGGAACTTGCGGGCCTTTTGGGCGTTTCCGATCGGACCATTCGCAGTGATATTAAGGAACTCAATGCGGGAAGCTCACCGGAAATCATTGAATCCAGCCGAAAGCTCGGCTATCGGCTGGTTCGCCCTCAGGAGCCGGTTTTCTCATCAAACACCAAATCCATCACCAATCTGGAACGACGGAAGTATATCTTAAAGCGCTTGGTATTAAATAAAAAGGCAGTGGAACTGGACCGGCTTTTGGAAGAACTCTATATCAGCGAGTCTACCTTGAACAATGATGTGATGGCAATCAATTCCTATTTGGAAGAGATGGTGGACAGTAAGATCAAACGTTCCAAAAATCAGCTTTCCCTGGATCTTCAGGAACCCCAGGTTCGCCGTCTCTATAAGGAAATTCTTTTAGACGAAACCAATAACAATATCTTCAATATCTCAGAAATTGCTTCCCTCTACGATCGCTTTGACCTCATTCGGGAGAAGAATCTCATGGAAGGTATCTTAAAAATCCATCACTATAAGATCAGCGATGTCTACTACCCCCTTTTTCTCATTCACCTAAGCATCGCCATTGACCGTCTTATCTCCGGCTATGGTTTAACCGAGCTGGATTGGCTGGATGAGAGTATCAAAGACAGTCCCGAGTATGCCATCGCTTTGGACTACTTTTCCGACCTGGCCCATCGCTACCACATTGAGGTTCCGGAGGCGGAAACCGTCCTACTTGCCGCCAACATGATGACCAAAGTGGATAATCCCAAGAAGCTCTATACCTCCTCGGTAAAGGCCCTTACCGTAGACCTCTTGGACTATATCAAAAATCTTTGGGAAATTGACTTTTCACGGGATGCCAATCTGATTCACGGACTCAGCCTCCACTTGACCGCTCTTTTAGACCGGGTCAAGCAGGGCATCTCCTCCAGCAATGTTTATCTGGAAGAAATTAAAATTCGCTACCCCTTTATCTTCGAGTTGGCCATCAGCGCCCGAGACTATCTCAATAGGAAGCTTCATATTTCCATTTCGGAAGCAGAGGTGGGCTACATCGCTCTTCATCTGGGAACTTCCTATGGCATGAATTTTTCCTCCAAGTATCGCACCCTCCTCATCATTCCGGAGCGGGGGTCTCTGCAAAGCCATATTGTGGGAAAGATTCGTTCCATTTTTGAATCCGACCTGGACATCGTGGAGCTTCGGAGCTACTTTGAGGAGGAGGACGTGAGACGTAAGGATATCCAGTTTGTGATTTCCTCCGTTCCTCTTCAGCACCCCCTTCCCATTCCTACCGTGCTCATCTCTCCCTTTTTTGGAGATGAGGATGAAGTTGCCATTTTCCGTGCCATCCGCAAAAAGGATCATGAGGTTCTTATTAAGGAGTATGAGAGTAATCTTCAGGAGCTCTTCGATGCCGCTCATTTCTACGTCGAACAGCCTTCCCGTACGCGTACCCAGGTCCTAGACTTCCTTTGCCAACAACTTGTCCAAGAAGGTAGGGTAGAAGACGGCTATTTCCAGGAAGTCTGCGGTCGTGAAGGTTTCTCCAGCACCGACTTTCAGCAGGGCTTTGCCATTCCCCACAGCATTACCGCCCAACACGTCAAGGAGTCCTGCATCTCCGTTTACCTGCCCAAAGAGCCTTTCCTTTGGGATAAGTACGAGGTTTCCATCGTCTTCCTCCTGAGCATGAAGAACGTTCATCATCCTGCCTTAAAACTCTTCTTTGCTTGGATTGATGAGCTTGCTTCCGATGCTACCAAATATCGGGAGATGCTGGAGTGTAAGAGTTTTGAGGAGTTTATGGAATTGATGAATGGGATGTAGGGGATTGATCAGCTACCTTTCATATCTTTGGGCAGCCTCTTTCGATAATCTGTGAGTATGAAGTCCCTAACAAAAAATCTCTCCCCAAGGTCACATCGTTGAGTGGTGCGGGGAGATCTGTTTTCTGTATTGTAATACGTGATCGGGATTGTTCTTTAGGGCTCAAATCAATTGGAAAAAAATAATTTATATAATAATAGCAATACAACTTTATGAAATCGTTATTCTTTTTGATATAATCAAATTTAAGAACTAATCAATACCTTAATGAGAATGTCTATCAATCTAGTCTGGAGGATAGGATAACTAGGGATATAATTAGATTTTTTGGAGATTGAGAGGGGGGATTCTGATGTTAAGTCCAGAGGCATTTTATAATAAAGAGATAAAGGGAAAAAGCCCATCGCAGATCTTATCCAAAATTCAAGAATTGAAAAAACAGATAAAACCACTGCATGAACAACTCGAAAGTTTTGAATATGAGGATGACTATCCTTCCGCTTATCAACAGCTTTTTTTAAGCGGTTGTACTTAGAAAAAGCTAGAGAAGCTTTGATTCAATCTGGAGAAAACTATCAACCATCCAAGGCCGAACAACAAGCAATAAATATTAATAATAGCATACCTTATCTTGATCAACTGGTTCTTTGGACTTTGTGGCAAATTCAATTACGGGAATCAGGGCACTTTCGTTATCCTCCTTGGCCGAGGAATCCGATTCCCCCTGATTATAGGGATCCACACAGATGGTCACAAAGCCACGCCGTGCGAGTTCCAGGGAGTTGCTGATCTGGGTTTCCTTGGTGCGCTGAAAGCCGGGCGTCACGACGACAAGGGGCGCCTTGTTCTCTTCCGTAGCGGTCCTTGGGCGGAACAGATCTGCTTGAATCACGCGTCCGTTTTTTCCGGGGATGGTGAGGGACTGAATTTCAATTTTGCCAAAGTCCGTTTGCACGAGATAGGATCCAAAGGAGCTCAACAGGATCAGGAGCAAACAGATTAGTAATGATTTCGTGGCCTTTTTTTCAGAATGACGGTTCATGAAACATCCTTTCTAGTCGAGTCGCAGTAGGTGAATTGATGGATTTGAAAAAGCAAAAAATCAGACGGGATTTGCTTGGAAGATTTCCTTGCTTGTTTCAGTGTACCATAAGCAAAAAAAGAGGAGGACTTCCTTTCGGGAAGTCCTCCTTTATTCTACCCTGTTTCCTTTGACTCTGTGCCGTAGGCAAGCTAGGAAATATCCAAATCGATTCCCTCATCCAGGTTCTCGGACACGTATTTGCCATCCTTCTTTCGCTGCTTGACGCATTCGGTGAGGAGGTATTCGATCTGGCCGTTGATGGATCGGAAGTCGTCTTCTGCCCACTGGGCGATTGCGTTATAGAGCTTGGGAGATACGCGGAGGGGAATCTGTTTTTTCGCCATTAGTAAAGGCTTCCCGTATTCACGATGGGGCTGGCTTCATGATTTCCGCAGAGGACGACTAAGAGATTCGAAACCATGGCCGCTTTTCGCTCCTCATCCAATTCGACAACACCCTGCTCCTCCAGCTTGGCGAGAGCCATGTCCACCATACCAACGGCACCATCCACCAGCATGGCCCGGGCATCAATCAGGGCCGAAGCCTGCTGACGTTGCAGCATGGCGGCAGCAATCTCCGAGGCATAGGAGAGGTGGGTAATGCGGGCCTCGATGATCTCAAGACCGGCGAAATCCACCCGCTTCTGGATCTCTTCCTTGATCCGTTTGGCAACAATCTCGCTGGAACCCCGCAATGATCCGTCGTCGGGCTCGCCATCCCCCGTGGTATCGATCTGGTAGTGGGGATTCACATCATAGGGATACTGGCGGACGATGTTGCGCAGGGCCGTGTCCGTCTGCAGGGAGAGGTACTCCTTGTAATTATCCACGTTGAAGACCGCCTTGGCGGTATCCTTGACCTTCCACATGACCGCGATCCCGATCTCCACCGGATTTCCCAGATAATCATTGATCTTCTGCTTACTGTTGTTCAGGGTCATGACCTTAAGAGAGATCTTTTTGCCGGAAGATGATGCGGGTGAGGTTTTCGTGCTCTTTCCCAGGATGCCGGTTCCATCACTCACATCCCCGGACTGGCCCAGCCGCGTGTTGGCAGCGGGATTCACGGCAGAGACGAAGGGATTCACATAGTAGAAGCCCTCGCCCTTCAGCGTTCCAATGTACTTTCCGAAGAGGGTGAGAACCAAAGATTCCTGCGGCTTCAGCATTTTCAGACCTAGGAGCATGATCCAGCCGACGCAGAGAAAAAGGATGAATAGGACGAAGAGGAGAATGTCCATTGTTGTGGCCTCTCCCCGGTCCAGGGCGATTCCTTTGAAAATAAGGCCCGTCAATGAGAGTCCAAACAGAATCAGGTACAAAATCACCACGAAGATGCCCGTCTTCTTTGCCCTCAGTACCTTTTCGGAGACAGTATCCGCGCCTTCCAATTTCTTTTCCAAGTTGTCCATAAGTCGCTCCTTTCAAAAATCGTTTTGATATCAATATGATATCAAAATCCGAGATGCTGTCAAGGATTCTTTGCAAATTTTGGGAGCCGTCTCGGATCATCGAGGCAGGGTGCGGGGAGGGGAAAGGGGGGTGTGGTACCAGGGAGAATGAGAGGGTGAAAGGGAGACTGGCACAAGGTGGGGCAAGAGGAAGCATGAAGGGGGCACCGCCGAAGGGGGAAATGGGGGTGTGGGACCAGGGAGAATGGCAAGTAGTCGAC
>CALAJY010000035.1 GCA_937923265.1 uncultured Tissierellia bacterium
ATAACGGAACGGCCGGAATAGTCCACACGCTTGCCCAACAGGTTCTGACGGAAACGGCCCGACTTTCCCTTTAAGAGATCGGATAAGCTCTTCAGCGGGCGGTTGGAGGCTCCGGTCACCGCCTTGCCTCGACGACCGTTATCAATCAAGGCATCCACCGCTTCCTGGAGCATTCTCTTCTCATTGCGAACGATGATTCCCGGGGCACCGATATCCAAAAGTCGCTTCAAACGGTTGTTCCGGTTGATGACCCGGCGATAGAGGTCGTTGAGGTCGGAGGTTGCGAAACGTCCCCCTTCCAGCTGGACCATGGGGCGCAAATCGGGAGGCATTACGGGCAGAACGGTCATGCACATCCACTCGGGTTTGTTTCCGGAGCGAAGGAATGCTTCCACCACCTCGAGGCGGCGAAGGATTCGAACCCGCTTCTGGCCGGAGGATTCTTCCAATTCCTTGGCCAGTTTCTCCTCCTCTTCCTCCAGATTCACCTTCCGCAACAGCTCTTGAATGGCTTCCGCGCCCATTCCGGCCACGAAACCGTCTTCGTATTTATCATAGTATTCCTGGTACTCGGTCTCCGTCAGCAGCTGCTTCTCATAGAGGTCTCCCTCTGCCTCGCCGGGATCAATGACCACATAGTTGGCAAAGTAGAGAACCAGCTCCAGGGCCTTGGGACTCATATCCAAGAGCAAGCCCATCCGAGAGGGAATGCCCTTAAAGTACCAGATGTGAGAAACCGGGGTCGCCAGCTCGATGTGGCCCATTCTCTCGCGGCGAACCTTGGATTTGGTGACCTCGACGCCGCACTTTTCACAGACCACGCCTTTGTAACGAATGCGCTTGTATTTTCCGCAGGAGCATTCCCAGTCCTTGGTGGGTCCGAAAATCTTCTCGCAGAACAATCCGTCTTTTTCCGGCTTCAGAGTCCGATAGTTGATGGTCTCCGGCTTCTTTACCTCTCCATGAGACCATGAACGAATCTTCTCCGGAGAGGCAATTTGAATTCGTATGGCATCAAATGTATTAGTCTTCTTCAAGATAGTCTCCTCTCAGTACGATTATTCGTCATCCTCATCGCTGAGTTCCTCCACGGAATAACCCAGTTCATCGTAGTCATCTGTTTCATCCTCGACGGCGTCTGCGTCCATCTCAATTTCGTCGTCGCCGTCATCGGAATCCTCATCATCACTCTCGTCCTCCTCATCCGGGTCATTTGCCTTCTTGAGGAAGTGGAAGTCCTTCTTTTCCTGTTGCCGTTCGTCCATATCTTCAATCTGAGAGAACCGTGTCACATCGTCCAAATCGTCTTTCAGTTCGACTTCATTATTGTCTTCATCGAGGAGCTTGACATCCAGAGACAGGGATTCCAACTCCTTGATCAATACCTTGAAGCTTTCCGGAATTCCCGGTTCGGGGATGTTCTCGCCCTTGACGATGGATTCATAGGTCTTTACACGACCCGTCACATCATCGCTCTTCACCGTCAACATCTCCTGCAGGGAGTGGGAGGCCCCATAAGCTTCCAAGGCCCAAACCTCCATCTCACCGAAACGCTGACCACCGAACTGAGCTTTTCCACCCAGAGGCTGCTGCGTCACCAAGGAGTAAGGACCCGTGGACCGGGCGTGAATCTTCTCCTCCACCATGTGGTGCAACTTGAGGATGTACATGTAACCCACGGTGACGCGATTGTAGAAGCTCTCCCCGGTACGTCCGTCGCGGAGCTGAATCTTTCCATCAATAGCATAGCCCGCCGTCTTCAGGGCTTCCTCGATGTCCGTATCGGAAGCACCGTCAAAGACCGGGGTTGCAACCTTCCAGCCCAGCTTCTTGGCGGCAAGGCCCAGATGAACCTCCAAAACCTGTCCCAGGTTCATACGGGAAGGAATACCCAAGGGGTTCAAACAGATCTGAATCGGCGTTCCATCCGGTAGGAAGGGCATGTCTTCCACGGGAAGAATCCGGGAAACGACACCCTTATTGCCGTGACGGCCGCACATCTTATCGCCCACCATGATCTTTCGTTTGGTCGCAATATACACGCGGACAACCTCATTCAGGCCGGGGGAAAGCTCGTCGCCATTGGCCCTGGAGTAACGCTTAATATCGACGACAATTCCCGCTTCGCCGTGGGGAACCTTCAGAGAAGCATCCCGTACTTCTCTGGCCTTCTCGCCAAAGATGGCTCTAAGGAGGCGCTCCTCGGGAGACAATTCAGTCTCTCCCTTCGGCGTAACCTTACCAACAAGAATGTCTCCCGCAACAACCTCGGCACCAATGCGAATGATCCCATCCTCATCCAGGTTCTTGCGCATGTCTTCTCCGATGTTGGGAATGTCCCGGGTGATATCTTCCGGTCCTAACTTGGTCTCTCGAGCCTCACAGGAGTGTTCCTCAATGTGAACCGAGGTAAGCACATCATCCACAACCATGCGCTCGTTGATCAACATGGCGTCCTCGTAGTTGTAGCCTTCCCAGGTCATGAATGCAATCAGGATGTTCTTGCCCAGGGCAATCTCTCCCTGGTCCGTGGAAGGACCGTCCGCGATGATTTGCTCCTTCTTCACCCGCTCCCCTTCCTGAACAATGGGGCGCTGGTTGAAGCAGGTACCCTGGTTGGCACGACGGAACTTAAAGACCTTATAGGTTTTCTCCTTTTTGGTCTCATCGTCCAGAATCGTGACATGATCCGAGTCCACCTGGGTAACAACACCATCCACATCGGACTTGATAACAACGCCGGAATCCAAGGCGGCCTTGTGTTCAATTCCCGTTCCGATCATGGGCGCCTCGGTCTTGATCAGAGGCACTGCCTGGCGCTGCATGTTGGTTCCCATCAGGGCACGGGTCGCATCGTCGTTCTCCAGGAAGGGGATCATGGCGGCTCCCACCGACACAATCTGCTGCGGCGAAACGTCCATGAACTGGACCTTGTCTCTCGGATAAATATCGTTGACCGCGTTGATACCACGGCCAGAGACCCTCTCATTGACAAAGCGTCCGTTTTCATCCAAGGGTTCATTGGCCTGGGCCTTGATGTACTTATCCTCTTCGTCCGCCGTCAGATAGATGATCTCATCGGTGACCACACCGGTTCCCTCTTCCACCTTCCGGTAGGGGGTTTCGATGAAGCCATACTTATTAATGCGACCGTAGGTGGTCAAGGAGGTAATCAGTCCGATGTTCGGACCTTCCGGAGTCTCAATGGGGCAGATTCGACCATAATGGGAATCATGAACATCTCGAACCTCCGCACCGGCACGGTCTCGAGAAAGTCCACCGGGTCCCAAGGCGGAAAGACGTCTCTTATGAGTGAGTTCCGACATGGGGTTGGTCTGGTCCATGAACTGCGACAACTGGGAGGAGCCAAAGAACTCCTTGATTGCAGCGGTAACGGGGCGCACGTTGATCAAGCTCTGGGGGGTTGCCAGGTCCTGGTCGCCCGTGGTCATTCTCTCCCGAACCACTCTTTCCATTCGGGACAATCCGATGCGGAACTGGTTCTGCAAAAGCTCGCCGACGCAGCGAACCCGCCGGTTGCCCAGGTGGTCAATGTCATCCAGGTTTCCGACTCCGTGATAGAGATTGAGCTGGTAACTGAAGGTGGCGAGAATGTCCGCCATCGTAATGTGATGCGGGCAGATCTTGGACTTGTTTCTTAAAATATAAGATCTCTTCTTCTCGGGCTTGTCGTAGGCTCCACTTTCATCCTCTTCAAAGAACTGAAGAATCTCTTGCATTCCGGGCCAGTAAATCTTCTCCGACAGACCCAGTTCATCCATGTTCACATCCTCAATTTCATCCTGGAAGACATGGTAGTCCACGAAATGGTTGCCCACGATTCTTACCACATCCTCGTGCGCTTCATCCGCATAGACGTCCACGCTGTTGATTCCCGCGTTTTCAATCTCGAGGGCTTTCTCCCGAGAGATGAACTCGTCTTTTTCTGCCAAAATCTCCCCATCTTCACTGACGGCATCGGCAGCCAAGGTGCGATTCGCCAGGCGGTTAAAGATGGAAAGCTTCTTATTAAACTTATAGCGGCCCACCTTCGCCAGATCATAGCGACGCGGATCAAAGAAGAGATTATGCACCAAGGGCTCGGCCGACTCCACCGAGGCGAGGTCGCCCGGTTTTAACTTCCGATAGATCTCCAGCAGGGCGTCCTCGCGCGTGCGAGACACTTCCTTCTCCAAGGTAAGGCTTAAATGCTCCTCATCTCCCAAAACATCAATCATCTCTTCATTAGTTTCAAAGAGAAGGGCCCGAATCAGGGTGGTAGCAGGCAGTTTGCGGGTGCGGTCAATTCTTACGTTGACAACCCCATTCGCATCATTATCATATTCGATCCAAGCACCACGGTTTGGAATCACGGTCGAGGAGATCATGGTGTTACCGGACTTATCAAACTCCTGGGCATAGTAGACGCCGGGAGAACGGATGAGCTGGGAAACAATGACACGCTCTGCCCCATTGATAATGAAAGTACCCGACGGGGTCATCATCGGGATATCCCCCAAATAGACTTCCTGTTCCTTCACATCCATGATTTCGCCGTCGTCCATCTTGATCAGACGAACCTTTACGCGAAGTTTTCTGGCATAGCTGGTATCTCTTTCCTTCGCTTCTTCCACCGAGTATTCCGTCTCCTCATCAAAATGGAAGTCCACGAACTCCATGATCAGGCCACCGGAGAAGTCTCGAATGGGAGAAATGTCCGCCAGAACTTCACGAAGGCCATCCTCCGTGAACCACTTGTAGCTATCCTTTTGAATAGCCAAGAGGTTCGGAAGCTCCAGTGCGACCGGGATACGAGAGAAACTTTGCCGTTCGGTTTTACCGTACATTACCGTGTGATTGTGCATTGTCATATCCACCCCTTTACCGTTTTCAAACAACGATCCCATTAAAAATGCAAACGCATTTGCGTTTCAGAACAAAAGTTAGTAAAAAATTTAGACATAGGTCACGAATCTATGATTTATGCAAGTATTGATAATAGCACACGAAAACAAGCCTTGTCAACAATTGACAAGGAAAAAGCAAAAATATCCGAATAAAAATCATCCTTCAAAAAACTTGGTAAGTAATTATAGCGAATTCCTTTCCATTTTGCAAATTGATTCGCCCGGACCCGTGGTGTTGTAAACGGAATAAATTAAGACTATTCACCCATAATTTTATACTAGAAATTTCTTGAGACACGGTGGTTTTTAAAAAAATTCTCCACTCTGGGAACGGGGCCATGGGAAATCCCCTTTTTTGCAGTTTCCCAGGGGAACTCACCCCTGGGAAATCCCCTTTTTCACAGTTTCCCAGGGAGTTCCCACCCCCGGCTTTTGGCTAGCTTCCCCTTCCCAATAAAAAACTCCCGGAATTGGCAACACAACCAATTCCGGAAGTTCCTAATTATCACGATTTTTCTTCCCCGGTCTTATCATCATCCGGGGCACAACAACCCGCTAAAATCTTGGGAATCGCATAATGCTCCGTCTTTTTGACCCGATGATAGAGCTTCCAGGCGTTATCGCTTTCGAAGATGGGGACCCGTTCCACACTGAGAAGGCGGCCCATCTGGTCCGGTCCCGTTTGGACCACAAAGATCATGCTTCCCGTTTCCTTTGCCTTTTCTTCCAGGGCTTTTTTCGCGGAGCGGATGCCCGCATCCGGGACGCCCACAAACTCCGTTTCCAAGGAAGGGGTGGAGGCAAGAATGCGAGGGTAAAATTCCCGGATCATAAAGCCGGGAATCGGGTTGTCGTACTCGAGAAGGAAAATCCAGTCGATTCCCTTGGTACGGATGCGATCACAGCACTTTACGTAGAATTCCTCCGGATTGTGAAAGCGGTTCGGATCGTAATAAATCGCTTCAATCCCGGAATCACGGGCCCGCCGAAGACCCAGATTATCCTCCGAAGAGCTGACCACCAGATCCACCGATCCGCGAACGATATGATCCGCGCAGGCATCGATAATGCACTGTAGGTCGGCTCCATTCTTTGAAAGAAACACTGCAATCCGTTTCATCCCATCCTCCTTCGCAGTCTTAATCCTCTCTTTGCAAGCGGAAACGGAGGGGATGACCGTTGATGTCTACCGGCTCCTGATCCGTCAGCTTCTCTTGCTGAATCTCCGTTGCTAAGATCTCCTGGCTCAGGTTCTCCCGATAGGCCTCGATGGCCCGGGTCAGCTCTTCATCCGCTTCATAACTCATGTGAATCCGATCGGAAACCTCGAAGTCATTTGTTTTCCGCTGCTGCTGAACCTTCGAGATAACCTCGCGAACGAGTCCTTCCTGAACCAGGTCGGGACTCAGTTGCGTATCCAAGAGGACGCTGATGTCGCCATCCATGGCGACATCGAAGCCTTCCCGCGCCTGGTATCTGGCCTCCACATAGTCTCTCTGAATCTCCGTGTCCTCGCCCTGTAGGGAAAGGGTAACCGGGCCTTGTTCCAGATTGGCCAGGAATTCATGACTGTCCACGGTGGAGAGGTACTTGGCAAAGTCCTTGATCTTTCCTCCAAGAATGCGGCCCGCCACTTTATAGTCGGGCTTCAGGGTGATCTCCAGTTGGTCGGCGAGACGGTCGGAGAAGACCAGTTCCTTCACGTTAAGCTCTTCTTTGATGAGGTCGGACAGATGACCGATCGTGTCCTCGAACTTCCGGTCCATGACAAGCTCGGAGAGCGGCTGACGAACCTTGATGCCCGCTTCTTCTCGGCTGGCTCTTCCCAAATTCACCACCCGGCGAACCAGGTCCATCTTCTTCTCCAGATCCTCGTCGATGAGGGAAAGGTCGGCTTGGGGCGTGAACTCCAGATGAACGGAATCCATGGCCTCTTCCCGGGTCAGGGCCTGATAGAGCTCTTCCGCCAGGAAGGGTGTGATGGGAGCAATGAGTTTGCTCACACCCAGCAGAACCTCATAACTGGTGCGGAACACGGATTTTACATCCAACGATGCTTCGGAAGACCAGAAACGACGGCGGTTGCGGCGGATGTACCAATTGGAGAAATCCTCCACCACAAAGTCGGACAGATCATGAACCACGCGGTTGTATTCAAAGGCATCCATCTCTTCCTTGTATTTCTTTAAAAGAGAATGGTAGCGACTCAGCAGCCAGTGGTCGATTTCCGGCCGATCATCCACATCCACCTGGAAGTCCGCGGGGTTCCAGCCGTTGGTGTTCGCATAAAGGGCGAACATCTGGTAAATGTTCTTGATGGTGCGGAAGAACTTAGCATTCACCTCTTTGAGGCCCTCCTCATCAAAGCGAGTGGGAACCCACGGAGGCGATACATAGAGGGAGTAGAAGCGAACCACATCCGCTCCATAGCGGTCAAACAGTTCAAAGGGATTCAGGGTGTTTCCCTTGGACTTGGACATCTTCTGACCCTTGCTGTCCAAAACTAGATCGTTCACGAGAACATTTTTGTAGGGGGCCACCCCCTTATACAGGACCGAAATGGCCAATAAGGAGTAGAACCAGCCACGGGTCTGATCAATGCCCTCGGAGATGAAGTCCGCGGGGAAACGGGAATCGAAATCATCCTTGTGCTCAAAGGGATAGTGCCATTGGGCGAAGGGCATGGAGCCGGAATCGAACCAAACATCCATGACATCCGGTTCCCGAGTCATGGTTCCTCCACACTCGGGGCAGGTGATATGGACCTGGTCCACATAAGGGCGGTGGAGGTCGATGTCCGTGTTGATCTCTTCCTGGGCGAGCTTGACCAGCTCTTTCCGAGAGCCCACGGAGTGAACATGGCCGCAATCGGGGCAAACCCACAGGTTTAGCGGAGTTCCCCAGTAACGACTGCGGGAAATCGCCCAGTCATTGAGGTTCTCCAGCCAGTTGCCAAATCGCTTCTCCCCTACATAGGGAGGGAACCAATGAACCTTTTCATTTTCCGAAACCAAGAGATCCTTGAATTTGGTGACATCGATGTACCAGGATGGCTTGGAGTAGTAGATAAGGGGGGTGTGGCAGCGCCAGCAGTGGGGATAGTTATGGCTGATCTTTTGCCGCGCATAGAGCTGGTTATGGCTCTTCAGATAGTCGAGGATGTCGGGATCGCAGTCCATGACAAAGCGTCCCTGATAAGGTCCTTCCAAAAAGGCGCCATCCTCGCCCACGGGATTCACCAAGGGAAGGTCATATCTTCTGCCCGTTTTATAGTCATCCTCGCCAAAGGCCGGGGCCGTATGGACGATTCCCGTACCATCCGTGGTGGTGACATAGTCGGCACAGGTCACGAAGAAGCCCTTGCCCTTAACGTTGAGGAAGGGGAGAAGCTGCTCATATTCCTTGTATTCCAGGTCTTTTCCCTTGTATTCCTCGAGAATCTCCCATTCCCCATACTGCTCTTTCAGCACCTGGTTGATGAGGTCCTTGGCAAGATAGTACTTCTCCTCCCCCTGTCGGACCTTCACATAGTCCACATCGGGATGAACCGTGAGAGCCACATTGGAGGGCAGGGTCCAGGGCGTCGTCGTCCAAGCGAGGAAATAGGTGTTCTCCTCCCCCTTGACGGCAAATTTCGCATACGCGGTAACCACCTGGTCTTCCTGGTAACCTTGTGCCACCTCATGACTGGCAAGTCCCGTCCCGCAGCGCGGACAGTAAGGAAGAATCTTCGCACCTTTGTAGATCAGGCCGCGGTCATAGAAATCCTTCAGAATGTGCCATTCCGTTTCAATATAATCATTATCCAGGGTGATATAGGGATGGTCCATGTCCGCCAGGAAGGCCATCCGCTCGCTCATGTCCGTCCACAGGTCCCGATACTTAAAGACCGAGGCGCGGCACTCCTCGTTAAACTTCTCCACTCCATATTCTTCAATCTGGGTTTTATTGCGAAAGCTCAGCTTCTTCTCAACCTCAATCTCCACGGGCAGACCATGGGTGTCCCAGCCGGCCTTGCGGCCAACCCGATAGCCCTGCATGGTCTTGTAGCGACAGGTCATGTCCTTCAGGGTTCGGGCAATCACATGGTGGATGCCAGGAGCCCCGTTTGCCGTGGGTGGACCATCAAAAAAGATATAGGAATTCTCCCGATCCCGTTCCTCTAATGACCTTTTCAACAGGTCCATCTTCTTCCATCGCTGTCCGGCCCAGGCTTCCCCTTCCCGGACATCTTTTGGCAGTTCCTTAAAAGCCACAATTCCCTCCTTATATCTGTCTTAACAGGAGCGCTCCTCTTGGTCTTGTTGACGGCGGAGGCGAACAATCTCCCGATTTTCATCCAATTTCACATCCCGGTAGGTCAGCCACTCCCCCTTTTTCACGTCTTGCGTGAGAATCGTTGACTCATCGCAGATGGTGAAGGGCAAAAGGTCTTTTTCCTGCTGTTCCTTATGACTCACCAACAGACCATAGGCCGTGTCCCGACCAATCCCCTTCAGGGATTCGCCCTTTTTCAAGTCCCGTTTTGCCACCGTGATGACATCGATAACCTGTCCCTTTACAGGGGCCAGGGATGACTCATGTTCGATGACCGCACTGAATATGGTGATGGGGGTCTCGAGGCTGGTGAGATGGTAGGGCCGATACAGCGTGTAATTCGGTCCCTTTCCCAGGCCTAAGTATTCCATCAACGAAACCACTTCCGGCTCCTCGCTGGTCACAATGGCAAAGACGCCGGGAGCCATCCCAAAGGCAAAGTCCACAACCTGTTCCCGGCTCAGAATACCGCCTTGGTCCTTGCGGCTCAGAATTCCCGCAATCGTGTCCGGCTTGGCGGTAATGCCATGGCAACCCGGCACATCCGGTACAAAGCCGATGGCGTTACAAACCGTGCCCAGCTCGGTCATGGTGTTGGTTCCATCGACGAAAGAGCACAGCATGTGGGGGGAAAGTCCCTTGCTTCTCGCCTCCTCGGCGAGGGTCTCATCGGTTTGCTCCCGATCCAGCTTGTTATTCTTCCCCTTGCCGACGGCAACCAGGTCAAAGCCCGTAGCCAGGGCGAAGTCCACCAGGTCCAAGATCGCTCCCGGTTCATCTCCCTTCGTTCCCGTGTAAACGACGCCTTCCTTTTGGGCCATCCGGTAGAGAATCGGTCCCACCGCACAATCACATTCCACGTTCAGGAGGATGATGTGCTTGTGATGATGAATTGCGTTAACGGCAATGCGGGCCCCCGTGTTCGGAACCCCCGTGGCCTCGACCACGGCATGTACCCCGGGCAGATACGCCATCTCTTCTTTCGCGGATACCACATAGCCATTCATTTTATGAAATCGTGCCCCCTCCTCCGGATCATCGGTAATCCGAATTCGGTCTTCCGGAATTCCAATCGACAGGAGCACACTCTTCGCTTTTTCCGGTGTATGATCTACGATGACCGAGGGGACAATTCCCGGTATATGGCGGAGCTGACAAATCAGCCCCTTTCCCATTTTTCCACATCCGATAATGGAGATATAAATTTGTTCGCCCCGCTCTGTCATTTCGCTCAATTTCTCTTGAATTCGAAACATGAAAGCCTCCTTGAGATCTTTCAAAAAATAATAATCAGATTTATTGTATCACGATTGATTCCCAGCGTGGAGCAAATGCTCTGCACAAAGATAGGCAGAAGCCCATGCCCAATGCAGATTATATCCCCCGCACTCTCCCTGAATATCCATGATTTCACCAAGAAAATACAAACCGGGTACCCACAGGGATTCCATAGTCTTCGGAGAGATGTCCTCTGTGGCAATTCCCCCACAGGTCACCTGGCCATGATCCCTCCTGCGGGAGCCCGTGACCGTGAAGGACATCCTCTGCAAGGTGAAAAGCAAGGTCTCCAGATCTTCCTCCCCGAGATTTCCCAGTGGCTCTCCGAGGTCCCGGCCAAGGGACGCTCCGATGTTGGAAAGCAGGGCGGGTGGTAAAAAGGCCGCAAAGATATCCTTCATCGGTGTCCCCGCCTGATCCTGGGAAAGCTGCCGGAGCCATGCCATGAATTCCTCGGAACCGTATTCCGGAAAGAGGTTGATCGTAAGGGCTTGCGGCCGGTGACTTTTTTGGATCCGGTCCAAGAGAAGGTTGGAAAGGCGGAAAATCCCGATGCCCGACAGACCATAGTCGGTAAACAGTAAATCGCCCTGCACCTCATTACCCTGCGAATCCTCTAAACCCGCCTGGACTTTCCAGCCCTGACAGGCCTTCGTCAGGCTCTTCTCCTCAACGGTCAACGCACAGATGCCCGCGTGAATGGGGGTGAGCCGATGACCCAGGGGGCGGACCAGGGAATAGCCACAGGATCGTTCGTCCTTTCCAATACCGTAGGCCCCACCCGTCGCCAGGATGAGGAGATCCGTCCCCACCTTCTCTTTGTCGGGGGAAAGGGGCACATCGGCATCCGTGGATGCTAAGGAGAGGAGGAAGGTTTCCCCCTTGCGTTCCACCTGAACAACCTCCTTGCCATAGATGACCGGAATCCGCAGGCGGTCCAGCCAAGCGGTCAAACACCGGACCAGGCTCTCACTCCGAAGGGTTCTTGGATACACCATGCCACTTTCCAGGCTCACCGAAAGGAGGCCCAGGGACTGAAAAATGCTTCGCACTTTTGACGAGGGCAGTGCCCGCAAGGCCTCCCGGACAAAGGCCTCCTCCCCCTCCTTGCTGAGGTAGTGGGAGGTAGAGAGATGCTCATTCGTGAAATTACAGCGGCCGTTTCCCGAAGCTCGTACTTTGCGGAGGAGTTGGTTCCCCTGCTCGACGATTTGCACCTCATAAAGGTCCGGCGCCCCGCTTTTTAAGAGGCAGGCACAAAACACGCCGGAGGCACCCCCGCCTACAATCGTGACCCGCTTCACTGCAGGGCTCCTTGGTAGAAGCGGCAGTGGTCGCGAAGGGAGCACTCCTGGCAGAGGGGATTGCGGGCCTTACAGATGCGCCTGCCTTGGAAAATGAGCAGGTGGTGAGCAAGCGACCAAATTTCAAAATCCAGGATCCTCCGCAGGTCCTTCTCACAGGCCAAAACATCCTGAGATTGGGACAGGCCGATGCGGTTGGAAACCCGAAATACGTGGGTATCCACCGCAATCGCCGGTTGGTGAAAGGCGTTGGACAGGACCACGTTGGCGGTTTTTCTCCCGACTCCCGGAAGCTTCACCAACTCCTCCATGGTGTCCGGGACCTGTCCCCGGTACTTCTCCACCAAGATGGCAGCGGTCTTCACGATGTTTTTCGCCTTGTTGCGGTAAAAACCGATGCTCTTAATCATCTCCATGACCCTCTCCGGACTGGCCAGGGCGAGCTGGGCGGGTCCGGGATAGGCCTGAAAGAGAGCGGGTGTCACCTTGTTGACCTGCACATCGGTGGTCTGGGCCGAAAGAATGGTCGCCACCAGCAGCTCAAAGGGGTTGGAAAAGTGCAGCTCCGGTCCCGCATCGGGAAAGGTCTCCTTTAACAGGTCCATGACCTGGGCGGCTTCCGCTTTTGACATTTTTTTCATTTTCTCTCTCCTCTCTCCCTTTCAAAGACTTCCTGAATCGCCCGAGCCTGCCCCTCCAGAAGGGGGGAAGAAGATTTCCGAGCAAGCTCCAGGGCTTCCCTCACTTGTTCCGTAAGCCGGTCTCTTTTTTCCCCCCGGGGGCTACGGCGCCAGCTGTTAAACAGAGTAATCAGGGCATTTCTTCGCAAAATCGGCCAGCCGCGCCAACGGCCTGACCGATGCCCATGGCGGGCTTCCAATTCTCGGTTCGTCATCGCAAAAAATTCTGCCGCTTCTTCCACGCCCGCTTCTCCCTTGCCGGCATCCAGGGCTTCCTTATTATAAGGGCAGCAGATCTGACAGCTGTCACAGCCAAACAGGCGGTCCCCTAAGGCCTCCCACTCCTCTTGCGTGAGCACCCGTTTCTCCTGGGAGAGCTGGGAAAGGCAGGCTTTTCGATCGTAAAAAACCCCGGGATAGGCCGGGGTGCCTGCAAGGGTGCCTGTTTTCCCCTTCTCGGTTTTCTCCGGGGCAAGCGGACGAAGCGCATGACCCGGACAGGCTTTGATACAGCACTGACAGCCCGCACAAGGGTCCTTATCCGGAACTCGGGTCCCCTTCTCATAAGCGGGAAAGCAGGACCGGAAGGCGAGGGATGGTTGGGAGGGAAGGCTCCAATAGCAAACCCCCAGGTAGAAAAAGGATCCCCGGTCCGCCAGTAGCAGATTCTGATTCTTGCCGATGGTGCCCAAACCGGAGGCAAGGGCCAGTCCCCTCTCCGAGGCCTCTTCGGTATCCACCTCAATGCGCGCCGGTTCCAAAAAAAATCCCGTTTTTTGAAGACCGGTTCGAACGGTATCGGCATAGGCGGAGAGGCGTTCCCGGATCATCTTGTGATAGTCCCTCCCCCGGCTGGAGAAGGACCAAACCGAAGGTGCAAGAAAGGAGCCCTTGGAATCCCTCCGCACCGGATAAGGCAGGGCCAGGGTCTGAATCAGGGTCCCGTCCTCCCGGACCATCACCCCCGTTCCCGCGATGGAAAACTCCGCCAGGGGGTCCGTAAAACACTGCGCTTCTCTTTGGTCCATGCTCCTCACCCTGTTTTTCTCCTTCCTCTATGGTACTCTAATGATGAACTATATTATAATGGAGTTCCCGAGATTAGAAAAATACGAATCGCCCTTGGGCGAATGGAAAGGATCCTATGTTTAACCGCAGTAAAAAAGTGGCCGGCCAATTTGACTGGCTTCTCTTTCTAAGCACCGCCGCAATCTGCATCTTCGGCTTTATTGTGCTGCATTCTGCAACCGCTTCCCAGAATTTGGGCTGGGCCCCCATGCGGTCGCAAATTTTTGCCACCCTGATCGGCTTTGGAATCATCCTCCTCCTGCAATGGGTAGACCTGGACTTTCTGAAGCGGCTTGCCATCCCCATTTATGGAATAAGCATCGTCCTTCTTCTTCTCACCCTGCTGATCGGCCATGGAGAGAGCGACTGGGGAGCACGGTCCTGGTTAAAATTGGGTCCCGTCGCCTTTCAGCCCTCGGAGTTCGTGAAAATTGGCATGATTCTGAGCCTGGCCATGCTCCTGGAGAAATACCACGCGAAGCTCAATCGGCCCACAACCCTGCTCATCATCCTGGTTGCCATGGGCATCCCCCTCTTTTTGATTCTCCGGCAACCGGATCTGGGGACCTGCATCGTTTACGCCTTTTTCATCGCTCTGATGATCTTCTACGCCGGCATTCACTGGGGCTATATCCTGGGCGCCATCGTCTTGCTCTTGATTGCCATTCCCCTGGTCTATTCCCGCCTCACAGAGATTCAAAAGCTTAGGATCATCAACTTTCTGAATCCCTCCACCGACCCATTGGGATCGAGCTACCAGAACCTCCAGGGCATCATCGCCATCGGCTCCGGACAATGGCTGGGAAGAGGGTACCTCCAGGGCACCCAGACCCGCTTTGGCTTCATTCCGGAACAGGACACCGACTATATCTTTGCCGTCCTCAGTGAGGAATTCGGCTTCGTCGGCGGTCTCGCCCTCATTCTCTGCTATGGGATCATGCTCTACCGGATGGTGATGATCGCCCGCAAGGCCAAAGACGTTTTTGAGTCCACCCTCTGCATCGGCGTTGCCGCCTTTATTTTCTTCCACGTGTTTGAAAATATCGGGATGACCATCGGGGTCATGCCCGTCACCGGCATCCCCCTTCCCCTCATCTCCAACGGCGGAACCTTCCAGATGATCGTATTAACCGGCATCGGCCTCGTTCTCTCGGCCAGCACGCAGAGGCGGCCCTTGGACTTTAATGCGGCTTTCTGAGGGGAAAACCGCCTGCCAGGCACCGAGCAAAATCCACAACAGACCTGCCAAGAAGACCACGCTTTCCCGGAGCCGGTCTTCTTTTTTTTGCACGAAAAAGTGGGAATCCCCTCCGGCCTCCAAAAAAGCCATCGACCCGTTTTGGTCCGTCCGATAGCAGGTGGCGGTTCTCCGAAGACGCCGGAGGGTTTGCGGGTCGGGATGCCCATAGGAATTATTCCTGCCGCAGGAAATCAGGGCCTGCCTTGGACGAATCCGCTTCAGAAAAGGGGCACCGGACCCTCTCTTGGAGCCGTGATGCGCACACTTCAGCAGGGTAAGGGGCTCGGTCAGCTTTCTCTCAAGGGCTGGCAGGAGCTCCCCATCGTCCTCCTTGTCCCCCATGAAGAGCACCGTCTTTCCCTTCTCTCCCTTTGTTTTTGCCAGGAGGATCATGGACCCGCTGTTGCTGTCCTCTTGATCCACTCGTCCCGTGAAGACCACCCACACACTCCAAAAGGACCCGGGAGAAAATCCTCCCTTCTCTTCGGAAAACAAGCCCGGACTCACCACGCGATGGGGAATTCCCTTGGGTAAGAGGGCATCCTGCTTTGCCGTCCGCTTGCCCGGTGCACAGTAAATCGCCGTTACCGGCAGTTCCTTACAAAGATAGGGTAAGGCCCCCACATGGTCCCGGTCAAAGTGACTGAGAAAAATTCCATCCAGCCGATTCACTCCATAATTTTCCAATTCGCGGACCACCCCCTTGGCCAGCTTTTGAGATTCCTGCTTTCCCGCGGGTCCCACCACACCTCCCGTATCCACAAGGTAGGCATGCTCCCCGTCCCGCAAGCAAGTACAGTCCCCCTGGCCCACATCCAGACTGATGAGGGCATGATCCGGGGAAAGGGGAAGCAGCTGGCTCAGAGGGAAAAGCAGCAACAAGGGAAGAACCAGCTGCAGGCGCAGACGTTGGCAACGAAGAAAAAAGGCTTCCGACAGGGAGGGAGGCCCCGGCTTCCGAGTGAACAGGGGACCCTTCTCCTCCATCAGGAGAAGAAGGAAGAGCAGCCAGGCCAGAGAAGCGGACGCCGATAGATGAATGTCCGGCAGGGTAAAAATCCGGTTCATCCCGAGCAATTGGTCCATGACTCGGAGGAAGAAAAAATAGCCCCACTGCGTGAATTTGCAAAGAACAAATCCGATCATGGGAAGCGGAGCCAGGCAGAGGGCAAGGAGACCCAAACGGAAGAGACCGGTGAAGAAGGGAATCTGGATAAAATTCGCAAGAAGGCTCACCGGAGAAAGGGATCCCCCCTGAAGGAGCAGGACGGGGAGGGTGAAGAGCTGAATCCAAAAAGAAATTCGCAGGGTCTGAAGAAACCCGCCGGAAAAGGGATGGTAGCTCTGCCGAAGGTTGCCGTAGTAGATTCCCAGGGCACAGAGAAAGGAGAGCTGAAAGCCGGGTTGGAAGAGGGAGGCGGGCCAGAGGACAAGGAGAACGGTGGCTGCGAAGAGAAGGGTGCGAAGGGTCAGGGTCTTTCTCCGTCGCCAAAGGGCAAATTCCTTGGCAGCGACAAACAGCAGTGCCCGAAGGATGGACGGAGGAAACCCCAAAAGGGTGGCATAGAAAAAGAGAAGGGAAAATAAAAAAAGGACCGCCCGCTGTCTCTTGCCGGTGACCAGGGAGAGAAGATGCAAACCCGTGGAAAAGAGAAGACTGATGTGGAGCCCCGATGCCGCCAAAAGATGGAGCATGCCGAGCTCCTTCATGGGTTCCTTGATCTCCTTTCCCAGGCCCTCCTCACTTCCCAAAAGGATGCGACGAAAAAAAGAAGCCCCCGGCTTTCCCAGGGGTTCACAGGCCTTTCGAATCCGCCCGCGAAGCTCCTCCATCCAACGGCCCGGGCCGGCTCCCCTTTGCAAAAGGACGGGATGGAGGATATCCAGAACCGCCCAGTGTCCCTGCCTTTGTTGGTAACTTTCCTCATCAAACAGACCGGGCAGGGTCGTGTGGTCAAAAAGCCGAAAGCGGCCCCTCACCTGAAATCGACAGTCCATGAGATCCTCTTCCGACCGGGCTGAAGCAGATCGTACCATCTGATCCAGACCCCGGCTCACAAACACCTTTCCCCGGGCCCAGGCGGGGCCTTCTTCCGAGAAAAGCAGGGCCTCTTTCTTCCCCCTTCTTTTCTTGATTCCGATCACCTTCACCCGGAGGGTTTGGGTCGCTTTCGGCAAGGAAGGAAGCTCCACTCGCCGTAATCGGGCGAAAAAAAAGGAGAGGAGCACAAGAACCAGAACCAGCCTCCACCGGGAACGGCCCTCCGGAGGAAAAAATCGAAGTGCAAAGAGGAGAAACAGGGAAAGGAAAAGATAGGCCAAGGAGCCCGAACATTGCCCAAGGGCGCAGCCAAAGATCCATGAGATACAAAAAATATCCAGCCGATTCATTTCTCCCTCCTCCCCTTTCCCTGTGCTACAATGAGGAAAAGGAGTGACTATGCACACGATAAAAAATCCCTACCAAACCCGCCTTTCCACCAATATTCTCCATCGGAAAGCCGAGGGAGAAACCACCCGACTGGTCCTGGAGGATACCCTGCTCATGGATTATGAACAGCTTCATCTCCTGCCGGAGCGCGCAGAAATCGATGGAGCTCCCATTCTTCGGACCTATATGCAGGGCGACCATCTCGTTCATGTGGTTTCCGGCAAGCCGCAAAAAAGCAGGATTCTCCTGCAGGTTAACAGCCGAGACCGAAGGCAAACCCAAAGAGATGTCTCTCTCCGCCTTCTCCTCCGCTATCTCCTGGCCCAGCATGAAAATCGGAATCCCTATGCCTATGAGGCCGTCAAGAGCATCAACGGAAACTTTCAAGTCTCTTTCCGCATCTCGGGTCACTTCACGCAGGACGAAATCATTGAGCTGCAGGGCCGCCTCGACCGGGGTCTCGAACGCTTTCTCCGCTCCGGTCTGCGTTTTCGAAGCAAGGAAGACCCCAAGGCGCAAACGCAGCTCTTCGGTGTCTGCACTCTCCCCTGGATGGGCCCCCACCTGGACAATTGCTCCGAAATTTACCGCTATCACTGGCTGAGCCCAAGGCTCTGTGCCGGTCATGCGGAGTTAACCTATCGTTTGGACTGACTTCTTTTCCTCTTTGAGCATAAAACAAAGCCCCGATTTTTTGATTTCAAAAAATCGGGGCTTTGCCTCATGAGGATTCCTCTATCTCCCGGAAAGGACCGGGCTATTTCTTTTTAACTTTTCCAATCCGACGTGTCTGTCCCGCCTTGCTTCGGGTCATGCGCGAGATCACCCGCGTGGAATCTTCCCGTCCCTCCTTGGGGAGGATGGATCGAAACCGCCTTGTTCCCTCTTCCTTCTCCGCAAGCTTCGCGCTTCGCCGTGTCCGCACCGCCTGTTTGGGCTTCCGGCTTTTCTTTGCCTTCTCCTTATTGCCGGAAAAATACTGCCCCATGCCGGGAATTCCCGCCAACAGTACCAGCATCCAAGCCGTCCCGATGGCAATCCAACCCGAGGTAAAAAGAAGAATGCCAATCCAGATCGTGTCCAGCCCATGGGAGGCTGTAAGGGTCGAAAAACCGACCATGAGAAAAACCAGTCCGAGAATCACCCCGGCAAGACCGGGAACATATTTAATAAACTGTTTCTTTCGAAAAATAATATAGGCAAGCAGGGTTAGCGCCACCAGTACGATGGTCATGGTGGGAAACATCACCAGTTTATCTTTATAGCGACTGATAATTCCAAAAATAGATGCCATAGTCTGCTCCTTTTCCGCTTTTTAACTTATAGTAACATAGTAATCCCCCTCTGACAAAGAAACCGGTGTCACCGGCTTCCCCTCTTTTACGCAGGCTTACCCCCACCTTTCCTCCTTAAAAATCCGAAGGACGGGGGTCTCGATTTTTATCGGCTTTCCTCCCAGCAACCCTTGGCCGTTTCAGTTATCCAATCTAAGGTATAATGAAAAGAGAAGAAACCAGGAAAGGAGCCAAAGGAATGAAAAAAAGAACCGGATGGATACTACTCGCAATACTGTGCATCGTTAGCCTGTCCTTATTTGCTCACCCAACCATCTCACTGGCTGACGTCGGAGGCGGCGTTGACTGGGGAACGGATAATTGGGGCGGTGGTGGAGGCGGCGGTGGCGGCTTTGACTTTGGCAACGACGGTTGGACGGGTGGAAGCGGCGGCGGTAACTTCTTCGGCTTCATTCCCTTCTTTGGCGGAGAAACCGGCTTTCTCGTTTTACTTGTCCTCATTTTTCTGTTCCGTGCTTTTCGCAAGAGAAACCAGGGAGATTCCTCCTATCGTGCCTCCCGCAGTTATCGGCCCGTGAATGACTTTGCGAGGGATAAGAACCTGGAGCAGCTGATGGAGCGTGATCCCCGATTCTCCAAGGAGGCCTTTTTAACGAGATCGGGAGACGTCTTTGTTTCCCTTCAAAAGGCGTGGTCCCAGAAAAACTGGCGGGCCATTCGTGCCTTCGAAACAGACAATCTCTTCCACCAGCACGAAGCCCAGCTGCAGGAATATATCGATGCCGGCCAGACCAATAAGGTGGAAGACATCGCGATCCTCTCCATGGAATTTGAAGAGTATCAAGAAGACACGAGCAACCAGCTTGCTTCTGTCATTCTCCAGGCCCGCTATCGGGATTATCTGGTGGATGACCGTTCGGGAGAGGTGATAAAAGGAAATCCGGAGGTCCGCTACCTCATGACCTACCGGATGACCTTTCAGCGTAACCTGTCCGCAAAAACAGATCCCAACATGGAGGGTCATGTGACAAAATGTCCGAATTGCGGAGCAAATCTCTCCATCAACCAGAACGGAGTCTGCGAATACTGTGGATCCGAGGTCAGCAGTGGCAACTTCCAATGGCTGCTTTTGAAGCTCCAGCCCCTCTCCCAGCAGCGACTCTAGGCGAAGAACTCACCTTCGCTCGCACACCCAAAAGGAACAAAAGACAAAGGAGAAGTAATGTATCGCTTTGACAGTGACTATGTGGAAGGTTGCCACCCATCCCTCTTGAAACGGCTGGTCGAGACCAATGAGGAACAGCATATTGGCTACGGCAGGGACAAATATTGCCGGGCGGCCGCAGAAAAAATTCGCAACACCCTCCGTCGACCCGATGCCCACGTTCACTTTCTCGTCGGTGGCACCCAGACGAATACGACGCTCATCGCCCACTGCCTCCGCCCCTGGGAAAGTCCCATCTGTTGTCAATCGGGTCATATTAACGCCCATGAAACGGGAGCCGTCGAGTCCAGAGGGATCAAAATCTATGCGCTCCCTGCCCACGATGGGAAGTTGAAGGCGGAAGAGCTTCGCGCCTTCCTCGCGAAAAAGCGAGGACAAGAGGCCCCGGAACATGAAACCGATCCCCGCCTGGTCTACCTTTCCCAGCCCACGGAGACGGGAAGTCTGTATTCCAAGCAGGAACTGGAATCCATTCGCGAAATCTGTGACCAATACGATCTCTACCTCATGGTGGACGGTGCCCGCCTGGGCTTTGCCCTGGCCAGCCCTGCGAATGTCGTTCACTGGGAAGACCTGGGCCGACTGTGTGACCTTCTCTATATCGGAGGAACCAAAATGGGAGCCCTCTTTGGCGAAGCCGCGGTGATCTTTCGAGAGGACCTCAACCGAAATTTCCGCTTTTCCGTCAAACAGAATGGAGGCATGCTCGCCAAGGGCCGCCTGCTGGGTCTGCAGTTTGACACCCTCTTCACGGACAATCTCTATGAAAAAATCGGGGAACACGGGGACCGACTCGCTCTGAAGCTTCGAAAAGCGGCGGAAGATCTGGGCTACGGTTTCGCCTCTTCCTCCCCCACCAACCAGCAATTTCTCCTGCTGCGAAAGGAGGAGATGGACCTGCTGGAACAGGACTTCGCCTTTGAAGCCTCCCCCTATGATGAGAAATATTATAGTGTTCGCTTCTGCACCAGTTTCGCGACCAAGGAAGAGGCCGTCGATCAGCTGATCCATGCGTTAAAAACCCTGCGGAACTAAAAAAAGAGAGCCGATCATCGGCTCTCTTTTTGAAAGGAAAGGCTCGGTGTTTCCGAGCTCTTTATTTTCTTATCCTACCGGTTGTTCTCGTTATAGCGAAGCATCTCGCGAAGGATGATCTCATCCTCTCCCTGCATGCCTTCTCGGGCGATCTTGCCAATGGACTCCACCGTCTTATCCACGTTCTCCATGACAATGCCATCTCCCGAACGGAAGGATTTTTCCTTCACAGCCTGCTTGTAGCAAAGGGCGGCATTCCGCATGCTGGAGGCAATCTTCATCGCACAGGATGCCTTGGCACCGTCACACATAATGCCGGAGTTTCCTGCCATGCAGTTGGAAACGGTCTGCGCCAGGACTTCCTCCGAAGCTCCCTGCATGTATCCGATTCCCGTGATGGCTCCCGTTGCTGCGGAAACCGCACCACAGTAAGCGGAAAGTTTTCCAATATGCTGCTTGATATACAGGGAAATCAGATTGGCCAGGACCAGAGCCCGGTCTCGCAATTCGTCTTCCACCCCATTATCCTCTGCATAAATGGTGATGGGCACAGAAACCGTGATTCCCTGGTTCCCCGAGCCGGAATTGATCACAACGGGCATCTCGCAACCGCTCATGCGGGCATCGGAACCGGCCGCCGCATAGGCCGCCATCTTTTCCGAGTACTTGTTGCTTCCTTCCTCCAGGATAAGTTGACCGATGGAGGATCCCCAAGGATTGGTCAAACCCTCCTTGCTGATCGCCAGGTTATAGGTCCGCTGCCGGTCTAAAATTTCCTGCAGTTGGCTCAGATCACAGGTCTTGGCAAAGTCATAAATCTTATGGAAGCTGAGTTCGGGAGCCTCTTCTTCCGTGCTTCCCTCTTCCTCTTCATTCAAAAGGATCTTCCCATTTTGTTCCATATAGCTGATATGACTATGGCCTTGAGAGACGATGACCCGGGCCGTCTTTTCTCCCGCCTTCATACGGGTATCGACGTAAACCCCCACCTTACCGGGTTCCAAATGAATCGTTACCAAACCTTCTTCAATCTTTTGGTCGCATTCGGGAAGCCGAGCCGTATCAATATCTTCCAAGACCTCCAGCTCCCGGTCGCTATCACCTAATAGAGCACCTGCCACAACAGAGATCGGAATTCCCGTTCGGCCCTTGGTTCCCGGAACCGTCACGCTGTTCGCATTTTTAATCATGCTTCCTGACAGGTACACGTCAATCTGCTCGGGCTCAGCTTCCAACAAACATCGACATTTTGCTGCGCAGTAAGCAATGGCAATGGGCTCGGTGCAACCGAAAGCCGGTACCAGCTCCTGCTTCAAAAAAACGTAATAATCCATTTATTTCCTCCTACTTTTATCAACAACAGATGTCATTGTATAACAAAAAGCCCCTTTCTCAAAGAAAAGGGCTTTTGCGTTGATTAATTTTCCCCTTCATCGACATGAACAGGATTTCCGTTTCGACCCGGCACCTTATGGAACCAACCCGTAACGATAAGGGCGAGGGCCCCATCTCCGGTGACGTTGCAGGCGGTACCAAAGCTGTCCTGCAAGGCAAAAATCGAAAGAATCAAGGCGACTCCGGTATCATTGAAGCCCAAGATTGCCGTAATCAAGCCCAGAGAGGCAACCACGGTTCCACCGGGAACTCCGGGAGCACCAATGGCGAAAATTCCCAGAAGCAGAATAAAGAGGATCATGCTTCCCGTGCTGGGCAACTGCCCGTAGAGGATTTGCGAGACCACCATGACAAAGAAGGTCTCGGTGAGCACGGATCCACAGAGGTGGGTATTTGCACAGAGTGGCACCACAAAATCCCGAATGGTGGGATCCAGCGTCTTTGCTTTTTTCGCACAGCGAAGAGCGACCGACAGCGTTGCCGCAGAAGACATGGTTCCCACCGCGGTGAGATAGGCGGGTCCATAGTGCTTCACGACTTCCAAGGGATTGGTCTTCGATACCGCACCGCCGATTCCATAGAGGAGGGCGAGCCAGAGGTAATGGCCGATCAGGACAATCACAATGACCGTCAGGAAGACCGGAAGTTCATGGATAATAACGCCTTCGTAAGCAAGCGTTGCAAAGGTGGCTGCGATGTAGAAAGGAAGAATCGCGATGATGACCTTGTTCACAATTGCCAGGACGATGTTTCCAAATTCATTCAGCAGCTTTTCCCAGGTTTCCGATTTGGTCCAGACAACGGCTAAACCGATCAGAATGGCGGTGACCAGCGAGGTCATGACCGGCATAATGGGGGCAATTTCCAACTTGAAGAGCATCTCCGGAAGCTTGTTCCCCGCTGCCTGATCCGCGGCAATGTTCAGTCCCGGAATGATGACCTTTCCCGCTAAAAAGCTGAAGGTTGCCGCACCGATCGAAGACAAGTAGCAAAGGAACAAGGTTGCCGTTAATACCTTCCCTGCGTTACTCTTAAGCGAAACAATGGCCGGGGTAATAAAGCCTAAGATGATAAGGGGCACAATATAGGAGATGAGATTTCCCATAATGGCCTTCAAGGTGTTTATCACGTTGATGACCGGTTCATTGGCCAGGGATCCGATCAGGATGCCTGCCACGATGCCTAAGAATAGTTTAAACAACAAACTGTTATAAAAACGCTTCTTTTCCATACCAATACCTCCTCAATAATGATAAACTTATCTTACACAAACCGTTTTCATTCGTCAATAAGATCCGGAAAGAGGAGTAATGAAAAGGAGAAATAAATTGAACAATATGAATATAGAGGAAAATGCCTTGGTCACTTGCTTTGAAGAGCTTGTGGCGATCTATTCTCCCTCCCGCAGGGAGAAAGCCATGGCGGACTTTTTAGCGGATAAATTGAAGGCCATGGGGGCAGATGTTTTCCTGGATCATTCCTATGAGGCCTATGAGGGAAACGCTCCCACGATCTTCGCTCGGTTTCCGGGAACCGTACCGGGACCCGGGGTCAGTTTTTCCGCCCACATGGATGTGGTGGAGCCCAACCGGGGGGTGAAGGTTCTTCGGGACGGCGACTGGCTCCACTCCGATGGCACAACGACCCTGGGCGGTGACGATAAGGGGGGCATATGTGCCATCCTCACCGCCATCTCCTACCTTCTGGACCACAACATCGACCACGAGGAGCTTGTCCTCATTCTCACCCCCGGGGAGGAGATGGGCATGCTGGGTGCCCAGGCGATTGACTGGAAAAAGATCCGAGAGAACATCGATCCGCCCAAGGACATGATCGTGGTGGATAATGCGGGACCCGCCTGTCACGTGGCCTACCAGGCGCCCGCCTCCTACCACTACCGATTCACGGTCCACGGCAAATCCGCCCATGCCGGCATCGAACCCGAAAAGGGGGTCAACGCGATTCGGGTCCTCTCCCGGATCCTTTCGGCTCTTCCCTCGGGTCGCATCGATGCCCGCACCACCGCCAACATCTCCACCCTCCGCTCCGATTTTCCCAGCAACGTGGTTCCCGACCTGGCCGAGGCGAGTGGCGAACTGCGGGGCCATGATCCGGACCACCTGAAGGAGCTGCTTGCAAGCTATGAGCGCCTTGCCCGGGAGACGGCGGAAAAGGCGGGGGCCCGGGCCACCTTCACGGCGAAGATGGAGTACCCACCCCTTTGTCCCACGGACGATTTGCGCTTTGCCAAGGAATTCCAAAAAATATATCAAGAGGTAGGCGTCGATGCGGACCTGCAGATCATCGGAGGCGGGTCGGATGCCAACTTCTTTGCCGAAGAGGGTTTCAACGCCATCATCATCGGAGTCGGCATGGACAAGGTCCACACCGTGGAAGAGCGGCTTAACGTCAAGGATCTGCAGAAGACCACCGAAGCGCTCGTCCACTATTTGGCAAAATAAGAAAACCTTAGAAATACAAAAAAACCGGAGGATTGCTTGTAAAATTCTGCATCCTCCGGTTTTTTTATTGCAAAAAGTCCAATGCTACTTGCACGAAGAGCCTTGCCCCCGTGGAAAACATGCCCTCATCCACGTCAAAGTGGGAGGAATGGTGGCCGGTAAACCGTCCATCCGCCGGCTTGGGATTGCTCATAAAAGCAAAGGTCCCCGGCACCTCCTCCGTGTAGAAGGCAAAATCCTCGGAGCCCATGTTGGGGGCGGGCAGGTCCATAATCTTGTCCTCGGGATAGATCGTTGCCGCCGCTCTTTTCGCCAGCTCCGTAAAATCCGGATCATTCAAAAGGGCCGGATACTTAAAGAGGTGCTCAATCTCCACTTCCGCTCCCCGACTCCGAGCCAGGTCTCGGCAGAGCTCCCGGATGCGGTCCCGCAACCAGACCCGGGTCTTGGGATTGACCGTCCTCACCGTTCCCTCCAGTTCCGCCGTGTCCGGAATCACATTTTGGTTGAAGCCCGCCGTGAACCGGGTGATCGAGAGGATGGCCGGCTCCACGGGATTCCGCTCCCGGCTCATCAGCGTTTGCAGGGCCAGGACCATCTCCGAGGCCAGGGGAATGGGATCCACCGACTTATGGGGATTCGCCGCATGGCCCCCCTTGCCCTTCACCCGAATCAAGAGCCGATCCATGGCCGCCATGATGGCCCCCTTGCGAAAGCCCAAGTAGCCGGGCGGAAGATCCGGAGAAATCTGGCCCTCATGCATGCCAAACACCGCATCCACCCGGGGATTTTCCAAACACCCCTCCCGGATCATGGGTTTCGCTCCCCCGGGATACTCCTCGCCGGGTTGAAAGAGCAGGCGGACCTCCCCCGAAAATGCCTCCCGATGCGCCTGAAGATACGAAGCGGCTCCCAGGAGCATGGCCATGTGGCCATCGTGCCCACAGGCGTGCATGCATCCATTTTGAGAGGCGAACGGCAGGCCCGTCTCCTCCTTGACTTTCAGACCATCCATGTCCGCTCGAAGAGCCAAGACCTTCCCCGCGCCTTTCTTTTTTCCCGGGATATGGCCCACCACCGCATTTCCCTCCATGAGGGTCTGAAAGGGAATTCCCAGCCCCTTCAGCACCCTTTGAACATAGGCCGAGGTGTTGGGAACTTCATTCATGAGCTCGGGCATCCGATGCAAGTCCCTGCGCCATCCCACCATCGCTTCCTGAATCGCGGTCCATTCCTTCTCATTTTCTCCCTGCATTGTCTTTTCCCTTCTATGATACGATGTTCTCTTTCGCATCCCACGTCAGCAACAAGGTCCCCGGCCGGTCCATTTCCCATCCCCGAATCGTCTCGCCATTTCGGAAGACAAAGGCCCCTCCATGAGCCCCCTTCTCCCCCTTCTTCACATCCAGGCCGTTGACAAACAGGACGGGGCAGGGCAAGTCCTTCACCTGCCGGGCATACTCCTTTTCCGCCCCCTCCTTCCATTCCTCCGCTCCATAGTCCACATACAGGGGCCACAGGAGCAGGTCGGGAGCCAGCCTCTTCCATTCTTCCAGATTCTCTTCATACCAGCCGTCTCCGCAAATCATGACCCCCATCTTGACGCCCTCATAGGAGAAGCAGTGAAAGTCCCTTCCCTCTCGGTAATGTTCCTCCGTTTCCGCAATCCGCCAACCCGGAGACACCCGATGAAACACATCCACCGACCGACCCTCCGAATCTATCACCACATTGCCGCTGTACAGGCTCTCTCCCTCTCTCAGGATCATTCCCAGAGATACCCCGCAGCCATACGTTCTGCAGAGGTCCTGCAGCCGGATCATGATCTTCGAATCCCGAGAAACGGCCCTTTTTCGGTCTTTCTCATAGGACCAGCTCAAACCATGAAAGCCTTGCAGATAGGCCTCCCCAAAGACCAACAGGTCCGCCCGGTTTCCGTATTTTTTTAGAAAGTCTTCGACCTGTTGGAGCTGACGCTCGGGCCGGTTATCGTGCAATTGGGCCACCGCCAAGCCAATCCTCATCACTGCCCCTTTCCTTCCCAGACCATCACACCGGCACAAAAAGAGAGGGGAAAGAAGGCTCCGCAGTGCTCTTTCCCTATCGACCGCCATTCCTCCCAGACCGGATAAACCTCCTCCCCATCCCAAAGAGATCCGCTTCTCTTTCGACAGGCCTCCCAATCCTCCCGGCTTTCAAAGGCCACATCGCCAATCAGCAGATGACCCCCTTCCTTCAGGAGTTTCCACAGTTCTCTCACCAACTTCCGCTGTGCCTCCGCCTGCAGATGGTGCAAACTATAGGTCATAAGAATGAAGTCATACTTTTCTTTCTGAATTTCCTTAGGTAGCTCCTCCCCGAAATTTGCCCGGAGGAAGCGGGCCTCCGGCATCTTCTTTCTCGCCATGTCCAGCATTTTTTCGGAGAAGTCCAGCCCCGTCACTCGAAAGCCCTTCCGATAGAACATCCGGGTCATTTCTCCACTGCCACAGCCCAAATCCAACAGTGACCTTCCCTCTCCCTTTCCCGCCAGGTCCTCCAAGAACTTTTTCACCTTTTCATAGCCGGCAAAGGGATACTCTCCCTCCGTATCGCTCTCCCGGACGCTCGCCTCATACTCGCTTGCCCATTGATTGAATCCTTCTCTGGATAGCATCCACTTCCGCCTTTCCCCTAAAAATAAAAAAGGAAGGCATCTCCGTCTTCCTCTTTTACACCGTTCCTTCTTCGACCCTAAGGTTGCCCTACTTTCCCATCAGTCCTTTCCACAAGCCTCTCAGACATGCCCAAACAACAGCAATCGGCCAAATGAGACATCCCATAATTCATCCTCCAACCCTTTTCCTATCAATATTTTATCACTCCCCTACGGAAAATATAATTTTCTTAATCAGGTTCCACGAAGAAGACAGCAAAAGCAACAGAAACGGCGAAACCAGGGGTTCCCGCAAGGTGAGAAGCATTGAAAAACAGAGGGAGGCAGAATAAACAAAGAAAAGTGGAAAACAGGAATGCCTAAAGAAAAATAAGGATTGCATGCGCGGGTCCCGCCGACCGGGGTACACTGGGAAAAAGCAAGGGAGGCGGTAGCATCAAGAAATCGTCGAAGCATGGAATGTGTGATTGCAGATGGAGATTGACATCGGGAACCGCCCGCCGACCGGGGTACCCTGGGAAAAAGCAAGGGAGGCGGTAGCATCAAGAAATCGTCGAAGCATGGAATGT
>CALAJY010000036.1 GCA_937923265.1 uncultured Tissierellia bacterium
ATCGATATACCTAATTTAAAAATAGCGGCGTTACACGATAAATTTAAATCATTGCCAATCACATTACAATTTATTGGTCGTTTTGCAAGAAGTAAAACAGACTTAGGTAATGCTAAAATCATAGCTAATATTGCAGATGTCAATTTTATGAATTCTTTAAAAGATCTCTATGAGTCCGATTCAGATTGGAACTTATTATTGCCAATAAAATCAGAACAAAATATTCAAGATAAAATAGAACTCCAAGAACTTATATCTGGGTTTAAAGTTAATAATACAGAAATAGATTTAAGACAACTCAGACCAAAAGTAAGCATGAGAGTATTTAAGTACAATAATACAGAGAACTGGAATCCTTATGCATGGTTAAACTGCTTTGATTCTTCTAAATGCCAAGGATTCATAAATGAAGAAGAGAAAATGCTTATTGTTATTGAACCTTATAAGTCCTTTCAAGGATGGACTACTCAAAGAAATATAGAAAGTCTAAACTGGAATTTTTATATTGTTTATTGGAATGTAGAAAAAGGATATATATGTATAAACGATACAAATCATCAACTTGGTAATGACTTATTGAAAAATGTTTTCGATGAAAAGCACTTAAATCAAATTAAATCGGAGCCCATTTTTAGGTGTTTAGCAAATATTAATCGATTATCTCTTGGAACTATAGGACTTAACTCCGCTATAAATGGTCCTATAAGATTTAAAATGTTTGCTGGAATAGATGTATCTCAAGGTATTGCTGAATCTCAAAAAATAAATTCATATAAGTCAAACTTATTTGGATTTGGATATGATGGCAACGGAAAAATAAGCATAGGTTGTTCATATAAAGGAAAAATTTGGTCAAGATGGGTGGAATCAATTTCTTTCTGGAAAAACTGGTGTGATAATATAATGATTAAAATATTAGATGAAAAAAATGATTCTCGTATCTTAGATAATTTGCTAATCCCAACTATTACAGATTCTTTACCTGAATCTGTTGCTTATAGAATAGATTTTGATGATTCCATAGTTTTTTCTGAATCAAAGATAACTATTCAAACTTTATCTGAAATTGTTAATATAGATGATTGTGAACTTAATATAGATATAAAACATAATAATGAACAAAATTTCAAATTACTTTGTGGGTATGAAGTGTACAATTATTGTTTAAAAATTGAAGATGATAGTTATAAATTTAAATTTCTAAATAGTGATAAGCAAGAGCCTGAAATTTTAAAAAGCAATAAAAATCCTATTCCATTAAGTAGATACTTTGATACTAACCCTCCGAAAATATATTATACAGATTCATCATTTTTGGAAGGAAATATTTTAACGATTGCAAATAAAAATAAAGTTACTTTATTTAATTCTAACAATATTATTTCCTGGAACTGGAGTAATATGGGAGTTAATATAAGAACGGAATCTCAAATTTCAAAATCAGGAGAAATAATAAAAAATTCTATACAGTATAATACTATAAGCAAATTAAAATCATTAAATTATGATGTTATTTTTGATGATGATGATTCTGGAGAAGTAGCGGATATAGTAACATTTAATGATAGTGGCGAATCTATACTAATAGAATTTTATCATTGTAAATATTCTCATGCTGATAAGCCTGGTGCTAGAATATCTGATCTATATGAAGTTTGTGGACAAGCTGAAAAATCAGTACACTGGAAATTAAAAGCTATAGAAATGATAGACAGATTAAAAAGTAGAGATGCTAAAAGGATAAGTCGAAATGGTGTTAGTAGAATCATTGAAGGTAACATTGACGCTTTAAATATTATACAGAAGAAATTACTGTTTAAAAAAACTGATTTAAAAATTTTTATAGTTCAACCTGGTGTAGACTCTTCTAAAATCACTAAAGAAATGTTGACTGTATTAGGTTCAACAAGTGATTATTGTCTAGAAACATATTCCGTGCCAGTTAAAATTATATGTAGCTAATTAAACACAAGATTTAATAACAAACAAATTATTTTTTCAAAATATAGTACTAACAAGCTTAAAAAATTAAGCTAAGCAGTACTATATTTTTTTATTTAATTTAATAACAGCGAATGTATATCCCATATTTCTTTTGACAATTTTTCTATTTTTTCTCTCATATAGTCAATATTTTTTTATAAATAACACCAGTTGTATTAGTCGCTTTTGCAATCTGGTTTATGTTATTTGTTGCATTTGAAAGTAACCATTTGAGATGTCTAAATAAAATAATCCTCATAATATGTACGCAAAAAGACCGCAGTTTGAAACTACGGTCTAATTTTTTGTCCAAATGTAAACCACTTGGAACTATTATTCAATTTATTCTTTTTTACTTCCAGTACCATTTGAGTACCAGTAGACATTTTTCATTCTCTTTATAGCTTGTAATTAAGCCATTTTAGAAAATTTTGCTACTATTCCCATTCGATGGTTGCCGGGGGCTTGCCGGTGATGTCGTAGACCACCCGGCTCACTCCCTTGACCTCGTTGACAATCCGATTGGAGCTGCGGTCCAAAACGTCATAAGGGACCCGGGCCCACTCGGCGGTCATGAAATCATTGGTGGTGACGGCGCGCAGACCCAGGATGTACTCGTAGGTCCGGGCATCGCCCATGACCCCGACGGTCTGCATGTTGGTGAGGACGGCGAAATACTGGCCGATCTTCCGGTGGAGTCCCGCCTTCTTGATCTCCTCCCGCCAGATGGCATCGGCCTCCTGGACAATGTGAATCTTCTCCCGCGTAAGAGCTCCCAGGATGCGAACCGCAAGGCCGGGCCCGGGGAAGGGTTGCCGCCAGACGAGGTCTTCGGGAATCCCCAGCTCGGTTCCCGCCTGACGAACCTCATCTTTAAAGAGGTCGCGGAGGGGCTCCACCAGCTCCTTGAAGTCCACGTTCTTGGGCAGGCCTCCCACGTTGTGATGAGACTTGATCACGGCTCCGCCCACGCCGGATTCGATCACATCCGGATAGATGGTCCCCTGGACCAGGTAATCCACATGGCCGATCTTTTTGGCTTCCTCCTCGAAGATGCGGATGAATTCCTCGCCGATGATCTTCCGCTTCTTCTCCGGATCGCTCACGTCCCGGAGCTTCTCCAGAAAGCGTGCTCCGGCATCCACCCGGATGAGGTTCATACCAAACTGCTTGCCGAAGACCTCTTCCACGGTGTCTCCCTCGTCCTTGCGAAGCATGCCATGATCCACGAAGACACAGGTGAGATTCTTGCCGATGGCCTTGTGGACCAGGAGGGCGGCCACGGAGGAGTCGACTCCACCGGAAAAGGCACAGAGGGCCCTGCCGTCCCCAATCTTTTCCTTGAGATCGGCAACGGTCCTTTCCACGAAGGTGTCCATGGACCAGGTCCCCTGAACCTTACAGACGGTATAGAGAAATTCGTGGAGCATGGCCCGGCCATAGACCGTGTGCTCCACCTCGGGATGGAACTGCACCCCATAGATTTTCTTATCTTCGTTGCCAAAGGCCGCGACAGGGCAATGGTCCGAGTGGGCAATGGAATGAAAGCCCTCCCCCAGTTCATGAATCTGGTCGTTGTGGCTCATCCAAACCGTGGTGTGGTGCTCGGTGGATTGGAAAATCGGGGCATGGGTGTCCACCCGGATATCCGTGTGACCGTACTCGGCGACACCGGCAGAGACCACCTTGCCCCCCGTGTGATGGGCCAGCCACTGCGCCCCATAGCAGATGCCAAAGATGGGAAGACCCGCTTGGAGGAGGCGCTCATCGACCGTTGGTGCTCCTTCTTCATAGACCGAGGAGGGGCCTCCCGTTAAGATCACCCCACAATACTCGTCGATTCCGAGCTCCTCATAGGGCGTGGTCCATGGCTTGATTTCGCAAAAGACCTTCTCTTCCCGGACCCGGCGGCCGATCAGCTGCTTGTATTGGCCTCCGAAGTCAATGATCAATATTTTCTCTTTTCGCATTTTTTCCGCTTGCGTCATAGCCCCTCCTTTTTCTCCTTACCAAATTTTTCTATGCGTTCTCCCGGTCCAAGATCTCCCGAACCAGACCTGTGGAATAGATGGCTGCGGTCTCCGCCCGTAAAATTCGTCGCCCAAGGCTCACGGCCTTCCAGCCCCTCTGAAGAAGGTTCTCCTTTTCCTCCGGGGAAAAGCCTCCCTCCGGTCCGATGAGGAGGCGAACCCCCTTTGGATGGGTCTCTTTGAGCTTCTGTGGATCCTGAGAGCAGGCCCAATCGAACAGGGACCGAGTCTGTCCCTCACTGCGCTCACAGGGGAAGAGACAGAGCTCTTCCGAGGACGGTGTCAGGTCATCCAGCCGGCATTCCTCTTCTAAAACCGGAATGGTAAAGCGCTCCGACTGTTCTGCCGCCTCCCGAAGAATGGCCTCCTGGCGTTGGCGAAGATGGTCGGTCAATTGCCACTTTTGATTGGTGTATTCGGTCTCCACCGGAATGATCCGGTTGACTCCCAACTCGCAGGCTTTCTGCAACATCCATTCCCAGCGTTCCTTGCGAATCTTTGCCTGACACAGGCAAAGAGGAAGCCCCAGTCCCTCTTCTTTGGCAAACATGGACAGGAGCCTCGCCTTGACCCGGTTCCCCGTTTTTTGCAGCTGGGCCAGATAGATCCGGCCCTGTCCATCCGCCAAGCGAACCTGTTCCCCTCCCCGGATTCGCAGCACGCGAACCAATTGGTGGTTGAGCTCCCCGGGGAGCGGCAACAGGGGGGCTTGATCCGGTGGCATCGCTTTCGAGATTCCATGGTCGGAAAACCAGGCAGGTGCAATGAAAAATTGTTGCATCGGCTTCCCCGCTTCCTACTTCTCTTCTTCTTTCACTTCCTCCTGGATGGCCTCCTTGATGCGCAAGAAGGTCTCCTGGGAGATCGCGTGTTCCACCTTGCAGGCATCATCATCC
>CALAJY010000037.1 GCA_937923265.1 uncultured Tissierellia bacterium
CTATCGAAGAGGGACTGCGTTTCGCAGTTCGTGAAGGCGGACGTACGGTTGCTTCCGGCGTTGTTTCCAAGATTATCGAATAGTGGAAGATGACAAAGATCGGACAGGGCAGCATGCTTGCTGCCCTTCTTTTTTTGGGAGAGGCGCCTTCGTTGCTCCGGTTCCTATGCTATAATAGGTGCGATTACTTGGAAGGGAGAGCAAAGGATGGACCAAAAACAATGGATATTATTGATAGGCTGCTCGCTTTCCATCGGCGTTCTTGCTTTTTCCGCTTTTGTTCGCTTTGGATTGCCGTCACAGACGAGCAAGAAAAAACCGAGGGGAAGAAAGGGACTTTCCTGGCTTCTTTGGCTTTGTGGCATTGGGATTTTCCTCCTGACCCTTTTTTTCGTGATGCAGTGAGGGGAAAATCATGAAACAGCGCAGCCGTTTTTTATCTTTTTCCCGCTGGCGAAAAAAGAATCCGATCAAATTTTATGTTCTCATCGCTCTTTTGGGCCTTCTTTTGCTTATGCTCTATGCTTCCAACCATTCCTGGAAGAAGAGTCACTATCAAGTCAGCTCCCCGAAAATTTCGAATGCCTTTAATGGCTTTAAAATCTGTCAAATTTCCGACCTGCATGGAAGAATTCCGGGCAATGGATCGGATTTCATAGCGGATATCCAAGAGGAAAAGCCGGACATCATCGTATTCACCGGAGATACCGTGAATCCCAAGAAGAATGAGCAGACGCCGTTTTTGGAGTACCTGCAAAAAATAAGTCAAATCGCTCCGTCCTACATGATCCCGGGGAATACCGAGCTTTTATGGGCCGAGGAAAAGCCGGAGGAGGAGAAAACCTTTCAAACGGAGGTTACAAAACGGGGAATCACCCTGCTTGAGAACCGCAGTGTGCCCATCCTACGCAGAGGAAGTCGCATCTTTCTCGCGGGTCTTCGGGAGGATTTTCATTACTATCCGGATTATCGAAAGGGCGTTTCTCTGCCGGTCGGTCAATTTTTAAAGCGGGAGAAAGAAAGCTATGAGATTCTTTTGGCCCATAATCCCGAATATTGGCCCGATTATCTGACCTGGGGAGCGGATCTCACGCTGTCCGGTCATCTTCACGGTGGGATGGTTCGCCTTCCTTTTCTTGGGGGCCTGTTTACTCCGGAGGGAGGGCTCATGCCCGGCTATGATAAGGGACTGTATAAGCAGGGGAATCAGGCGATGGTCGTTTCGGCGGGCCTCGGTGTCTTTGTTTTTCCCTGGCGTTGGATGAATCCACCGGACCTGGTTTTTATCGACTTGCAATCGCAATCCATCCACTAGAGGAGGAAGAGAATGAAAAGAAATTGGGAGCAGCTCTCGCCCCAAGAGAAAGACGAGAAAACGAAAAAGGCAACCGAAAAAAAGAGATTCCGCATGGAGGATGCGCTTCCGGAGGGACCCGATGAGAAGTGGGTGCGCCACCGTGACGAAGTGGATTTAGGGGGACAGCGGTGCCTTTATCGCAATGAATCCCGCCTGCGTTATCAAGACTATGTGGAATTCACCCGCACGGCGATCTCTCTGCGATTAAAGCTCATTATTCTTCTTTGGGTTTTGGTTTCGGCGGGGATGGGACTCAGCCTGCTTATCTTGCAAGCCTTTCCCAAGCAGGACTGGGCAGCGATGCTTCTGGGGAGTCTGCTTCTTGTTGTGGGGCTGGTTTTTTTAATCTACTTTTTCTTTGTCATGCCCGCGCGTAACGCGAAATCCTATATGAAACAGGACTTACGGTATGCAGAGGGGAAGGAGGAAACCGTCCTGCGGCGTTTTTCGTTTTTTGAAACCGGTGTTCGTACCGAGACGGAGGATGGACGATGGAACGCTTTTTATTATAATGACATCGAGAAAGTATATGAAAATGCTCGTCTATACATCCTGCAGCTGGATCCCAAAAATGGTTATCTGATTCGAAAAGATGGGGGAAAGGAAGGAAGCTTGGAGGAAGTAAAGCCAAAAATCAAGCGGGCATTGGAAGCTCGAAAAAAACACCATGCAAGAAGGGAGGATGACCGTGACAAACACGAGCTCTAAAAGAAGGGGACTTTTGCTTCTTGGCATTGTCTTTCTGTTCCTGTGCCTCAGCCTGTTTGCGGTCTCGCCCAAGAATACCGTTGCCGTGAGTAACTTGAAGATCATGGGGGGAACCTATACGGGATCCACCGTTCGAGGGCGATTCGAAGGGCAAGGGAGCTTCACGAAAAACGGCGACTCCTATGAAGGCACGTGGAAGAATGGTCGCTTTGATGGGCAGGGAACCTTCCGAGCGAAGGAAGGATGGACTCTGCAAGGGAAGTTTCAACAAGGTCGACCTCTTGCACAATCAATTCTCACAACGAAAGAAGGAGAGAAATGGAAACGAGAAGCAAATGGAAATTGGACAAAGGAGGGAGAGAAGCCAGCGCCGTCCGCTCCGACAAAATAACGGATAAGGCGAGGATGGACTGGCTCGATAGCCTGCGAATTTTTGCCATGGCCCTGGTCATCATCTACCATTTTTTCCCTCAGAAGTTGCCTGCGGGATTCCTGGGAGTCGATATTCTCTTCGTGCTATCGGGATTTTTGGTGACATCGCTTGCTCTCGATGAGTTTTCGGACGAAGGGAAGTTTTCCTTAGGAGAATTCTATCAACGAAGAGTGGTTCGCATTCTTCCCAATGTTCTTCTTCTCGTGCTCTTGGTCCTGCCCTTTGCTTTGCTCGCAAATCCCGATTTTTTGGTGGACATTCAAAGACAGCTTGCTGCCGTTTTTGGATTCTCGACGAATCTCTACGAGATTGCCAGTGGCGGAAGCTATGAAAGCCAGTATGTGAAGCATCTCTTTCTTCACACCTGGTCACTGGGCCCGGAAGTACATTTCTACATTCTTTGGGGCTTTTGCATCTGGCTGTTGTCCCGGAATCGACAAAAAAACCGGAAGCAGAGTCGCATGGAGAATCGCCCCTTTCTCACGGGAAAACTTCGCTATGAGATTTGCCTGCTCAGCATGGTCCTGTTTATGGGCATGAGCATCCTGCAGGGCGTGTTAACGCTTGCGGGCACGTCCACCGCTTTTCGGTATTTTTCCGACCTGACACGGATGGCCCCCTTTTTTATGGGAAGCTTTGTTGCGGGCCTCACCGGCTTTCGCAACCTTCCCGCCGCCTTCGTCCGTTTGGGGGAGAAGAGTAAAAAGATGGCCTCTTTCAGCCTTATGCTGGTGATACCTGTTCTCTGTCTCCTGTGTGCCGTGAGCTTTCGGTATGACAGCAAGAAAACCTATCTTCTGGCATTTCCCACGGTTGCCCTGCTGGTTGGCCTCTACATCTACCGAAGCCGTTTACTCAGCGTGATGGGCGCTCAGGGGTGGGAGGGAAAAACCGTTCACTTCCTGTCCCGAATGACCTATCCGCTCTATCTGTTCCATTGGCCCTATTTTGTGCTGTTGAGCCGGGTCATGTCTCGCCCTCCGGCGGCCATCCTTGCGATTCTTCTTGCCTTTTTTTGCAGCCTGCTTGCAGAATTCTTTTGGCAGCCCCTGTTTTTCCACAAGGAGCTGGGGCTTTGGAAAAAGCACACCCTTTCGTCCGGTCTGAGCAGGGGAATTCTTGGTCTGGCATCCGCTCTTCTCCTTCTGTTTTGTGTATTATCCGCCAAGACAGAGCCACAGCTTTTGGAGATGGAAGAGAGGGTGTGGGCCAACGGCTTGGACCAGGATCAGGAGACCCTTTATGCAATCCAGCAAAACATTTCTGAAAAGTCACAAAAAGCGCAGGCTGCCAAAAAGGAAAGGGAACAGGCCCAACTCAATCAATCTCTGGAAAAACTGACGGTGACCGTGATTGGCGACAGTGTTTCCTTGGTTGTCAGGAATTCCTTAAAAGAGCAGATAAAAAATATAAGCATCGATTCTGCGGTGAGTCGCTTTCTTCACGATGGGGTTGCCGTCATGAAACAAAAAGAGGCGGAAGGAAGTCTGGGACATTTTGTGATCATCGAGCTGGGGACCAACATATATCCGGATTTTGAAAAACAGTTCCAGCGAATTATCGATGCTTGCCCCAAGGGACACCGACTCGTCTTTGTCTCACCCTATGATAAGAGCAAGGATCAGGAAATCGACTCCGTGAAGTATACCGATTTTCTGCGCAAGGTGAAGAAGCCGCCCTTTGTAACCATTGCCGATTGGGCAGCGATCGCCCAGCAACATCCTGCCTATTATACCGACACGGATGGGGTTCACTTTTACGGAAAAAAAGAGGCAATTTCCCAATTTACCAAGATGATTCAGGATGCTCTAAAAGAGAGCATAAAAAAGCCCGCTAAATCCTAGCGGGCTTTTTTATGCTTATTTTTGGATTTCCGTGGTATTTTTTGCGATGTTCACCACAATGTCTCTGGCCAAATCCATCCAGGAAATGACGGCAATCTCATAGGGACCATGCGGGAAGAGGCCCCCCGTGAAAATATTCGGCGTCGGTAAACCCATGAAAGAAAGCTGGGAACCGTCGGTTCCTCCCCGGATGGGGTCTTTCATCGGGATCACCCCTGCTTGATCAAAGGCCTTCTCCGCAATTTGGAGGATGTCCATGTGGTCCTTCATGACCTCGCCCATGTTGTAGTAGCTGTCCGTGATTTCCAGATCGATGGAAGTCTGGTACTTCTTTTTTAGAAAGTCCACGATCTCGGTCAAGAGCTGTTTCTTATTTTCAAATTCTTTTTTGTCAAAGTCTCGGATGATATATTGGAGTTTGGCCTCTTCCACACGACCGTTAAAGTCGGTGAGAAGGTAGAAGCCCTCGTATCCCTCGGTATATTCCGGCTTTTGCTGTACGGGGAGCATGCTCTCTAATTCCATTCCGATCCGAGAGGCATTCTTCAACCGTCCCTTGGCACTTCCCGGGTGAATGCTTTCTCCGTGAATGGTGATGACCGCATCACAGGCGTTGAAGCTCTCGTAGGCGAGTTCTCCTTTCGCACCACCATCAATAGTGAATGCCGCATCCGCCTGGAAGGCACTGACGTCAAATTTGTGCGGTCCCCGTCCGATCTCTTCGTCGGGAGTGAATCCAATACGGATTTTTCCGTGCTTGATTTCGGGGTGGGCTAACAGGTGTTCCATGGCGCTCATGATGGCGGCAATTCCGGCTTTATCGTCGGCTCCCAGCAGGGTCTTACCATCGGTGGTGATGATTTTTTCACCGACCAACTCCTTCAAAATCGGGAATTTTTCTTCCTGAATCACATGGTTCTCGTCGAGGCGGATATCTCCCCCCTGATAGTCGATGATTTGAGGATTGGTGCATTTACCCGGATAATCGGGACTGGTATCCATATGGGCCAGGAAGCCAATCGTGGGGCAATTTACCTCCGTGTTGGCCTCCAGTGTCGCAAAAAGGTAGCCGTTTTCATCCAAATGAATCTCTGTGAGACCCAACGTTTCCATCTCTTCTTTCAGCAGATGGGCGAGATCAAACTGTTTCTCGGTGCTGGGGCAACTCTGTGAATTGGGATCGGAGATCGTGTCAACGGCTGCATAGCGCAAGAGCTTTTGATAAACTTGTTCCATATTCCCTCCTTCTTTATAATGAGAGTGTAAGCGGAAAGAGGTCGAATTGCTTCTGGCGCCTCTTTCGGACTTCCTTTTATTATACACAAAGATACCTTGAAAACGCTTGTTGATTCTCCGGGGAAACCGAGAATCGAGGAGGAAAGATGAACATTGTAGATATCATTTTAAAAAAAAGAAATGGGAAGATCCTGAGTCCGGAGGAAATTTCATTTTTTGTTTCCGGCGTGAAGGAGAAAACCCTGCCGGATTATCAGATTTCTGCCTTATTGATGGCCATTTTTTTCCGGGGACTTAGCAAAAAAGAGACCTCCCTGTTAACCAAGGAGATGGCCCGCTCAGGCGACCGGCTATCGTTTCCGGAAATCACCGATCCCATCGTGGACAAACACTCCTCGGGAGGCGTGGGGGATAAGACGTCTTTGGTGATCGCACCGGTGGTGGCGGCTTGTGGGCTTCCCATTGCCAAACTATCGGGAAGAGGCCTGGGTTTCACCGGCGGCACCGTGGATAAATTGGAGAGCATCCCCGGTTTTCGCACCGAGATTTCCAAGGAGGACTTTATTCGCTTTGTTCAGGAGGATGGCATTTCCATCATCGGGCAGAGCGGAGACATTGCTCCCGTGGATAAGGTTCTCTATGCGCTTCGGGATGTCACGGGAACCGTGGATTCCATTCCCTTGATTGCTGCTTCTATCATGTCCAAAAAATTGGCGGATGGGAGCGATGCCATCGTCTTGGATGTGAAGTACGGTTCGGGCGCCTTTATGAAAAGTCCGGAGAAGGCCATCAAACTCGCTCGGGAGATGGTCGCGATTGGCGAGGACAACCATAAGCGAACCATTGCCCTGGTCACCGACATGGACCAGCCGCTGGGCTCTGCGGTGGGCAACAATCTGGAAGTGATTGAGGCCATCGAAACCTTGCAGGGACATGGACCGGAAGATTTCCGCAGAGAGTGTCAGGCTCTGGTTGAGGCGATGCTGATGGCGGGCGGTAAATGTGAGACCCGGAAAGAGGCGTGGGAGGCCTACCGACGGGTGATTGAGGATGGATCGGCCTTCCGGAAGTTCCGCAAGATGGTGGAAAATCAGGGGGGTGATGTATCCTACATTGATGATCCGGAAAAGTTTCCAAAGGCGCCGCTCTGCTTGGAGGCAAGAGCAGAAGAAGCGGGCTTCGTAACGAAGATCAATGCGGAAGAGATTGGAAAAAGCAGCTTGCTCCTGGGAGCGGGCCGGCTTCGCACGGAGGATACCATCAATCCCGCGGTGGGTCTTCGCATTGAAAGAAAAGTGAATGATCCGGTAGCGGTGGGAGATGTCCTGTTCCGCGTCTATGCGCAGGATGAAAAGACGGGGAAAGAGGCGATGGAGAAGGCGAAAAAAGCTTACCGGATTTCCGAGGAGAAAACAGCGGCTAAGAAGATGGGACCGGTGATTGCCCTGGTGAGCAAAGAGGGTGTGGAAGAAAGGCAGGGGGAGTAACCATGTACCTAGAGAATTGGGAAACGAGTCGCTACCGTGATCTCGTTGACAGGGCGGTAAAAGCCCTGGAGTTTGCCTACACGCCCTATTCCCACTTTCAGGTGGGAGCCGCCCTGCTCGATCGGCAGGGCAGGGTGTGGACGGGCTGCAACATCGAGTCTGCCTCCTATACGCCCACCAGCTGTGCGGAGCGAACCGCTCTTTTTAAGGCGGTCTCCGAGGGCGTAAAAGAATTTCAAGCCCTCGTTGTCGTGGGAAGACAGGAAGGAAAGGACCGACTGACCGAAAAGCCAACCGCCCCCTGCGGGGTTTGTCGGCAGGCACTCGTGGAGTTCTGCCCCCCCGATATGCCCGTGATTTTAGCGGATGCGACGAAGACGTTGTCCATCTTCCGGCTGGACGAACTGCTCCCGCTTTCGTTCACCAAGGAGCAGATGGAAGAATAAGAAAACTCCCGGGAGAGATTCCGATCTCTTTCCCGGGAGTTTTTTTGTACCCTTTTCCGTGTTCTTTTTACTTCCGCCTAGTTCTCTACGGTGAGCAGTGGGGCATGGGCCTCGATGATTTTTTCTGCGGCTTTCATCCCATCAAGAGCGGAGGAGATGATTCCTCCGGCATATCCGGATCCCTCGCCGGCGGGATAAATTCCCCGAATCGAGGCTTGCCCATCCTCTGTTCGAAGGATGCGCACGGGGGCAGAGGATCTTGCTTCCACACCGGTGAGAAGGGCATCCTCTCCGGCAAAGCCGGGAATTTTATGGTCCCAAAGTTTGAGGGCCTCCTGAAGAGACTTGGTGATTTCCGGCGGGAATAGGTCGTTTAAGCGACTTAAGCGATAACCGGGCAGGATGCTGGGCTTCACTGCGCCCAGGGTAGTGCTCTCTCGATTGGCCAGGAAATCCACCACTCTCTGCACCGGAGCCTTATAATCCTCGCCTCCCAGATTATAGGCTTTCTCCTCCAGTTGCCGCTGGAAGCGGATGCCGTCGAAGAGCGTCTCGCCATAGTCTCCCGGGCCAATGCTGGTGAGCAGCGCGGAGTTGGCATTGACAGAATCTCTTTGATAGTTGCTCATGCCATTGACACAGAGTCGACCTTCCTCCGAGGAGGCATTGACCACAAAACCTCCGGGGCACATGCAGAAACTGTAAACGCCGCGATTTTTCCCCTCTGCCATGGGGTAGGAAGACTTTGCGGTGAGCCAATAGGAGGCACGAGGGAGGGAGGCATGAAAAGCCGCCTTCCCGTATTGCGCTTGTTCGATCAGGGCCTGGCGGTGCTCCACCCGAAAGCCCACGGCGAAATCCTTGTTTTCCATGGACAGACCCCGCTCATGAAGAACTTTGTAGGTGTCCCTTGCGGAATGTCCGATGGCAAGGATCATCCGGGAACAGGGAATTCGCCTCTTCGTGGTCTTTATGGCCTTTAATTCCAAGGCGGAAATTCCTGTCTGTGTCTCCACATCCATGAGCCCTTCCCGAAAAGCATACTCGCCCCCAAGCTCTCGGATATGCCTCCTGAGCTTCTGTAAGACCCCTTGGAGACGATCCGTCCCGATGTGGGGATATTGCTCCCAGAGAATTTCTTCCGGGGCTCCGAAGGAGACAAAGGCTTTGAGGATGCTATAGACTCTGGGGTCCTTGGATCGGGCGGTGAGCTTTCCGTCCGAAAAGGTTCCGGCTCCCCCCTCTCCAAACTGGACATTGGAAGTCGGAGAGAGCTTTCCGCCCGCCCAGAAGGACTCCACCTGCTTTTTCCGCTCTTCCACCGGGGAACCCTGTTCCAAGATAAGGGGAGCATATCCCTTCTCTGCTAAGAGGAGGGCGGCAAAGAGCCCACAAGGGCCGCTTCCCACCACCACGGGACGATGGGGAAGAGGGACCCTCCCCGGGATGGGGTCGAAGTGACGTTCCTTCCATTCGACCAAGTCCTTCTGATCCCTGTGGGAGGGAGAAGGCGTTTGTTCACAGCGGACCAAAAAGTGGACATTTTTCTGAATCTTTCCCTTTCGTGCATCGATCGAAACGCGGTAGGGCTGAGCGGAGAATCGGTCCGGGTTCATGTGCAACTTCTTTGCCAGTCGTTGCATCGCTTCTTCCTTGTCGGCATCCAATCCCAGGCGAATGTTACGAACAAGCCAGGTTTTCATCTTCCACTTCCTCTTTCTCTTGGGCCTGCAGGAGTTCCTCCACCTTTAGGCGGAGAGCGCCTTCCATTCTCTTTTGAAAGAGGTCACAGCTAAAGGGAACCGTCCCTCGAATATCTCCGGAAGCATGAAGGGCATTGGCGGTACAGCCACCCGAGCAGTAGAGTTTTGCCCAACAATCTTTGCATTGGGGGCGAGAATAGCAATTGCACTCTTTAAAGTCATTGACAAGATCCTGCTTTTTCACCCCATCAAACACGGTGCCAATGCGGTAGGGCTCATCGCCGACAAACTGGTGGCAGGGGTACAGGTCTCCCCAAGGCGTCACCGCCATGTATTCCGTTCCCGAGCCACAGCCCGAGATGCGCTTATAGATGCAGGGGCCGCCTTCCAGGTTGAGCATGTAGTGATAGAACACGAAGGGTTGGTCTTCCAGTGGCAGGTCCTCCACGGCTTTTCCCTCCTTGCGCGCCTGATGAGCCGCCCGAGATCTCCGGATCATCTCCTGGGTGAGCAGGTCATATTGGTGCTCCAATTCTTTTAGATCCTCCGGCCCAAGCATATAGGGTTCCGAGGGATCGCCGATGACCGGCTCCATGGAAAGTCGATGGAAGCCCAGATTGGCCATGTGAATGACATCCTTCACAAAATCGATGTTATTTTTGGTAAAGGTCCCGCGAACATAGTATTCTTGATCTCCGCGACTCTTCACGAATTTTTGAAATTTAGGCACAATCAGGTCATAGGAACCCTTGCCGCCGATGGTGTGACGCAGACGGTCATGCACCTCTTTGCGGCCATCCAGAGACAGGACCACATTGTGCATATGCCGGTTTAAGAACTCACCCACCTCGTCATTGAGGAGGACCCCGTTTGTGGTGAAGGTGAAGCGAAAGACTTTATGGTATTTTTCTTGGATGGATTCCGCATATTCCACCGTCTTTTTCACGACGTCCCAGTTCATCAAAGGCTCCCCGCCGAAGAAATCAATGTCCAGATTGCGATGGCTGCCCGAGTTTTCAATCAGAAAGTCAATGGATCGTTTCGCCACCTCGAAGGACATTAAGGCCCGTTCCCCGTGGTATTTTCCCTGACTGGCGAAGCAATAGTCACAGTCCAAATTGCAGGTGTGGGCAACATTGAGGCAGAGGGCCTTCACCTGTACGGGGCGGTCCCTCAGGTCCAAGGAAAGACTGCCATATTGGTCCTCCGTGAGAAGGAGTTGATCTTGAATGAGGCCTTGCACCTCTTCCAAGATTTCTCGGGCCTCTTCCTCTTTCAAACCCTCAAAGCGGGCAAGGAGAAGCGTGAGCGCCCTTTCCGAATTCTCGGGGGCCACAAGGCTGGGGTCTTTCTCCATTTGTTCGGCAATAAAAAGAGCCGGATCGTCCAAAAGATGGACAGAGCCGGAGTACACATCGACGACGATATTTTGTCCTCGATAGGGAAAGCTGTGAATCATATATTCTCCATTCTAAAGAAAAGGCCGCTCAAAAGAGCGGCTTTTCTTGAAGTAATTGGATGTTCTTCTTACTTAGCCTGTGCTTTTTCACAGGATTGGTTGGCAATTCCACAAGAGGTTTTGCAAGCCGATTGGCAGGAAGTCTGGCATTCGCCACAACCACCGTTGTTTACGCTCTTCTGCAGGTTGCGTGTGTGTAAACTGATGATATGTTTCATCATCGTCCTCCTTCATTCCAAAGATTCATTGTTCTCATCTATTGTATAGCCCCCATGGGCAATCGTCAATGTTCTAGCCTTCCTTGACGACATAGATTTCGGCAGGAGCCTTCCCATAGCTGGACTTCAATTTTACTCTCTGCTTACCCAATTGCAGGAATCGATCCAAAATATCCTGGGCGATTCTCTCGCCGGGAATCAGCAGGGGAATTCCAGGAGGATAGGCCCAGATGTATTCATTGGCAATCCGACCCAAGCTATCTTCCAGGCGAACAAACTCCCCGGGCCCTTCCCAGGCATCCAAGAGCCGCATGGCCTTTTGGGGAATCTCGGGAAAGATTGATTCCTGAAGCTGGGCTTCATAACGGAGTTCCTTATCCACCTCCAAAAGCGTGTCTGCAAAGCGAAGAAGACCCTCCTCCGTGTCTCCCAGGGTCACCATGGCCAGTGAATAATCTCCGTAGCCCATCTCCAGCTCAAATCCTCTCTGCCGAAGGATGTCATTGAGCTCGATGCCTTTTACCGTCACGGCCTTGGTCGAAATGATGATCTTACTGGGATCCATGTCATAGCAGAGGGGGTGATTTTCCTTCCGATCCCTGCCCATGCCCAGGACCTCCAATTTTTCCAATCCCTCCAGGCGATGAGAGACCTTATCGATTATTCGATACATATTGTCCAGATCCCGAGCCCCTTCGGAGCGCATGTAGCCGATGCATTCATCGCAGGAAGCGAGCAGCAGGTGGGAGGGGGAGGAGGTTTCGAAGATGGCCAAGTTTCTTGCCATCTCTTCGGAATCCACCCTCTCCGAGATGTGAAGGACCGCCGTTGCGGTCAGAGAGGGCAGCGTCTTGTGCAAACTCTCGATCACGATGTCGGCCCCCTCATGGATCGCATCTTTATAGCGATGGCTGTAGTGGAAGTGAGCACCATGGGCCTCATCCACAATGAGCCGGGCGCCGTGTGCATGAACCACGTCGGCGATGGCTCTCACATCGGAAATCACGCCCTCAAAGGTCGGGGATGTGATGAAAACGCAAGTGATCTTGGGATCCCGATCCAGTAGCGTCTCGACCTTCTTGGGCGAGATGGAGGCATACATTCCAAATTCCTGATCAATCTCCGGGGAAAGGAAGGTCGCATCCAAATCACAGATCTCCATCGCATGGTAGGTGGAGCGATGGGCGTTTCGGGTCATTAATAAATGATCTTTTCTTTTCGTCAGGGTTCGAATGGCGGAAATAATCCCTCCGGTAGAGCCGTTGACCATATAGTAGCTATTGGCTGCCCCATAATCCTTGGCGAGTTCTTCCTGGTGTCTTTTCAGGAGCCCCGATGGGTCATGAAGATTGACCATGTGGGGGGATTCCGTCATATCCAGGGAATAGAGGAGGGCATCTCCAAACTTTTTCGTGTTTCTTTTGTGTCCGGGCATGTGTAAGGGATAAACCGAACTGTGTGAGTAGGATTGAAGCACATCATAGATGTAGTCCGCTTGATCAACTTGATTCCAGGAAATGAGCCCGCGCTCTTCCGGCAGTAAATATTTTTTCGTCATAGACACTCCCAACATCATTTATTTTGCGCGTATCGGTGGTATTCTACGATTGGTTACGAGATAATTTTCGCGCATACAGGCTAACAGTATAAGGCTTTTATCTTCGGATGTATACCATTTTTATTCGATTTTACCAAAAAACAAAGACCCCATTCTCAAGGGAATGGAGTCCGGATTTTTTTAGGAAAGATTTGCTCTATTTTCCAGCAATTTTATGGAAGTGGGCGATGTAGGCGTCCACAAATTTCTGCAAGAATTCTTTGGTATCCTCTTTCATGCTTCCGTCTTCATGGAAGTAGTTTTGAACCGAAGAGAGGTAAACCTCCGGCATCTGCAGGGGAATCAAGTCCAGATAGACCAAAGTTTGCCGCACCGCAAAATTCGCCAGGGCCCCACCCTGGGCACCCAGGGAAGCACTTGCCACCGCGGCGGGCTTTCCGTTAAAGGTTCCCTTGGCACGGGATCCGACATCCAAGGCGTTCTTGAGTGCGGGAGGAATCTGCCGATTGTATTCCGGGGTAAAGAAGATATAGCCGTCCTGCTCCTTTGCTTCTTTCCGGAAGCGGTGATAGCTGTCGGGGAGCCGGGAGGAATCTTGATCATAATCCTCAATGTAGTAAGGAAGATCTCCGATTTCCAGGAAGGTGATTGCAAAGTCTTCGGGGAAGAGGCATTTTACGACCTCTGCCACTTTCTTATTCCAAGAGTCCTTGCGAAGGGACCCGACCATGAATCCGATTTTGTTTGTCATGCGCTGCTCCTTTTCCGGTAAATTCTTACTCAATGTTTAAACTGTCCGATAATTGGTTAAAAATATTTGCAGTTCACTTATAGCCTGTTCTATCTGTTTAAAACATTTTATTTTTTTCGAAATTTTTTATCGATGAATATGGAAGGAGGCACGGTATGAGAGGATACCGAACGGTAATCCCTTTTCTTAAGAAAAATTGGCATCGCTATCTGATTGGAATTCTCCTTTTGATCGCAGTGGATTTTGCGGACCTGTTGGTTCCACAGATTATCCGGCGTTTTGCGGACCTGATCAGCAGTGGACAGCTGAATCGGGATCGCCTTTTCCAATTGATCCTTCAGCTCATTGCCCTGGGCTTCATGATGGCGGGGGGGCGATTTATCTGGCGAATCAACATCTTTGGAACGGCGCGAAAGCTGGAGTATTGGCTTCGCGATAAGCTGGTCAAAAAATATTTGTCCATGGACCAATCTTTCTTTAATAACCATCGCACGGGGGACCTGATGGCGCATGCGACCAACGATGTGTTTTCGGTCCGCAACTCCCTCGGGGGTGGGGTGATGATGATCACGGACTCGATTTTCATGACCTTTCTCTCGGTGATCTTGATGGTGATGACCGTCGGGATAAAAACCGCGGCAATCGCCTTGATTTCCCTTCCCTTTCTGGTCTTTGCCATCAGCCGGATTCTCACGCCCCTTCAGAAGAGGTCCCGCATCGTGCAGAACACCTTCTCCGATTTAACCACGGAAGTCCAGGAGAACTTATCGGGCGTTCGGGTGATCAAAGCCTCGGCGATTGAGGAAAATCGAGAAAGGTCCTTTCAGAAGGTCAATGACCTCTACTTAGAGAAGAACATGGACCTGCTTCGCTTAGACGGCTTGTTTGATCCCTTGATCGATCTGATCTCGGGGATCAGCTTTGTGGTCTTTATTTTTTACGGCTCCTCCCAGGTGCTTCGGGGGAGCATGACCATCGGATCCTTTGTTGCCGTCATCGAGTATCTGTATCGCATCATTTGGCCCCTGGTCGCCATGGGGATTGTCACCGGTTCCTTCCAGCGAGGGATTGCTTCCATGAACCGGCTCAACGAGATTTTTTATGCGCTGTCGAAGATTCAGGAACCCCAGGATGGAATTCAACTGGATAAGGTGGAGGGCAGGATTACCTTTGACCATGTCTGGTTCCGCTATTCCGACCAGGAGGACTGGGTGCTGAAGGATGTGAGCTTTGAGCTGAGTCCGGGAACTTCTCTTGCGATTTTAGGGCGGACCGGCTCCGGGAAGTCGACCATCATCCAGCTTATCCTCAGGCGCTATGAGGTCAATCGCGGGAAAATCAGCCTGGATGGGGTCGATATTCGGGACCTTTCCTTCAAATCGCTCTATACCAATCTTTCAGTCGTTTTCCAGGAGAGCTTTTTGTTCTCGCGAACCATTGCGGATAATATCGCTTTTTCGGCGGATCACGCAGCACAGGACAGGGTGGTCCAGGCCTCGGAATTCTCCCAGGTTCGCTCCGACATCGAGCGGATGGAAGAAGGCTTCCGGACCCTGGTTGGCGAGCGGGGTGTGACCCTGTCCGGAGGCCAGAAGCAGCGGGTGGCCATTGCCCGTGCTTACTATGAGGATGCCTCGGTCCTCCTTTTGGATGATGCCCTCTCCGCCGTTGACACGGAAACGGAGAATCGGATTCTTAAGAATCTTCGCAAGCGGTCCAAGAGTCTTGTGCTGGTCAGCCAGCGAATCTCCACGGTGGAAGGATGCGACCAGATCATCGTCCTGGAGGAGGGAAAGATTTCTCAGCGGGGCAAGCATGCGGACCTGCTTCAGGAGGAGGGCTTCTATAAGGAGCTCTATGAGCAACAGCTGCTGGAGAATCGCTATCGTGAAGTGGATGTGGAATGGGAAAAGGAGAAAGAGAATGCAACCGACTAAGAAAAAACGCTCCAATCTTTCTCGTCTTTTGGATTATGCGAAGCCCCATAAGTGGTGGTTTTTATTGATCCTGGCCCTGGTTTTTCTGACCGCTGCCGCTTCCCTGGTGGAACCTTATCTGATTCGTCTGTTGATCGATAACCATCTCTCCGCCATCGCCGATCAGGGGGCCGATTCCGCCATGAGAAGTCAGGCCGTTTCGGGCGTGATTCGCATCAGCTTGATTTATCTCTTCATGGTGATGGGGTCTTTTGTGTTGAGCTACGCACTCTTTTACCTGCTCCATCGAACGGGCCAGCGCATTCTTCGCACCATTCGGCAGGGACTCTATGACCATATTCTGCGCTTCCCCATGGCCTACTTTGACAAGCATCCCATCGGGTCGTTGGTCACCCGGGTCACCAATGATACGGAGGCGCTGAATGAACTGTTTACGTCGGTGCTGACGAATCTCACCAGGAGCTTCTTCACCCTGGCGGGCATTATCCTGATCATGTTCCAGCTGAATGCGAAGATTGCGGGACTGGCGATGCTGTCCCTGCCCTTTGTAGTCTTGATTTCGGTGATTTTTCGCCGGGTCATTCGCATCGTCTATGAGCAGCAGCGCAAGGTCCTGTCAACCATAAACACCAAGCTTTCGGAGAACATTTCGGGGATTGCGGTTATTCAAACCTTCTTTCGGGAGAAGAGCATCTACGAGGAATTCAATCAGGTGAACCATCGCTATTTGGACCTGGCTCACAAGGAGATCACCTATTTCGCGATTTATCGTCCCGCCATTGAGATTGTTCGATCCCTCGGGCTTGCCGCCCTGCTCTGGTTTGGCGGTGTCGCGAACATGGAGGGCGCGGTAACCTTCGGGGTCCTCTATGCCTTCACGGATTACTTTCAGCGCTTCTTTCGCCCCATTTTGAATTTCGCAGAGACCTTTAATGTCATTCAGTCGGCCATGACCTCCACCAATCGCATCTTCAAGCTGATAGATGAGCCCGTGGAGGATAACCAAGGGAAAAGGCAGCTTCCGGAGGGAGGACTACGAGGAGAGATTGAATTTGATCATGTCTGGTTCCGCTACAATAAGGAGGAAGAGGAGCCGGAGTGGATCCTAAAGGACGTGAGTTTCCATATTCAACCCGGACAATTCGTTGCTTTCGTCGGAGCGACGGGAGCGGGGAAGACGACGATCATGAGCCTGCTCTCCCGCTTTTATACCGTGGACAAGGGAAGAATTCTCCTGGATGGGGTGAATATTAACGAGTATGATCTGGCCGCACTCCGGCGGGGCCTGGGGGTGGTCCAGCAGGACGTGTTCCTCTTTACCGGAAATATTCTTGGCAATATTGCCATCGGCCGGGAGTCGGTGGGACGGGCAGAAGCCATCGAGGCAGCCAAGCTGGTTCATGCACATGAGTTCATCAGCCAGCTTCCCCACGGCTATGATCAGCCCGTAACGGAAAGAGGGTCCACTCTCTCCGCGGGCCAGCGGCAGCTGCTCTCCTTTGCCCGAATCATCGCCGGGAACCCCAGTCTTCTGATTCTGGATGAAGCGACCTCCAATATTGATACCGAAACGGAAATCCTCATTCAAAAGGCGATTTTAAACATGGCCAAGAACCGGACCATGCTGGCGGTCGCCCACCGGATCTCGACCATTGCCGATGCGGACCTGATTCTCGTGATGCACCATGGAAGGCTGGCAGAATCGGGAACCCGCCGGGAACTCCTGGAGAAAGACGGCTTGTTCCGGGTTCTCTATGAGCTGCAATACCAGGCAGGCAAGGGGGAGGAGAATTCCCCGTCTAAAGATTCCGCCCAATAATTTGCAGTTTGCTTTTTTAAAAAGGGGGAATTTATTATAATGAACAGAGAACCAAAGAAGGGAGCAAAACATGATTTTACCGACAAAAAAGACGTTTGAAGAGGGGGGCGATGTGCAGTTCACCGAGGAAACGGTGAATCGCGCCACGCAGACCTTTTCTCAGTTTATGACCCGCGTGTTTCTGATGATGTTTGTGGGCCTGGCAATCACGATGGGGGTGGCGGTGGCAACCTCGTATAATGCGGACATGCTGAACTTCGTGATTCAGGTGATGAATGGCGGAACGTTTTGGCTCTTCCTCATCGTCTATTTATTACTCTCCATCGGCATCTCCTATATGGTCTCCCATGTGAACGTGCTGGGCGCAGGGATCCTCTTTGTTGTCTATGCGGCAATGACGGGTTTTATGTTTAGCACCATTGGGCTCGTTTATGATACGCAATCGATCTGGCAGGCCTTTTTGGCCACCGGTTTGATGTGTGGACTGCTCGCTGCTTATGGAGCGATTACGAAGCGGGATGTGTCAAAAATCGGTCCCATCCTCTTTATCGGCCTTGTGAGCATCCTCGTTTTGTCCGTTTTGAACTCGATTTTCTTTCACAACCCGAATTTCAGCCTATTTATCACCATCGTGGGAATTGTTGTCTTCGGCTTTTATGTGGTATTTGATGTGAATCAACTGAAACGAATCTATGCGATGAACTTGGACAACGAGAGCATGAATGCCATTGCCATCGGAGGAGCATTGAGCCTCTATCTGGATTTTATCAACCTCTTCATTCGCTTGCTCAGCCTGTTTGGAAGACGGAGAGACTAGCACACAGAGCGCAAAAGGGAGACCCTACGGGGTCTCCTTTTTATTGCTAGCCTTTTTTTCATATGATAGAATTCTTTTAAATCGCGAATGCATGTGCCTTTGCAAGAAAGGAACTTATCTATGGAAGAAAAAAACGTAAGCAGAACCAGCTTTGTTTGCTCCGGAATTCTCATTGTCCTCAGCGTTGTCAGTTTGGTGATGCTGGGGTATTTTGAATATATCTTATTTTACAATCATGTATTACCGACGTCCTATCGTATCGGAATCGGTGTTGTGTTGGCCCTTTTCATCGTCATCTGCTTTGCCTTGGCACTGGGCCCCCGGCGACTCCTTTTTAAAGTGCTGGGAATTCTTCTATCCGCAGGCCTCATATTCAGCCTTTTTGTGGGCATCATGTATCTCACCATCGGCTTAAACACCCTGCAGTCCATTCAGACAACAAATTCCAATAAGCCGGTGGCAACGAAGAATCAATCCACGCCGGACCCCGTAAATGTGATGCGAGAGGGCTTCATTGTCTACGTTTCCGGCATTGATGAGTACGGATCCATCAGTGACGTCTCTCGGTCCGACGTGAATATTCTGTTGGCGGTGGATCCGAAAAACCACAATATTTGTATGCTCAGTGTGCCCAGAGACTCCTACCTTCGCATTGCCGGCGGAGGGAAGCATCGGAAGGACAAACTGACCCATGCGGGAATCTACGGGATTTCTTCCTCGGTCCAGACCATTGAGGAAGCCCTGGGAATCAATATCAATTATTTTGTGAGGCTGAATTTCACCTCTTTTCTCAAGATCATTGATCAAGTGGGAGGAATCGAAGTGGACAATCCCCATGATTTCACCCTGGGCAATGGGGTCCACTATCAAAAGGGAAAGATTACCTTAAATGGTGCGGAGGCCCTGGATTTTGTTCGGGAGCGGTATCACCTTCCCAATGGGGACTTTGATCGGCAGAAAAATCAGCAACTGGTCATTGAGTCGGTCTTTCATAAGGTGTTAAGTCCGCAGCTGATTCTCAGCTTTAACGGAATCATGCAGTCCATCTCGGATTCGGTGCAGACGAATGCCTCGCAAAAGGTTATTCTGGACTTTGTGAACAGCCAGATGGATGCGGAATCGAACTGGAAGTTTGCCACAATCTACCTCGACGGGGAGAACAAGATGGGACTGCCTTCCTATGCGATGCCCAATGCACGACTTTTTTTCTTTGTGCCGAAAGAAAGCAGTTTACGAAAGAATGGCAAGATCTTAAACCGCGTGGTCTCCGGCAACTACGAGCAAGATCTGGAAGAATTGGTCTCTGAGAGCTCATTTGAGGAAGAAGAAGGGGAGGAAAGGAAAGACTCCCGGAGGTCCACTTCTGAGGATGAGGAAAGTCCGGATTCGCAAGAGGAGAGTCAATCTTTGGGATACTAAACGAGGCTTCCAATAGAGAGCCTCGGGACAAGGAAAGGAGAAGATCATGAAGGCAAAGGAGAGTAATCGAAATCGTGTTGCCTATGAAATCTTCCACCTAACAAAGAATATCAGTTTTCATATCGCTCGAACCCGCCTCCAAAATTCCGTCGATGCGGAAAAGGTGGTTCAGCGCAGTCTCTGCGATGCGATGAAACTGCTGGAGTATGTGGACCTTTCCGATCGGATGCAGGTGAAAGGGCTGGTCGCGATTCTGACGACCCAAAACGCGAACAGCAGGGCGAGAAAAGAAAGGGCGGACAATCGAGGAGAAGGCACAACGCGCCAGATTGCTCAGGGGGACCTCCTGCAGGATGAAGACCTGTATCGCTTGGTGCATGGAATCTGGCAATTAACCGTCCGCGATCGGGCGGCTCTCCTTTTGGCGGGCTTGTATCACATGCCGCTCCGTGAAATTGCCACTCTGTTACATACCATGAAAAATCGAGTAGAGCTCAGAATCCAGCGAGGGCTCCACTTTTTAGGGGAACACGCTCCTTCCCCCAAGCGGCTCAGCGTGGAAGAGGGGCTTCTTCCGCAAGCATTGGCGAGCTGGATGGAGGAGTATTTGAACCGGCTGGAAGCCATTTCCAATGCGGATCCCTATCTCTTCACCCATGACTTTGAGCGAAGAACCATCCACCAGATGATAACGGGGCAGGGCGCCGTGAAAGAGATGTTAGAGGGTCGAAAATCGATGATCCTGATTTTTCTGGGAGCGGGGCTTGGCCTTATTTTCTTATTATTTTTGTTCTCACGGATTTTTTCTTCCCAACCACCCAAGAAAGAGGAAGCGGAGAGCGCCATTTCTCTCTCTTCTTCCGAGCCTCAGGAGCCGGAATTCCACGCGTTGGTGAGTGTGCCTCGAGCCTATTCGGCACCCTATCAATCAACCTGCCTTTTCATAGATCCGGAAACCTATATGCTCTATGAGGTTCCCAAAGGCGGCGAGGGAAAGAAGATGTATGACCTTTCTTTGATGGTCAAGGAGAATGGAAAACCCGTTCATCTTGGAAAGGTAGATGATGTGATTTATATCGCCTTTATTAATGGAAAGGGCGGAAAACTCAGTGGAAATCCCATAGAATTTACCAAAGCTCCCTATTGGGAGAGTGCCTGGTTTTATAACCAGCAGGAAAAAGTGGATTCGGAATGGGAAGGTGTGGTAATGAACGGGGTGAAATACAGTTTTCTATCCCAATAGTTACGGAGAGCATTTTAGGAGCATACGTTGATGAATAACAATAATCCTTTGGCAGGAGCAAGAGAACATGTGAAAGTGGCCTGTGATAAGTTGGGCTATGATGCGAGCATCTATAACTATCTCAGCGAGATGCAGCGCTTTATCTCTTTCCGCCTTCCCCTCCGACGTGATGATGGAAGCCTGGAGATCTTATCCGCTTATCGGTCCCTCCATTGCGACGCGCTGGGTCCGGGAAAGGGAGGCATCCGCTTTCATGAACAGGTGAGTCCCGAGGAAGTGCAGGCCCTTTCCCTGTGGATGAGCCTGAAGTGTGCGATTGCGGGCATTCCCTTTGGAGGAGGAAAAGGTGGCGTTACGGTAAATCCCAAAGAACTTTCGGAGGGGGAATTGGAAAGGCTGAGTCGGGCCTATGTGGACGGACTGTATCCAAATGTCGGTCCCTTTGTCGACGTTCCGGCACCGGATGTGAACACCAATGGGCAGATCATGACCTGGATGACGGATGAGTATCAAAAGCTGTCGGGACGGAAAGAGATGGGCACCTTTACCGGAAAGCCGGTGGGCCTTGGTGGCTCTTTAGGAAGAAACGAAGCCACGGGACTTGGTGTGGTGATCTCCCTGGCATGCTGGGCAAAGGAACAGGGAAAAACGTTGGATACCATGACGGCGACCATCCAAGGATTTGGTAATGTGGGCCTGATGACCGCCAAAGAACTCGCGAAGCGGGGAACGAAGATCGTGGCCATTGCACATCACGCTTCCTCCTATCCGGGAGAAGAGTATGCCATTTATTCCTCCGAAGGTCTGGATGTGGACCGACTGGAAGACTGGTACTACGGAAAAAACAAGAAGAATTTCTTAGCCTATCCCGGGGGAGAAGTCATTTCGGGGAAGGATTTCTGGGCGCTGGAAACGGATATTCTGGTTCCCGCCGCCTTGGAAAATTCCATTGAGGAAGACAATGCCTCCCAACTCCGTTGTTCGGTCGTTGCGGAGGGAGCGAACGGTCCGGTTAGCTTAGCGGGAGATCGAATTCTTCAGGAAAGGGGAATCCCCGTCATCCCCGATATCCTGGCAAATGGGGGAGGGGTTACTGTGTCCTATTTTGAATGGGTCCAGAATCAGTCCCTTTCCTACTGGACGGAAGAACAGGTGCGTGAGAAAGAGGAAGCGCTTATGACCCGAGCCTATGAGAATGTTTCTGAGACCGCAAGGAAATATGAGACAAGCCTTCGGGATGCCTGCTATATCTACTCGGTGGAAAAAATCGTTCAGGCCCTGCAAGCGAAGGGCCGCTTATAGAAAAAAGCAAAAAAAAGAAAGCCCCCTTAGGGGCTTTTTTTAGTCTCTTTCTTCCGGCGTATCTAAGAGCGCTTCCTGGATAAAGAACCGCGGCCTATGTTTGGCCTCCAAGTAGGTTTTTCCGATGTATTCTCCGATGATTCCCAGGGAGAGAAGAATCAGTCCTCCTATGGCCCAAAGGGAAGTGATCAAGGAGGCCCATCCTGCCACGGTATGTCCTCGGAAGTATTGGATGATCGAGTAGAGGAGCATAAAGAGGCTGATGATAAAGATAAAAAGGCCAAGTCGGAAAATCCATCGGATGGGGCGGTTGGAAAGGGAGGTGATTCCCTCAAAAGCAAAAGACAACATTTTTTTTAGGGGGTACTTGCTTTCCCCGGCGACCCGCTCCGCCCGATCGTAGTAGACCTTGGTAGCAGGGAAACCGAGCATGGGAACGAGGCCACGGAGAAAGAGATTGACCTCGGGGAATTCCTGTAAGGCTTCCAAGGCCCTGCGGGAAAGCAGACGAAAGTCGGCATGGTTATAGACGATGTCAGCGCCTAAGTGGGAGAGAAGCTTATAGTAGGCCTGGGCGGTCATCCTTTTAAAGGCGGTATCCGTCTCTCGGGAATTCCGAACCCCGTAAACCACATCATAGCCCTCTTGATAGGCCGCAAGCATCTTCTCCACCGCTCCGATATCATCCTGGAGATCCGCATCCATGCTGATGGCACAGTCGCAGTAAACAGAAGCGGTAAAAAGTCCCGCCAAAAGGGCGTTTTGATGGCCCCGGTTTCGGGACAGGCAAATTCCATTGAAATAGGGATTGTGTTCATGAGTTTCTCGGATCATCTCCCAGGTTCGATCCTTGGATCCGTCATTTACCAGCAGGCAGCGACTGGAAGGAGAAATAGTTCCGGCCTGCACGTTTTTTTTTAGCAAATCGTCCACCGCCTTAACGGTAAAAGGCAGGGCTTTTTCTTCGTTATAGCAGGGTATCACCAGGTATAAAATCGGAGCTTCCATACGTCCTCCTTTGCACACATTGAGTATCCCCATTATAACATGGGGAGCTTTTTTTGACTTTTTCTTTACTCGTGGTATAATTAAAAAATCAATGCGGTAGTGGCTCAGTGGTAGAGCATTGGCTTCCCAAGCCGAGGGTCGCGAGTTCGAATCTCGTCTACCGCTTTTCATTTGCAAGGTTGTAAAAATCGTGTTAAGATATTTTTCGTTATGGCGGCGTAGCCAAGTGGTAAGGCAGAGGTCTGCAACACCTTCACCCCCAGTCCGAATCTGGGCGCCGCCTTTTGCCTTCCAATTCCTCGGAGTTGGAAGGCTTTTTGTTTGTCCTTCCGGGGAAAATCATCTATACTGGAACTGAGTTTTGTAAGATAAATCCTAAGAAAGTAGAAGGGAGTTTCCATGCAAGAGTTTATTAAACCAGAGATATTATCCGGCTTCATGGAATTGCTACCGGAAGACCAGGTGCTCTTCGATCGCATCAAGGCAACCATCGAGCGAAATTTTCAGACCTATGGATTTTGGCCCTTGGACACCCCGGCCATTGAGAAAAGTGAGGTTCTGCTCGCAAAGGGAGGCGGGGAGACCACCAAGCAGATCTACCGCATTGATAAGGAAGGGAGTTCCCAGGACCAGGCTCTTCGCTTTGATTTAACGGTGCCTCTGGCCCGATTCGTGGCACAACATGCCTCCGAACTGGCATTCCCGTTTCGTCGTTACCAGATCGCGAAGGTGTACCGGGGCGAACGAAGCCAGAAGGGAAGGTACCGGGAATTTTATCAGTGCGATATCGACATCATTGGGAGGGATCAGCTTTCCCTCATGAATGATGCGGAAATTCCCTCCGTCATCGACCACATCTTCTCCGAGCTTGGAATTTCCACCCTTCGATTTCACATGAACAACCGCCGTCTTTTGAACGGCTTTTTCCAAAGCATCGGAATCAAGAATTGCACGGAAACCCTCCGCAGCATTGATAAGCTTGCCAAGATCGGTCAGGAGAAGGTCAACGCCCTGCTGGAAGAAGCGGGGGTGACCAAAGACCAGCAGCAGCAGATTGAAGAATTTCTCCATCAACCGGAGGACTCTCAGGAACTCCTGGAGCAGATCGAAAAGAAATATCTGACGAAGGCACCGATTCCCGAGGAGATGCTCCAGGGTTATCGGGAGCTCAAGGAAGTCTATGAGAGAATGCAGGAGTTCGGCATCCCCAAGGAGAGAATTCGGATTGATCTTTCGATCACGCGAGGACTGGATTATTACACGGGAACGGTCTATGAAAGCTTCTTGGACGGCTACCAATCGCTGGGGTCCGTGTGCTCCGGAGGCCGCTATGATGACCTGGCGAGCAACTTCAGCAAGGAGCATTTACCGGGGATCGGACTCTCCATCGGACTCACTCGTCTCTTCTACCAGCTGCGCTCGCAGCGGATTGTGGAACCGGATCGCGGAGACTATTTAAAGGTCCTGGTGATTCCTATGGGAGAGGAGCAGTTCTCGTATGGAATCCGGGTGGTGAACCTTCTCCGTCAACAAGGAATTCGCAGTCAGATTTACAGCGAGTCGGGAAAAATGAAGAAAAAATTTTCTTATGCGGACCAGGTGGGAACCCAGTTTGCCTTTATTTTGGGGGAGACGGAAGCCGCAGAGGAAAAGATCTCCGTCAAAAATCTCCGGACCGGGGACCAGGAGACGCTGTCATGGGAAGAGGCGGTTGCCCTTCTATCGAAAAAAGACAGGTAGGTCTTGCAATATTTTTTCCCTTGGAGTATAGTAACTTCATACTAAAACAAGTGAATACGGCGAGATGAAGAGAAGAGTAGGTGCCCAGGAATGGGAAAGCCAGACAGAGAGATTGGTAAGCTGCTGAAAGCCAATCCGAAATTCGGACACCGAAGACCACCTCCGATCGCTTTTTTGAATGAAGAACCAAGTAGGGTGGAACCACGATTGCATCGTCCCTAGCATGCAATCGTGGCTTTTTTTATGGAGAAAGGACAAGGCAATGAAGATTTTAAGCAAAGATGGAAGTGCGGTGGAAGTAAAAGATGGGGCAACGGCGTATGACTTTGCCAAAGCGATCAGCGAAGGCCTGGCAAGAAAGGCTCTTGCCGCGAAGGTGAACAAGGAGGACTGTGACCTTCGTACGGAATTGCATGAGGGAGACCGGGTAGGGATTTACACCTTTGACGATGCGTACGGTAAACTCGCTTTTCGTCACAGCACCTCCCACGTAATGGGACAGGCCGTTCAGCGTCTCTATCCGCAGGCAAAACTTGCCATCGGACCCGCCATTGCGGACGGTTTTTATTATGACATTGACTTTGGTGAGGAATCGCTGAAAGATGAAGATCTTCCGAGGATCGAGGAAGAGATGAAGAAAATCGTGAAAGAGAAATTGGACATTGAACGCTTCACGAAATCTCGCGAGGAAGCAATCCAATTCTTCAAGGATAAGAAGGAAGACTATAAAGTCGAACTCATTGAAGATCTGCCCGAGGATGCAGAGATTTCCTTCTATCGGCAGGGAGACTGGGTTGATCTCTGTGCAGGTCCTCACATCATGAACACGGGCGCCATCAAGGCGTTCAAGCTTACTTCTCTCGCGGGTGCCTATTGGCGAGGAGATGAAAAGAATAAGATGCTGACCCGCATCTATGGAACTTCTTTCCCGCAGAAGAAGCTGTTGGATGAATATCTGACGCGCATGGAAGAGGCAAAGAAGAGAGACCATCGGAAAATCGGCAAGGAAATGGGACTTTTCATGTTCTCGGAAGCGGGTCCGGGATTCCCCTTCTTCTTACCGAAGGGCATGATCCTAAAGAACACCCTGCTGGATTACTGGAGAGAGCTCCATCGCAAGGCCGGCTACCAGGAAATCTCCACGCCGATTATCCTCAATCGGAAGCTTTGGGAAACCTCCGGGCACTGGGATCATTATCGGGAGAACATGTATACCACAAAGATCGATGATGAGGATTACGCCATCAAGCCGATGAACTGCCCGGGATCGATGCTTGTATACAATTCCCAGTCCCACAGCTATCGTGATCTTCCTTTGCGTTTGGCGGAGCTGGGCATCGTTCATCGCCATGAACTTTCCGGAGCGCTTCACGGACTTTTCCGGGTCCGCTGCTTTACCCAGGACGATTCCCACATCTTCATGACCCCGGAGCAGATCACTTCGGAGATTAAGAATGTGGTCTCTCTGATTGATGAGGTGTATACGAAGTTTGGCTTCACCTACCACATTGAATTGTCCACTCGACCGGAGGATTCCATGGGAACGGAAGAAGAATGGGAGATGGCGACCAATGGTTTGAAGCGGGCCCTGGATGAACTGGGCCGGGATTATGAGATCAACGAGGGAGACGGCGCATTCTATGGCCCCAAGATCGATTTCCATCTGGAGGATACCATCGGAAGAACCTGGCAGTGCGGAACCATCCAGTTGGATTTCCAGCTGCCGCAGCGCTTTGAAGCCGAATACATCGGGGCAGATGGGGAGAAACATCGTCCCATCGTCATCCACCGGGTTGTCTTCGGATCCATTGAGCGCTTCATCGGCATTCTCATTGAGCAGTACGCGGGCAACTTCCCGACCTGGCTTGCCCCCGTCCAGGTGAAACTGATTCCCGTGAACCTGGATGCCCACGGAGATTTTGCTCAGAAGATGGCCAAGGAGCTGGAGGATGTCGGGGTTCGCTGTGAGCTCGATCTTCGGAATGAAACGCTGGGCAAGAAGATTCGAGATGCCCAGGTGGAAAAAACACACTACCAGATTGTCCTTGGCGACCAGGAGATGGAAAACCATACGGTCACGGTTCGCCGCTATGGGGAGGAAAAGACGGAAACCTTGGATTGGGAAGCATTCAAGGAACGAATTCTTCAGGAGATTGCAAATCGGGAAGACTGATTTCGGCAAGCAAAAAGCGGAAGCCCACCGGCTTCCGCTTTTTATGGTGAAAAAAGGCAGGAGCGAAAGCTCCTGCCTGTTTGTTTTAGTTTGCACTCGTTGCGAGTTCCACGAGCTTCTTGAAGTCCTCCGGCTGATGAATTGCCATCTCGGACAACATCTTCCGGTTAATCTCCACATTGTTCTTCTTCAGTCCGCTCATGAACCGGGAGTAGTTCACTCCGTTCATGCGGCAAGCAGCATTGATACGAGCGATCCACAGTCTGCGGAAGGTTCTCTTTCTCTGCTTACGACCGATGTATGCGTACTGCATGGACTTGGTGACTGCCTGCTTTGCGGTACGGAACAATTTGGACTTTGCTCCATAATATCCCTTTGCTTGACGAAGGATATTTCTATGATTTTTCTTCGCGTTAACCGCGCCTTTAACTCTTGCCATTCTCTATGCCTCCATCCTAACGGGGTAACATCTTATCGATCCGCTTCATATCCGATTCACTCACGAGAGAACTCTGTCTCAGGCGACGGATACGCTTGGGTGCGTACTTGCCGGTAATATGACTCTTCCCGCTGCGGAAGCGCTTGAGCTTTCCGGACTTGGTTCTGGTAAAACGCTTAGCGGAAGCGCGATGCGTTTTCATTTTCAGTTTGTTCGCCATAATTTCCTCCTTATTTGTCGGAACGGGGGACCAGGAACATGATCATGTTCCGTCCTTCCATTGCCGGCTTCTTATCTACTTCGCCAACCTCTGCGGTCAATTCTACAAAGTCGTCCAATACTTCTCGTCCCAAATCCGTGTGGCCGAGTTCCCGACCTCGAAAACGAACACTCACTTTCACCTTGTCGCCGTCGCTGAGCATCTCGATGGCTTTTTTCGCCTTGGTTTCCAAATCATGATCATCGATACGAGGAGAAAGACGGATTTCGCGTACTTCCATGTTTTTTTGGTTTTTCCGCTGTTCTTTCTGCTTTTTCAAGAGATCATAACGGTATTTGCCGTAGTCCATCATCTTGCAGACTGGCGGCTTGGCTTGTGGCGACATCAATACGAGGTCAAGATGAGCATCTAAGGCTTTTTGATTGGCCTCTTCGGTGGACATAACGCCCAACTGCTCGCCTTCGTTATTGATGAGGCGTACTTCCTTAACGCGAATCTCTTCGTTAATTGGTAGTTCTTTAATAGTGCACCTCCCAGTGTTCTGTGGTTCGTTCCATCTAAAATGCCAACAAAAAAAGCAGGCAAATCGCCCACTCTCAAACATCACCGTCGACAGACAGCGCTATCAAGGAATAACCCTTCTGCAAATGCGCAGGGTGAGAGCAGGCACTCTTCTTACTCAGCTACTATACCGAAGAATCGCGGAAAAGTCAACCAAGTTCTCCTTTTTCTTTTGGAAGATGGCGGGGGAGGTCTTTCCCGTTTAGCTCTTTTCATTTATCATTAAGAGGACATATTCTATTGACAACAAATCGAAGAAAGGCGAAAAATGCTACGATTGAAGAAAAAATTGAAGCTGACGGATCGACTGGAGAAGGACCCGCCACTTTTCTTTTTGGTTGGCTACTTATTAGTGATTTCTCTGGGGACGATCCTCCTGCTTCTGCCCCCTTCCCATCGCGGAGGGATGCTTTCGCCAGTGGATTGCTTTTTTGTTTCGACATCGGCGGTCTGCGTAACGGGTTTGTCCCCGCTGGTCACTGCAGAAGCCTGGACCGGTTTTGGGCAGCTTGTGATCCTGGCCTTGATTCAGTTGGGAGGCTTCGGGATCATGACGGCCGTGGCGGCTTTTGGCTTGGTCACGCGGAAGCACTTTGATCTGAAAGAGCGCGTGGCATTGATGGAGGAGAAGGGCCAAAATGGCCCGGGAGGAATGATCCGCCTCCTCAAATTCATCTTACTCAGCACCTTCCTCATCGAGGGCGTGGGAGCAATTCTGCTCGCCTTGGAGTTTGTTCCTCGGCTTGGTCTTGCTTCCGGAATCTGGGCATCGGTGTTTCACTCCATTTCCGCCTTCTGTAACGCGGGTTTTGATATCATTGGGCCCAACAGTTTAAGCCCCTTTCAAAACAATGTCATCTGTTTGCTCACCTTCGGCTTCCTCATTGCCATCGCGGGAATCGGCTATACGGTGTATTTGGATCTGTTGACAAAAAAGGCCTACCATCGCTTGTCCCTTCACACGAAGGTGGTTCTCACCGCCACGGTCTTTCTTTTGACCTTTGGAACGCTGTGCTTTTATCTTTTGGAAAAGGATAATCCGCAGAGCTTCGGTCCCCTTTCTGAGGGGGCAAAATGGCTCAATGCCTTTTTCCAATCGGTAACGACGAGGACGGCCGGCTTTTTCTCGGTGGACCAAAGCAGCCTCAGCAACGGGTCGGTTCTCCTGACCATCTTTCTCATGTTCATCGGCGGGTCACCGGCAGGAACCGCGGGCGGAATTAAGACCACAACCTTTATTGCAATATCTTTGGGCTGTATTTCAGAGATTCGAGAAGCGAAAGACGTCACGATCTTTCATCGCAATCTTTCCCGGGACATCATCCGAAAGGCCTTTATCATTTTCACCTGGTCCCTCTTTTGGTGCAATTTTGTTTGGCTGCTCCTGGTCCTGAGCAACCCGGGGCTAAACGTGTTGAATTTACTGTTTGAAACAATATCCGCCTTTGGAACGGTGGGGTTGACAAGGGGAATCACCGGCAATCTCAACGTGATCGGGAAATTGCTCATTGCGGGGACGATGATCCTGGGAAAGTTGGGACCTCTGACCATGTTCTATGCCCTTGCGCCGGAGGAAAGAAAACGGAAGAACCGCTTGGCCGAGGAGGATATCTCCATCGGCTAAAGAATGGAAGGCTATCATAAGGAGGAAGGTATGGCAGAAAAGAAAGAGAGCTTTGCGGTCATCGGCTGTGGCCGTTTTGGGACGAATTTAGCCCTGACCCTGGCCAGTTTGGGCCATGAGGTTCTGTGCGTGGATTCGGATGAGGATAAGATCAATGATCTTGCGAACTATGTGACCTATGCGGTGCAGGCGAATGTGAGCCAGGAGGGAGCTCTGGACGGCATTGGCTTATCCAATGTGGATTGTGCGGTGGTCGGTCTTGGCTCCGACTTCGAGGCTTCCATCATGGCCACGTCCATCTGCAAGGAGAAGAAGATTCCTCGCATCGTTGCCAAGGCACGGAATGAACGACACGTGCGCATTCTCAGAAAGGTTGGGGCCACAAAGGTTGTCCTTCCCGAGAAGGAGATGGGAATCCGCTTGGCACATGCCATGTCGAAGAAATCCATTTTCGATTACATCGAACTTTCGCAGGACTACTCCATTGCGGAAATTTCGATACCCGAGTCATGGGTGGGTAAGAAAATCATTGACCTGGATATTCGCCAGGCCTACCACGTGAGTATCTTAGGCATCAGCAATGCCGACTTCATCACCATCAATCCCAAGCCGGAGGACGCCTTCCGGGAGGGAGACCATATTTTCGTCATCGGTGAGAATGAGGCGATTGTGGAACTCGATCAGATGGAATAGCCATGATTTCTGCAAAGCGAATTCGAAAGTTGCGAACGGCCCACGGACGGAAAAAGGAAGGGGCCTTTCTTGTGGAAACCCACAAGCTGGTGGCGGATGCCCTTGGTTCCGGATGGAAGCCGGACGTTCTCATCTGTCCCAGGGGGCGGCAAAAAGAATTTTCGGAAAGGCTCACTCAGGATTTGTCCCGTTTCTCGGGGTTGGATCCGGAAGGCGTGCTTTCCGAGCTCCTCTGGCAGGAATGGGAGGAAAAGGAGTTTCTTGAACTCTCTCAGATGGATCACCCGGATGGGCTCTTTGCGGTTTTCCGGGGAAGACTGGCGGAAAACTGGTCCGAGACGGGGGAAACTTTTCCCGACGGGGAGAATAGGATAAAATCATCCTGTAAGAAGGCCCTCCCGGATCCTAAGATTCTTCTTCTGGATGGCCTGCAGGATCCCGGCAATGTGGGCACCGTTTTGCGGTCTGCGGAGGCTTTCGGGGTTCACACCGTCATGTCATGGAACACCGTGGATTATGAAAACATGAAGGTGCTTCGGGCTTCCATGGGAGCCTGCTTTCGCTTACGACTGGTTGAGGGAAAGGCGGAGGAGATTCTTCCCGACTTAAAGAGGCGCGGTTACTGCCTTCTTGGAGCGGATATGGAAGGGACTCCTCTTTTTCAGTATGATTTTCCAAGTCCCGCGATGCTGGTGATTGGAAATGAGGGAAATGGGCTGAGCACCTATGTGCGGGAGCAGGTAGACCGGGTTTTGTCGATCCCGATGGAAGGGGCAGGAGAAAGCTTAAACGCGGCGGCGAGTGCCGTTGTCTTTTTATACGAATGGAATCGTCCAAGCGGACGGGGAAAGTGAGGATTTGATGTTAGAGGAGTTGAACAAACTTTATCAGCAAGCATTACAACGCATTGCGGAAGCGGACTCGGAAGAGACCTTGGAGGAGATTCGCTTAGAATATTTGGGGAAAAAGGGAACGCTCACGGGCATCCTAAAGGGTTTAGGAAAGCTGGATCCGAAGGAGAGAAAGGAAGTCGGGCAAAGGGCCAACGAGAAAAAGCAAGACCTGCATCAGGCTCTGCGGGAAAAGAGGGAAGCGATTATCGATCAAACCTCCGTTGTGGACCGTCCCTTAGACCTGAGCCGGCCTGGAATCCTGCCGAAAAGCGGCGGCCTGCATCCCATTACGCAGATGATGTATGATCTAAACGATGCGTTTCTCTCCCTGGGCTTTGAAATCTTTTCGGAGGATGATATTTCCAGTGAGCTTTATGCGTTCGATAATCTGAACTTTCCCCCGAATCATCCGGCCCGGGAGACCATGGATACCTATTGGCTGGAGGGAACGGAGCAGGAAAAGGCAGAGAAACGCCTGGCTCTTCGGCCCCATCTGACGGGAGCGTCGGTCCGTTATTTAAAAAAGCACGGCGCGCCCGCTCGCTTTGTGTATCCCGGTAGGGTCTATCGAAACGAAACCACGGATGCGAGACACGAGAGAGCCTTCTTTCAATATGAAGCCCTGATTGTGGATAAGGATTTTTCCTTTGCCTCCGGCCAGCTTTTAATCGACACCATCCTGGAAAAGGTCTTTGGTCATCCGGTAAAGACCCGGATGAGAGCCGGCTTCTTTCCCTTTGTGGAACCGGGCTTTGAGATCGATATGGAGTGCCAGGTCTGTGGCGGAAAGGGGTGTCGGGTATGTAACCAGGTGGGCTGGATTGAGGTCATGCCCGGAGGATCCCCCCATCCCCATGTTCTGGAAGCAGCGGGCCTGGATCCCAAGGTCTGGTCGGGCTTTTACATCAATATCGGACTGGACCGTCTCGTGATGATGCGCTATGGGGTGGATGACGTTCGCCTCTTCCACAGTGCGGATCTACGCTTTTTGAACCAGTTCCATTAAGGAGGCAAAGATGAAATTATCTTTAAATTGGATCAAAAAATATATCGATTTGCCGGCAACCCTCACCATGGACCAGCTGAGCTATGATTTGACCATGCGGACCGTGGAGGTGGAAGGCGTTATTCATCAGGAAGACCAGTATCGGCACATGGTCTGTGGAAAAATTCTTTCCATCCAGGCGCATCCCGATGCGGACCGTCTTCGCATTCTGCAGCTGGATGTGGGCAAGCGGAATGTGCAGATTGTCTGTGGGGGAAAGAACTTGGAAGAGGGTCATCTGGTAGCCCTGGCTTTGCCGGGAGCTCGTGTGCTCTGGCATGGGCAGGGAGAGGAGCAAGTCATTGAGGCCTCCCAATTGCGGGGCGTTGATTCCTATGGCATGGTCTGTGGGGCCTCGGAGATCGGACTCGGCGATTTGTTCCCCGCCAAGGACCACGAGATTTTGGACCTCACCGAAAAAGGATTCTCTGCTCAGGCGGGGGAAGCCCTCTCCAAGGTGTTGGGTTTGGACGATACCATTCTTGAAATTGATAACAAATCCCTGACCAACCGCCCGGATCTGTGGGGACACTATGGAATTGCTCGCGAGCTCTCTGCCATCTACCACCTACCCCTAAAGACCTTGCCGGGACAGGATGTCAAGAAAAGCGGAAAGGCCTATCCCCTACAGGTGAATGACGACCGCTGCCGCCGGTTCATGGCCTTGGAATATAGGAATCTGGATTCCCGTCCCTCTCCCTTTTGGATGCAGAGGGCCCTGCAAAACGTGGATGTTCGGCCCATTAACGCCATTGTTGACATCACAAATTTTGCGATGATGACCACCGGTCAGCCCAGTCACGCCTATGACGCCAAGCAGGTGGGGGACTGCATGATTGTCCGGGCCGCAAAGGAGGGTGAGCAGTTAACCCTGCTGGATGAGTCCGAGTGCCGTTTGAGCCCCGCCGACCTCGTCGTTGCGAATCAGGAAGAGGCGATGGGATTGGCCGGCTGTATGGGGGGAGCGAAGGATTCCATTCTTCCCGACACCGAGGAAGTGGTTTTTGAAATCGGTAATTTTGATGCCGCCATGATCCGAAAGACGGCACAGAAGTTTACCATTCACACCGAAGCCTCCATGCGCTTTGAAAAGGGAATTGATACCCAGCGGGCAGATGGCACCCTAGCCTTTGCGAATGGCTTGTTTCACGAGATTTTCCCGGAGGTGGAAGAAGTTGCCTTTGCGGACGTTTTGAATCAGGAAACCGAAGAGAAAACCATCTCTTTGTCCATGTCTTGGCTCATGCGAAGACTGGGACGCGAGGTGACGGGAGAAGAGGTCCGGGAGCTCCTAAAGGCCCTGGGCTTCCGCCTGGAACTCCAAGAAGATGGGGATGAGGTATTGGTTCATGTTCCCAGCTGGCGGTCGACAGGCGATGTTTCCCTGCCCGATGATATCCTGGAAGAAGTCGCAAGGATGATCGGCTATGAGAACTTCACGCTGAAAGCGCCGCAGGTGATCTTAACCGCGGCGGTTTCCCAGAAGGGACCAACCCTGGATCGCAGGATTCGCGAGTACCTGGCCTTTCAATGTGGCTTCCGGGAGATTTTCACCTATCCCTGGATCAAAGACGAGATGATTGAGGCCACGGGACTGGATACCGCATCGATGCTGTCTCTCGCACAGCCACCGGCGCCGGACCAAAAATATTTACGGTCCAGTCTCATTCCCGGCCAATTGGAGGCCATTGTGAAGAACCTGCGCTTCTTCGATGCCTTCCGCATCTTTGAGTGCACCCAGGTTTATGAGAAAGGGGAGAGCCATCCCTCGGAGGAAAGAGAGACATTGCCGGCCATGCATCGGGAATTGGCGGGGTCGATCGTTTCTACCGATCCCGTCGAAGCTTTTTACCAGATGAAGGGCGTTCTGGAGCAATTGGGCCAGGCGACCCAGTCGGGGACCTTGGACTTTTCCCAAGAAGAGAAACCGAGCTGGGCAGATTCCAATGCTTGGGTAAATATCTGTTGGGACGGGCAGCGGATTGGATCCATGGGCCTCCTCTCCAACCGCTGCAAACATCAGGCGGATTTGAAATTCCATGACGCCTGCGTGTTCCAGCTTGATTGCGACCGTTTACAGGCCAATGACTCTCGAACCAACCATTTCACCCATCTTCCCCAGTACCCTCATGTCTTCCAGGACCTATCCGTTCTGTTGCCGGAGGAGAGCCGGTGGGATACGGTGAGAGAAGCGGTGGCTCCCATGGTGGAGTCGGTTGCTTTTGTGGACGAGTATCGGGGAGAGCAGATTCCTGAGGGCTTCAAGTCCCTGACCCTGCGGGTGGAATTAGCTTCCCGGGAAGGAACCTTGACCAATAAGGAGATTGAAGCACGGATGCAGAAGGTCCGTCAGGCTCTTGAACAGGTCGGAGCGGGGATTCGGACCAAGTAAGAGCAGAAGGCGCTTCCGAAAGAGAGGACGAATCATGGCAGAAGTGAACAAGTTAAAAGTCAATATCGGTGGAAATGATTATGTTCTGGTCAGTGAACGTCCCGCAGAAGAAATGAAACAGGTCGCTGACTACGTGGAGCAGCGGGTGAAGGAATCGGGCTCGAAAAACAGAAGGTTCAATCGGACCATGCAGGCAACGCTGGCCTGTGTAAACATGGCGGACGAGCTTTTTACCAGTAAGGCCGAGAGAAGATCCATGTCCGAGGCCCTGGAAGAGGGCAGGGACCGGATCTCCCGGTTGGAAGAGGAACTCGACACGTTAAAGGAGGAAGCCCGGCGAAGTCGCCAGTCGAACGCGGATTTACATGAGGACCTAAAGGTCCTCCACGAAAACCTGAGCCAATCCGAAGAAAAGCTGCTGGATCTTGCCAAGCAGTTTCAAGAATATCAGAGGACCCATAAGTAATGCGAAAGCCTTGTAAAGCAGAAATTTTAGCACCGGTGGGGAATCGGCAGATGTTTGATGCCGCCCTCCTCGCCAAGGCGGATGCGGTATACCTGGCTGCCAAGGATTTTGGGGCGAGGGCCTTTGCGGAAAATTTTTCACAGCAGGACCTGGAGCAACTCATCCTGGACGCCCACGGAGCGGGGATGAAGGTCTATGTCACCATGAACACCCTGATGAAGGAAGAGGAACTGGACCAGGCCTTGGACCAGGCCTACCGGCTTGCGGAGGTTGGGGTGGATGCCCTGCTGGTTCAGGATCTCGGCTTTTTTTATCTCTTGCAAAAACTTCTTCCCATGCTCCCGTTGCACGCTTCCACGCAACTCTCCGTGACCAATTTATGGGGCGTCCGGGAGATGGAAAAGCTGGGCTTTCAAAGGGTGGTTTTGGGAAGAGAAACGACCGTGGACGAACTGAAGGAGATTGCGGCTCACACGGATGTGGAGCTTGAGCTCTTTGTGCATGGGTCTCTCTGTGTGTCCGTCTCCGGTCAATGTCTCATGAGTTCCTTTGCCGGGGGAAGGAGCGGAAATCGGGGGCGCTGTGCCCAGCCCTGTCGTAAAACCTATCGCATGCTGACGGAGCAGGGGAAGGTCCTTTCAGAGAATGCTCCTCTTCTATCGCCCCGGGACCTGTGCACCATCGATCATATGGAAGAACTCCTTCAGACGGGAGTCCGTTCCCTGAAAATCGAGGGTCGCATGAAAAAGCCGGAGTATGTCTATCAGACGGTCTGCTGCTATCGGGCGGTGCGTGACTACTACTGGGAAAATCTCTACGGGGAGAAGGAGCATCCGAAGGAGATGCCGGCATCGAGCGAGATCCAGGCGATGAAGCTCATGACAAATCGTCCCTTTACGGAAGGCCTACTTTTTCATGACTTTGGGGCAGACTACCATTTTGGGAAGGAGGAGTCAACGGGCCAATATCTCGGTCGAATCTCCCGTCACGGCAGGCAGATTCTCCTAAAGACTCTCCATGCTTTGCAGAAGGGAGACAGTCTTCGTCTGCCCGGAAAAAATAAGTTTCTCATCACTTTAACGGCATCTTTCCCCGCGGGTCACTCCATGGATTTATCCGAGTATACCGACCTGGCGGAGGGAGCGGCCGTTTATCGGGTTTATACACCGGGTCCACGACTGGCTCTGGAAGAGGCTGAGAAAATCATGTCCAGGGGGCGGGAGGGACTCGATATGCGTGTGAAGTTGGTCCCCGGTCATGCGGCGGAGCTTTCCCTGAGGCGTGCCTCGCATCCCAATGCGGTTCGCGTGCAAGGAGGGCCGGTCCAGGAGGCGCAGAATACTCCTTTGGAGGAAAGCCGAGTGCGACGAGCCCTGGGAAAGCTGGGAAACACGCCTTTTTACCTGAAGAATTTTGAGCTGGAGCAGGAAGGACAGGTATTTCTTCCGATCTCCGAACTTAATCGGCTCAGGCGGGAGGGCGTGCGAAAAGTGCTCAGCCCTCCGTGGACGGAGCTCCTGCCCAATGAGAACGAGTACCAGGAAGAGAAAGAGCGACTGTTGGAACAATGCCTACAGGAAGGAAGGGAAAGACCGGTCCTCCCGGGAAAACCCTCGCTCTCCGTCATGATCGATGACGGGGAGGCGCTTCCCCGGGAAACCGTGGACCGCCTTTATCTCTCCCAACTGGATTCCTTTTCGAAGGCCGATGTGCAAGAGGGCTTCCCTCAAAAGTATTGGAAGGTGCCTCCTCTCATGGAAGCGGGGGAGGGAAAAATTTATCAGGAGAAATTGCAGGTCTTGGCGAGAGAGGACCACCTTCCCACAGGCTATTATTGCCATAGCTTCAATGAGTGGGGCTGGATTCGCACCCTGCCGGAAGAACTGCAAAGGCCGGTGGTGTTCGGAATCGGCTTCAATCTGTTCAACACCTTCGCCTTTCAACTGCTCTGGGAAAGAAGACGGGAGTTCCACTTGGAACGAATGGTTTTGTCTCCGGAAGTCTCCCGCAGGGAGATGAATCCCGTCTGCCTTGCCAGATATCCCGTGGAAGTCTTCGTCTACGGCCGCTTGGACGGCATGATCTGTCGCTATTGCCCGGTTTCTCCGTGGAAGGGCTGTGAGGATTCCAGGAATTGTTGCGACTGTCCCTTCCGAAAGGGGATGGTTTTGGAAGACGCCTTTGGGAAACGGAGTTTTTATCGAGAAGATGGAGTGACCCATATCCTACTACCGGAGGTCATCGACGTACGGGATAAACAGGAGGAGTTACAGAACATGGGGGTATGTTCCTTCCTGTGGGTAATCCATCCGGGAGACTGGGAGCATCCCCGAACTCAGGGCCATTGGAAGCAGGGAATTGAGTAGAAAGGAAGGAAGAGGATGGACCAGAAATTGTTGGAAACGCTGGAATTTCCGAAAATCATTGAAGAGTTAGCCAAGCGGGCCCAATCCTCCTTGGGGAAGGAGCGCTGCCGGGAACTGAAGCCGGCGGTTCATCTCCAAGAGATCGAAGACAGTCAGGAAGAGACGGAGCAAGCCCTCCGTTGCATTTTGGAATGGGGAAATCCTCCCCTTTTTGGAATTTATCCTCTGAAACAAGCGGTTCATCGAGCGAAGCTCGGCGGCGTTTTAACGATGGAGCAATTGCTGGAAATTTCGGAAAGCTTGCGGGTGTCTCGGGCGTTGATTCAGTATGTTGCGGAAGCCGAAGAGGGAGACTTTGTGGACCGCATGCGGCAGCTTTTCACCCAAAAGGGCTTGGAAGAGGAGATCAGCCGGTCCATCCTATCCGCGGAAGAGATGGCGGATACGGCCTCGCACACTCTTTTCCAGATTCGAAGAACCATCAAACAGAAACAGGACCGAATCAAAGACCTGTTAAACCATATCATGATGGGGCATGCGCAAGCCGGTCATCTGCGGGAAAATCTCATAACCATCCGGCAGGGCCGGTTCGTCCTACCGGTGAAGGCGGAATACAAGAATGCGGTCAGAGGCATTGTCCATGATCAGAGTGGGAGCGGAGCAACGCTCTTTATTGAGCCTCTTGCGGTGGTCAATCTCAATAATGAGATCCGGCAGTTGGAGGTAGAGGAACAGGAAGAAATTCAACGAATTCTTGCCGACCTGTCTCAGGAGGTGGGAACCTATGCGGAGGAACTTTCTCTCAACGAAGAGGCCCTGGTTTCCCTGGACTTTGCCTTTGCCAAGGCCAGGTATTCTCTGGACATCCAGGGAAGTCGCCCCGTTTTTTCGGAAGACCGTTCGGTAGATCTCCATCAGGCGCGACACCCGCTCTTAGGGAAGAACGTCGTTCCCATTGATCTGCGACTGGGAGACGAGTTCAACACCCTGATCATCACCGGGCCCAATACGGGCGGGAAGACGGTCACCTTGAAGACCCTGGGTCTCATGGAACTGATGGGCCAGTCCGGCCTGCAGATTCCCTGTGCCTCACCTTCCAAACTCGGGGTCTTTTCCCAGATTTTTGCGGATATCGGCGATCGACAATCCATTGAAATGTCCCTGTCCACCTTCTCCGCCTCCATGACGAATATTGTGGATATATTAAATCGCTGTGAGGAGGATTCCCTCATCCTCTTTGATGAGTTGGGAGCGGGAACCGATCCCACCGAGGGGGCGGCCCTGGCCATGGCGATTTTGCAGGATATGACCGGAAGGGGCATTCGAACCGTCGCCACCACCCATTACTCGGAATTGAAACTCTTTGCTATTCGAGAACTCGGGGTGCAAAATGCGTCGGTGGAATTCAATGTAAAGACCCTTTCGCCCACCTATCGGTTGATGATCGGACTTCCCGGTAGATCCAATGCCTTTGAAATCTCAAAGAGGTTGGGCCTGCCCGATTCCTATTTACAACAGGCAAGTCAGCATCTCGACAGCGAAAATGTCCAATTCGAGGATGTTCTTTCGGATATCGAAGAAAATCGCAGGGCGGTGCAGAAGGAACGTCGAGAGATGGAACGCATGCGCAGCAACTACGAGAAGAAGCTGCAGGAGATGAAAAAGCAGCTGGAGAATGCTGAGACGAATTACCAGCGACAAAGAGAAAAGGTGGAGCAGGAGGCTCAGCAGATTGTCTGGGAGGCCCGTGAGACGGCCAAGAAGATGATCCGGGAGGCCAAGCAGGCGAAGGCGGGGGACCGTCCCTCCCTGGACCGGGCCCTGAATTCCATTCATGAACAGAGCAAGGGCTTCGACCGGCGGGTGGAAGCTCGGCCCCAAAAGAGGCCGCATCGTCCCGGGCCCAAAAACTTAAAGACGGGGGAAAGTGTCCGCATACTCAGCCTGAACCAGGAAGGTGTGATTGTTCAAGGCCCGGATAAGAATGGCGATGTCCTGGTGCAGATGGGAATTCTGAAGGTCAATTCCAATGTGAAGGATCTGGTGCGTGTCGCGGAAAAGGAAGAAGAAGGACAGAAATCCACGACAGCTCCCCTGCATCTGCAAAAAGTGGAAGAGGTCAAAACCGAACTCGATCTTCGGGGAGAGCGCTTTGAAGCCGCGATGGATTTGGTGGATAAATATTTGGACGATGCGGTTTTGGCGGGGCTTTCCCAGGTCCGGCTCATTCACGGAAAGGGCACGGGAGCGCTGCGAAAGGGAATTCATGACCGCCTAAAGAAGGACCGTCGGGTTCATCATTATGAGCTCGCCTCTCTCAAAGAGGGAGGAGCGGGAGTGACCGTTGTTCAATTGCAATAGGAGGAAATATGAAAGATTTACAGATTATTCTAAGACAGGCCCTGGACCGAGCGAAGTCGCTTTTTCCATCGTTTCTGGTCCTTCTTGTCGCGTTTCTCGTCTACGGCCTCCTTCATTATCTCTTTGACCGGCTCATGCTTTTCTTGGGGGTAAACGGGAATGTGGGAATTGGTCTGCTGAAGTGGCTTCTGGACCTGGGAATTCTTTCCCACCTGGCGGGGTTGCTGGCGCATCTTTTCCAGAGAGGAACCCTGTCATGGGACCGGCTCCTGGCAGGAGACTTTTCGTTCTTTGCCCCCATGAGCCAGGTTTACTTTTGGCTCTACCTGATTGAATATGCTTTTTTTCAGCTCCTTGCTCCCAATTTACCGGGAAGGATCACCCTCTTGCTACTTGCCCTGTGGCAAACCTTCACGGCACCCGCCTTTGAATCGGTATATTTAGCCGGCGAGTCGGGGCAAAGTTTTCTACCTGCCCTGCTCGCTCTTTGGAGGGCAAATCCGCTTCCCATGACCCTCTTTTCCCTGGTTGGCTTTGCCATCTATTATGGAGTCCTTTCGGTCAGCTATTCCTGGCTCTTCCAACCGGAACCGCTGTCCCTGCTTCTCATCGCCCTACTCTCCGTCTTTTACTACCTAACCAAGGGCATCCTTTTTCAGATCTTAAATTTCACAAATCCCCGTTCTCGCGAATTTCGGCAGAGAATGAAACGATAGGAGGCAACGTTGACCCATCAAACCATCATCGAACAAGAACGCAAATATCGGGACGTTCTGGATGCCTTTTTTCACAAATTCTCCGACCAGCTCGCCTATCTGGAGCTGAAACCGGGTCATGGCAAGATCGGCTCCCTGGATTTGTCGCACGTGCCTCTCCCGGTGCAGCTCTCCGATTTTTCGAATCGCCTCGAGCAATGGCAGGAGGAACTCCGTTATCAGGATTTCATAAAGGGCATTCTTTGGAATCTGGGGATTGATCCCGACTTTAAGTACATGAACCAGTACCTTGACCTGATTCAGGGGCAGGTGAAGGAGCCGGACCGGCTTGCCTTATTCCTGGGGGATGAGACATTAAAGAAGGAACTGCAGCAGGGAAAAGGGAGTGGGGAAGCCTTTGTGTTCTATCGAGCGGCGCTTCTCTTAAATCCCTCCAATCGATTGGCACGAACCCGTTTTGGTCAATTCCTGTGGCAGCAGGACTTTGGAGAGAATCAAGACGCCATGAACCGATTAGCCTCTATGGAGCTGGAAACCGTATTAAACCAGGATGAAGAAAATTTGGAGGCCCTGGTTGCTTTAGGCTATTTGAATGAACGCATGGGCCATTTCTTGAAGGCACGCTCCTATTATCGATTTGCTCTTTCGCACGCTTCCCAGCCCGAACAGGAAGAGGAGCTTCGCCGGTCCTTGGAGCGCATTCAAGACGATGCGGCAATTGAGGATGCCATTTACTTTATTCAGCGGGCAGACTATGGAAAGGCAATGGAAGCCTTGATGGAAGTAAAACCCGTCTCCCGTCGCTATGATGTGGATTACTATCTGGGACTTTGCTATCAGAATCAGGGAAACTATGAGGCGGCCGCGGAAGCCTATCAGTCCGCTTTGCAGCGGGGAGGCGATTTTGCGGATCTATACAACAACATGGTTTACTGTCAGAATCTTTTGGATCTTCCCGACCGGGCCCTGCAGACAGCGTCACAGGGAATTAAGGATCATCCCGCCGATTTGCGCCTTCACTATAATCGGGCGGTCCTCTTGGCGGAAAAGGAAAACTGGAAAGAGGCCCTGGAAGATGTGGATTTTCTGCTTGGCTACGATGATCTTTCGGATGAATTTTACAGCCAAGCGATGGAATTGCGAACAGAGATTCAAAGAAGACAGGCAGAAAAGTAAGTGCAGCCTAATGGGCTCCCGGTCAGCGAGGACCGGGAGCCTTTTTTTAGAGTCCTTGATTTGAAAAAAAGTGGAATGGTCCAACGAGCGAGCAGCGAAGCGGCGAGCGCGTTGGTGTACCATTCCATTCGCAAAGACTTCTCATGAGACAAGTGCGAAGCACGA
>CALAJY010000038.1 GCA_937923265.1 uncultured Tissierellia bacterium
AATTAATCTCTTTGTTCGTCAGGGAGAACTTTCCAGTCAGATTAAGGAGCAGATTCGCCCTGTCTTTGAACAGGCAGGCTATGAGCTCCGCAGAATATATACGGACAAGGCCGCTTTCAACGTGGTCATCGGCGGCGATGGAACCTTCCTACGTGCCATTCATGATAGTGGATTCTCCTCGATTCCCTTTTTGGGTATCAACACCGGTCACCTTGGCTTCTTTCAAGAGGTGAGTCTGGATTCCTTACACGAGAGTTTGGAAAAGCTCTTTGCCGATGATTACCATATTGACTCCCTCCATCTTTTACAGGCAGAGATTCGAACCACTTCCTGGTTCTATCGAATGTACTCGGTCAATGAATTTGCCATCACGACTTCGGATACCAAGTTGCTCCACACACAGCTTTCGCTGGACGGCGTTCCTGTCATGAACCAGTCCGGGGATGGTCTCTTGATTTCCACCCCTTCGGGGTCGACGGCCTATAATCTTTCTGCCGGAGGATCGATTCTCTACCAGACCTTGGATGGTTATCAAATCACGAACCTTTCCCCCATTCGCTCAACGAGTTACAGTTCCCTCCCGGCCTCCTTGGTCGTTCCCTCTTCTTCCCAATGCACGGTGCAATTTGATCCCAAGGATGGAAACCGGATTCGTGTGACATCCGATGGGGTCATGAACAGCTATAAGGGGGTCCGGGAGCTGCATTTCTGTGTTCCCAACCGAACCATCCAACGAATTGTCTTTAACCCCACCTGGTACTGGAATAATTTAAAGGAAAAACTTCTTTAAGAAGTTTGTGAGAAATGAGGAGGATGCTATGAATATCGTCATCGTCGGAGCCGGCAAGATGGGCTCCGAACTTTGCCTCAGCCTTCGCGAAGAGGGTCATGATATCACCTTGATTGAGAAAAATACAGACCGCCTGCAAGCGATGATGGAGACCTGTGACATCCTTGGTGTCGCAGGGAATGGGGCCTTCTACGGCGTTCAAAAAAAATCCAATGTCGCGGACTGTGACATATTCATCGCTACCACCGCAGAAGATGAAATCAACATGATTTCCTGTGTGATTGCCAAAAAGCTCGGCGCCAAACGCACCGTTGCCCGAGTCCGCACTCCGGAGTATGCGGAGCAGATGAGTTTTACCAATGATGGTCTGGGAATCTCTCGCATGATTAATCCGGACCAGGAAGCAGCGGCAGAAATCTTTCGGATGCTGCAATATCCCTCCGCCTTGAGCATTGAGCCCTTCTTTGGTGGCAGGGTGCAGATGGTGGAACTTGAGATTATCCCGCATTCCTACCTGGACCATCTCCGCCTCATTGAATTCCGTCGTGAATTCTCGGGCCTGATCGCCTGTATCGTTCAACACGAAAATGATTCGGAAATCCCGGGAGGTCATACCGTCCTCCAAGCAGGGGATCGGCTTTTCGTGACCGGTGAGACCATGGACATGAGAAGGCTCTATAAACACATGGGAGGGCTGGAGCGGATCGGATCGGTCATGCTCATCGGCGGAGGCCGCATCGCTCGCTACCTTCTCGAAATGCATCGCAAGACAAGCAAGCATTTTAAGCTCATCGAACACAATGAGATGATTGCGCGAGACCTGGCGGAAAACTTTGATAATTGTGAAATCATTTTGGGAGATGGAACCGATCAGGAAATCCTAAAAGAAGAGCACATCGGCTCCTATGACTGCCTGATTGCCATGACAGGCATTGATGAGGAGAATATCATTCTTTCCATGTTTGCCAACAAGCAGGGGGTTCCCCGCACCATTACGAAGGTCAATCGGACCTCCCTCCTTCCCATCGTGCAGAATGTGGGCATTCAGTCCTTCATCACCCCCGCAAAGCTGGGAGTGACCGCCATCGTCCGTTACATTCGCTCCATAGCGAATGCCTCACAGAGCTCGAACATTGAGGCGCTGTATCGATTAAACGAAGAGAACATTGAGGTGATGCAGTTCTTTGTTCGTCCCAGTTTCCAGGCGATCAATATTCCTCTTTCCCAAATCGATTTTAAAGAGGGCGTATTGATTGCGCTGATTGTTCGACAGAATGAACTGATCTACCCGACCGGTGATGATATTATCTCCCCCTCTGACCATATTCTGGTTGTGGCGAAGAATCTCACCGCTTATGATTTGAATGATATCCTACGAGGTGAGGAATGAACCACTCTGTAATTCGTTTTACCATGGGTCGTGTCCTATTTATCTTTGGATTCCTCCTCATGGCACCCCTACTGGTTGCCCTGCTCTATCGCGAGCCCTTACGTTTTGTTGCAAGTTGGACGGTCGCAATCGGCCTCTGCATGGTCTTGGCCATGGTCTGTCTTTATCGCCCCCCCGAAAAGTCAAGTGTACTATGCAAGAGAGGGCTTGGGAATCTGCGCCCTGCTCTGGCTCACCTTTTCCGCCATCGGTGCGATTCCGCTTTATTTAAGCGGCTCCTACCCCACCATGGTGGACGCCTTCTTCGAGATCTCCTCCGGATTAACGACCACCGGATCTTCCGTGGCGACCGACGTTGACGCCCTCTCCCATTCCACCCTCTTTTGGCGCTCTTTTAGCCACTTTATCGGAGGCATGGGGGTTCTGGTCTTTGTTCTTGCTCTCACGCCTCGCTCCCATGCTTCGTCCTATCAGATGATGAAGGCGGAGGTCCCGTGTCCCCTCTTTGGAAAGCTGGCTTCCAAGTTGACAGACACGGCCCGGATTTTGTATCTCATTTACATCGGCCTCAGCCTGATCCTTTTTATCTTCCTCCTGTTCGGGGGGATGAGCGTGTTTGATGCCCTCTGCCACACCTTCGGCACTGCGGGAACGGGCGGATTCGGAATCTACTCGGATTCGGTTGCCCACTATTCCTCCTCCTATCTCCACATTGTGCTCACCATCGGCATGATTGTGTTTGGCATCAATTTCAATCTCTACTACCTGCTCCTGATGTGCCATGTCAAAGACTTTTTCCATGATGAGGAGTTGCGGTGGTATCTCGGAATCATTCTCCTGGCGATTTTCCTGATTGCCGGAAATGTGTGGCACCTCTATGACAATGTGTTTTACCTGTGCCGGGATGTCTCCTTTACGGTGGCCTCCATCATCACGACCACCAGGTTTACGACCGCAAATTATGATCTGTGGCCCATGTTTAGCCACATTATCCTGCTGCTCTTGATAATCATTGGGGGGTGTGCGGGATCCACCGCCGGCGGACTCAAGGTGTCTCGTGTGGTGGTAAATCTGAAAATTGCGAAGAATGAGCTGATTCGAAAGTTACAGCCCGGACGGATCCTCGTTACCAAAATAAATAAGGACCCCTTTCCCGCAAAGGAGCAAAGAGGTCTTCATGCTTACATGATCGCTTATCTATTGATTTTTGTGGTTCTGCTTCTCTTCGTGAGTCGAGAGGCCGGCGACTTTAGCTCGGCTTTTTCCAGCGTGTGCGCCACCTTCAATAACGTGGGTCCCGGCCTGTACCGGGTGGGACCCACGGGGAATTTCTTTCACTACTCCCAGCCGGTAAAATTTCTGCTCAGCCTGGGGATGATCGCAGGAAGACTGGAAATTTGGCCGATTCTCATTCTCTTCTCAGCCCATACTTGGCGCAAGAACTAGGAGGCCATGAAGCACCAAGCCGACAGCCACGGAGAGTAAAACCAGTTGAATCACGCTTAAGGTTTTTTTGCGATAAAAAAAGAAGCCGGTGGCAAAGCCGACAACCCCCAAGGCATTGATCCCCTGAATCTGAAATTGACCGCTGTGATAGAGCGAAGCAGTGAGCATCGACAGGGTGGCGATGGCGATGAGAGAAACAATGGTCGGACGGAGTCCCTTTAAAATATTTTTCAGAAAGGGAAGGCTCTTCCCTTGAAAGATAAAATAGCCAAGGATCATCATCAACATAAATTGCGGCAGGACATTTCCCAGCGTAGCGACAAGTGCTCCGGGAAGTCCTGCTACTTTTGTGCCGATAAAGGTTGCGGAATTGATGGCGATGGGTCCGGGGGTAATCTGTGAAAGGGAAACCAAATCCGTCAGGCCCTGCATGGAGAGCCATTCGT
>CALAJY010000039.1 GCA_937923265.1 uncultured Tissierellia bacterium
CGCGAAGACTTCCCATGAGACGAGTGCGAAGCACGAAGGCGAATGGCAAGAAGTCGACTGCGGCCAGTAGCTGACGAGCGGGATTTCCCAGGTTTCCCGTAGGCGGCTCCACTCGGACGGCACCTTTTCCGGCAAACTTTGTGCACTATCATAACCCTATCCGCCCCCCCCCCCTCCCTCCTCCTAGCTTTCCCGGGGTCCCCGTCGGCGGACTCCCTCGCCAGGCACACAGTCCCTGCACCCGCCTGCACGTTCGCCATTGCTCTCTTTCCAACCCGCCTCCTTGTTTCTTCATTTTAAAGGAGTCACTTTTCAAGGAAATGGTTAGGGTGTATGATAGCCTAAAGTCCCCTGAAGACGGACGTCCGCCTCATGGTGGGGATTCTTTTTTTATGTGACGATTGGGACATGACCCGCGAGGAAGATGGAAATTCTGAGCAGGGGAGGGAATGAGAAAGGGAAACCATGTCATTTACGACCAGTATTTTTTTATTTGTGTTTTTTCCCCTGTGGATATTCGGCTTTTTTGTCCTGGAGAGGGTTGTGAAGAAGACGCTGCTGACGAATCTCTATCTTTTGGGAGCGAGTATCTTTTTTTACGCATTCGGAGCGGGGGGAAAGACGGCCTTGGCACTGTGTTTGTGTTGCCTTTTGACCAAAGTGGCGGGGGATCTGTTGAGCAAGGGAAGGTCGCGGAGAGCCTTGATGCTCTTTGTGCTGCTGGCCCTGAGTCCGCTCTTTGTCTTCAAATACTTCAATTTTTTGCTGGACACGATCCATCATTTTATTCCAACCGGGTTTCATACCGAAGCTTGGATTGCTCCGCTGGGAATCTCCTTCATCACCTTCTCGGTGGTGTCCTACTTGGTGGATGTGTATCGGGGAGAACCCGCCGGATCATGGATTTCCGGCAGCCTGTATCTTCTGTTCTTCCCGAAACTCATTTCGGGACCCATTGTGCCCTGGAAGGAGTTTCGGCAGAAATGGGAACAGCGGCGGACCTCGGTGGATTTAACGGAGCAGGGCGTGCGGCGCATGATCGCAGGCTTTGCGAAAAAGACCATTCTGGCAGACAGCCTGGGGGCGGTCATCGCGGACATCACGGCCCGGGTTCCGGCAGGCGTTGACAGCCCCACCATCTTCCTGTTGGGTCTGTGCATGACCCTGCAGATTTATTTGGACTTCTCCGGCTACTCCGACATTGCCCTGGGCCTGTCCAATATGCTGGGGGTCCAATGGGAGGAAAACTTCCACTATCCCTATCTTTCGCAATCCGTGAGTGAGTTCTGGAGACGGTGGCACATCTCTTTAGGGTCATGGTTTCGAAACTATGTGTATATCCCCTTGGGGGGAAACCGAAGGGGGAATGTGTATGCGAACCTCTTTATCGTCTTTGCCCTCACCGGCCTGTGGCATGGAGCACGCTGGAACATGGTGGCCTGGGGCTGTGTCAATGGCCTTCTGGTCATGATGGAGAGGTTCTTTCAAAAGAGGCGGGAAAAGAAGACACGGGGAAGGGCAAGCCGGGTCATGCATTGGGCAGCGACCATGGTTTTTGTCTACTTCTCCTGGATGCTGTTCATGGCACCGAGCTTTGGGGATGCCCTCCATTACTGGCATATCCTCTTTTTCTCACCCACGCCGGCATCGCAGATCAACTTCAGCTGGGCCTACTTCTTGACCCCCAGGGTCCTTTGCTTCCTGCTGGTGGGCGCCGTGGGATCGGTGCTGCCGGCCCTTGTGCCCCTACGCTGGAAAGAATCCTTCCGGAGCTTTCGACAGGGTCTTGCCGGCTACTGGTTGGGAGCCCTTGTCAGCTTGCTCCTGATGGTTCTTGCCATTCTTTTCATGGTCAATTCCACCTATAGTCCCTTTTTGTACTTCCAATATTAGAGGAGGAAAGAATGAAACAAAGCCGGCATAAAATAGCCTTTTTAATCCTATTTTTCCTTTTGCTCAGCCTCCCCGCTCTGACCATGAACCACAAGGCCAACCAGGTTTCCGCCATCGATAATCGGAAGCTGACCGATTGGTCCGACTACCGGGGAAATACCGCCGAGTGGCTCAGTTCCTATGTGGATGATCGGATAGGGGGAAGGGAATCCATGATCCTGGGGTACCTGCTACTCAATGACCACCTCTTTCATGAACTGGACCATCCCCTCTATACCTACGGCAAAGAGGGTCATGTCTTTTTCAAGATGCATCCCAACCGCACCTATACCGCTTATCATGATCATTTTGTGGATTTTGTGGATGGGCTTCGGAAGTACTGCCAAGACCGCGGCATTCCCTTCTATTTCCAGTTTGAGCCGGAGAAAATCTCCACCTACCGCAAGTACCTGCCCGCCGGGGTCAACTACCAGGATCGGTGGGTTTCGACCTTTTTAAACAAACTCAGAGACCGAGGAATTTCGGTGGTGGATAACTGGTCGCTCCTGGCCGAAAAAGCGAAGGCGGGGGAACCCGTCTTCAACGTGAAATTCAACGCGGGTCATTGGAACGACTTTGGGGCCTATTACGGCATGAACCGGCTGTTCCGGACGATGCATTCGGATTTTCCCGCCGTGAACCCCCTCCCCATGGACTTCTTTAAGCAGGAATCCCATGTGGAAACCACCCTTCCGGACATGTACTTTCCCATCCACGAGTCCATTCCCGACCTCGATCTCAAGGAGCCCTTTGAAAATCTCACGGAGGCCTACAGCAAGGAAGTAAAGATCAATTCCCACTTTCCCTACTTCCATCTCTTCCGTAATCAAGCCCAGGGGGCGGAGGTCCTTCCCAAGGTCCTCATCTTTCAGGGCTCCTATCTCAACAGCTGGAATCAATTTCTCATCGCCAACACGCGAGAGAGCATCGGGGTTCATGATTACCAGAATGTGCTCAACGCTCCGTATTACATCAACCTCTTCCGTCCTGAGGCCGTCGTCTTCGAGCTCGCCGAGTACACCGTGGAGGACTACTACTTTAATGAAGACAAGATGATTCATATGGACTTTCCTCCCGCCATGACCCCCGCTCAGCTTTCCCAAAAGGCGACCCAAAAGAACCAACTTCTCCGCAAGGTCCAGGCAGATCCCAAGACCTATCTCACCGACTATACCCTCCATGTCAGCGCCCCCAACCTGCGCTACGCCTATCTGGTCTCCGACGACCGGGTCTATGACCTTCAAAAGGAAACCGACAGCACCTTCACCCTCTCCGTCCTCAAAGATTCGCCCCTCAACCTCACCAATCTTCGCCTCTATTGCTGCACCCAATCCGGATCATGGATCCGGGACGACCAAGCGCAAGCCCTCTTCCGGAAGTGATTCATAAGGCATCCTCTACTTGCTCCGGATCATCTTTTGGCAGATTCACCGCCTTACCGCGACCTCATCCCGGATCATGCATGTGTACCAAAATGGTTTCCGGAGTACGCCCCGGGGAACCCGGTGGGAGGCCGGGGAGATGCCCTGCCACGAAGGGCGACGAGACAAAAAGCCGGGGGAAAACCTGCCACGTAAGGTGACGAGACGAAAAGCCAGGGGAATTCCCCTGGCAAAGCCCATTTTCGCCACTTCCCAGGGGTCCCCGCCCCTGGGAAACCACTTTTTTGCCACTTTCCCAGGGTACCTCACCCCTGGGAAACCCCCGTTTTCTCCATTTCCCAGGGGACCCCGTCGGCGGAAGCTCGCCCTCCGCCCTTCTCTCTTCCGCCCATGCACCCTTGCCCTTGATTTCCATTCCCACCTCCGCCTCCTTGCCTTTTCCCAGGGTCCCCGTCGACGGACTCCGGCACCGACCTCTTCGGACCCTGCCCATGCCCCCTTGCCCACGTTTCCGGTCTCAATCTTTCCTACCCTTTTCTCCTCTTCCAAGATTCACCCGGTCCCGATTATCGGGAAAATTCTTGTAGGAAAAATCAAATGTAGATATCGGTAGAAATTCTCCCATTGCCATCTATAATGGATTCATCGATGGATTGAAAGGGGCGAGGAATGAAATGGTTTTCCAACAACCATAAGCTCAAACAGGTTCTCGCAATTGTGGGGATTGTCTTTCTGATTCTCGGTGGGTTGGGGGCGATGACCGAGGAGTCTCCGAAGCCTGCCAAGCCCGTGACTTTGAGTTCGCAAGCGGGTCATGAACCGGCGGGTCCGGTGACATCGGCGTCTGTTTCAACGGTGGAGAGCATCAAAGAGAGCCGGATGAAGCCGGTGTCTTCCGTGACCGAAAGCAGGAAGGAAGGCGCGGAGAGCAAGCCGGGGGAAGACCTCGTGTCCCATCCCGGGAAGGAGCCCATGACCGTCCATTTTTTGGACGTGGGGCAGGGGCAGGCGACCCTGCTAAAAGAAGGAAATTATGAAATCCTGATCGATGGCGGGGGGAGGAAGGCATCCCAATTTGTGGTGGCTTATCTGAAGAAACTGGGCATCCGGGACATTGACCTGATGATTGCCACCCATTTTGACGAGGATCATATCGCAGGGCTCATCGGTGTTATGAATGTGTTTCCCGTAAAGAAGGTGCTGTGTGGAACCAAGCCGAAGAGCACGCGCATCTGTGATTCCTTTGTGAAGACGGTAAGCCGGCGGGAGATTCCCGCGGCGACGCCGTTACAGGGGGGAAGGGTCAGGGTGGGGGACATGATCCTGGAAATCCTGGGTCCCTCCTACTATGGCCATGCCACGCACAACGATGATTCCATTGTCTCAAAGATCCGCTTCGGAAAGACCTCCTTTCTCGTGGGCGGAGACACGGAGGCGAATGCCGAGCAGGCACTTCTGAATCAAGACCTGAAGGCGGATGTGATGCTCGCCAACCACCACGGGAGCAAGGGGAGCAATTCCATCTCCTGGCTCAAGAAGGTGGCTCCGGCTTATGTGGTCATCTCCTGTGGTTTGAATAACCACTATGGTCATCCGGGCACCACCGTTTTGAGCCGGGTGCAGCAGGTCGGGGCCAAGCTCTGCCGCACCGACCGACAGGGGACCATTCTCTTTCGAAGTGACGGAAAGACCGTGACCGTTCTCACCGCCCCCGGTCAACAGAAGAAGGAGTTTAAGCAGGCAGCGAAAAAGGCCGCAACGCCCCAGTCCTTAAAGCCGGCCCCGGCAGCGCCGGTGGACCGATCGGTCGAATCCTCCCCGTCGAATGCGAAGCCCGCTCCCCAACCGGGTCATGAGGAGAAAAACCACTACGTTTTGAACTTGAAATCGGGCAAGATCCACCTTCCCGGCTGTTCCTCGGTGGCAAAGATGAAGAAAGTGAACCGGTCCGATGTGTATACCAGCCTCACCCGGTTGAAGCAGGCGGGCAATCAGCCCTGTAAGCGGTGCCTGCCATAGGGAAAGGAAGACACGATCGCAAGCTTTTTTTCGAGAGATTCTTCAGGGGACTCCCCGGGATTTTTCTGGGAAGATCCCCGGAAGCCATTGCTTTGCTATAATAGATAGGAAAGCTTTTCCTGTAAGAAACGCTGCACGGCAAATCAAGGAGACGGGTGACATGAGAGAATATACATGGGCGGAATACTATGACAAATACTGGCAATGGGCGGAGAGCACAGCGATTCGGAACCTATCCCAATTGAGCTCCCTGGGGCCTGCCGACCAGGTGGCGGAGGTGATCTCCTATTTCTCGAATCATCCTTCTGCCGTCAATCGCCTGTTGGCCAGGGCGGTGGATGAAAAAATCGCCTTTTCCGGATCCGACCTGGCGGACTTTGCCCTCGATGACGAGCTGGATAAAAAAATGGTGGGGGAGGCCGCCCTGCTCTCCGCCGACCAGATCAGCTTTGAGAACCTGAATGATCTCTATGGGGAGCTGGATGACAAGTATATTGTCGAAATCTGCAAAAAAACCCAGCTTCCACCCCCAACGTTCATGACCAATGCGGATGAATATGGCCTGGGCCTTCTTCCGGATCCTCCGGAAGAAGATCCCTTTGCCGCCTATCTACGGGGCAATGGAAAGTCCAAGGGCCTCGGCCTCAAGGGATGGCTCTTGGCCCTCTTTTTGGGATGGGGGAATCCCGATCAATAGACGACCTTTCTCAAAAGCGATGGGACGGGGGGAACTCTGAGAATTGTTGGATTTGGGAGGAAGCAGAATTTTAATCATAGAAGAGGTGAGATATTTATGAATCAAGCGCTTTATCAGAAGATTTTAAAATTCACGGAAGATCGAGATTGGGACCAGTTTCATTCTCCCTCAAATTTAGCAAAGTCGATTTCCATCGAAGCGGGAGAACTTCTGGAGTGCTATCAATGGAATGAGGAGGCAAATCTAACGCATGTCAAGGAAGAACTCGCCGATGTGTTGATTTACTGCACGCTGCTTTCCCATAAACTACATCTCGACATGGAACAAATCATGGAGGAGAAGCTTCAATTAAATGCGGAAAAGTATCCGGTTGAAAAGGCGAAGGGAAACAGCAAAAAGTACAAGGAGTTTCAATGATCATTTACAGTAAGACCGTCCGGGAATTTCAGGAAGATTGTTTCGAAGGCGTTCTCATTGATACCTTGGACCGGACCATTCGGAATTGCTATCATGGATCTTCCGGCGGAGAAATTCGTGCCTGGAAGAATTCTTTATCCTATGTGGATCGAATCATTCAACATGCCAATCTTCCTAAGAATTCCGGAGTTGCCATTGAATACATGATTCCAACGACATCAAAGCGGATTGACTTTTTGGTGAGTGGTTATGATGAAAAGGGTAAGGCAACCGTAGTAATCATGGAATTAAAACAATGGGATAAGGCAGAGGTCGTCCTTGACAAGGAGGACATCGTTAAAACCTATGTCGGTGGGGCAAATCGTGAAGTCGCACATCCTTCTTATCAGGCATGGTCTTATGCGGAATTGATTCGAAATTTTAATGAATCTGCACAAGACGGGAAAATTGATCTTTATCCCTGTGCCTACCTACATAATTACATTTACCAAAAAGAAGATGAACCGCTGCTAAATAAAAAATATCAAGCGATTCTCGATAAGTCCCCTCTTTTTAGCAGCCGCGAGAATCAGAAACTCGTGAACTTTTTGAATGGCCATATAAAACAAGGGGATGCTCGCAGTGTTCTTTTTGAAATTGAAAATGGAAAAATTCGTCCGTCGAAATCTCTGCAGGACCAGCTTGCTTCGTTGCTGGATGGGAACCCTGAATTCACCTTGATTGATGACCAAAAGCTTGTTTATGAGAAGGCTCTTGCCTTGGCAGAAAAAACACGAAGAGACGGAAAAAAGAGAATCTATATCGTTGAGGGTGGTCCGGGAACGGGAAAGAGTGTTGTTTCCGTGAACCTGTTGGTGGAAATGATCCGTCGGGGATTGGTGGCTACCTATGTAACGAAAAACAGCACACCACGAGCGGTCTATTCTGCGAAGTTGGCGGGTACGCGAAAGAAAACCGTTATTAATAATCTTTTTAAATCCTCCGGCGCTTTCCATCGGATGGATGCAGACTCTTGTGATGCATTAATTGTCGACGAGGCACATCGGCTCTCTAAGAAAATCAACATGTATAACAATGACTGCACCCAAGCACGGGATTTAATGAGGGTGGCGAAATTCGCGGTATTTTTCGTTGATGATCATCAAGTGATTTCTATGGAAGATATTGGCAGCAAGGCAACGATTCTCCAAGAAGCACATCTAAAAAATGCCATCATCGAATGCGATGAATTAAAATCTCAATTTCGTTGTAACGGGTCGGACGGCTACTTGGCCTGGATTGATGATGTTCTTCAGATTCGTCATACGGCGAATCCCTTTTTCGATGTGGATTATGATTTTGATATCGTCGACACACCGAATGAGCTTTTGAATTGGGTCTTGAGTAAAAACAAGGATAATAAAGCCAGGATCATCGCCGGCTATTGTTGGGACTGGCCCAAGGATTCTCGCGATCAGGAAGCTATCCCGGACATCGTTCTGCCCGAATACCATTTCTCGATGAGCTGGAATCTAAGAACGGGAATTTGGGCCATTGATCCCAATAGTGTGAAGGAGGCGGGGTGTATTCATACTTCGCAGGGACTTGAATTTGATTACGTGGGAATCATCATTGGGCCGGACATGTATTATGAAGATGGCACAGTGAAAACGGATTTCATGAAAAGAGCAAAGACGGATAAAAGTATTAATGGCTTAAAGGGGTTAAATAAGGTCAACTCAAGAGCAGCGCATGAAAAGGGAGAGGAAATTATCAAGAATACCTATCGAACCTTGCTCACCCGCGGCATGAAAGGATGCCGGGTTTTTTGTACCGATCGGGCACTGTCCGATTATTTAAAAAAGCGCTACAAAAATAACACGAGGGATATTTATGACCAAGTGAATTCGGGAGAGGACTTAGCAGCTCAGGAACCGAGTTCGTATCAATGAGGGCAAAAAAAGAGCCCGCACATGCGAGCCTAGCCTTGCGGAATCCCCAATAAAATATCGCATATAATAGGGGAAGAAAGCAGTAATTAGGTGGGAATGTCTTTTACCTAGAATCGAGGCAGTCATGAAACGAAAATTCCTACTTGTTCTCCTTCTCACCCTGGTCTTCCTGCTGGGAGCCTGCGATAAGGAGCATGATCCTCTGCTGGAGTACCAGGCCCTCATGCTGCAGGCGAGCCAGGATGCGACCCAGTTGGCGGCGAGCCTGGACCTGGGAAAAACGGGCAAGGAGCTGGAAAAGGGGAGAAAGCTGGTGAAGGCGGGAAGAGAGAAGATGGACAAGGCCTTCGGCAAGCTGAAGATCACGGATGATGCGGTGAGGGAGGCGGCGGATGAACTCTACTATTCCTACGGGAAGTTTACGGAGGCGTTGCTGGAGGAGAAGGATGGGGAGGAACGGGGCCGGCTTCAGGAGGAACACTGGGACAAGCTGTCCAAGTTCCTCCGGCTGCTGGAGGAAAAGGTGTATACGGCCCGGTAAGAGGGGAGCGAAAAAAGGAGGACCGGAAGGGTCTTCTTTTTTCGATTTTGGGGTAGGGAGACGGCAAAAGTGTGTCAAAATGTGCCAACTTGAATCGTTTGCTTGACTGGGGTTTTCCCCTTTGTTACTCTCGAGATAGCTAGCAAAGAGGTGTTGAAACCCGGTCCATGGAAAGGGAACTCAAAAAGAAAAAAGGCAAATTTTGAAAGGAGTTTACCATGTCGGAGTCGGTTACTTTGGTTGATACGGTGGATTATGTGGAGGAGCTGGAGGAGCTGGTGATTATCGACCAGACCCAGCTGCCGGGAAAGCTGGAACAACTTACTTTAACGGAACCGAAGGAGATCTATTGGGCGATTAAGGACCTGCAGGTGAGAGGGGCCCCGGCCATTGGAGTTGCGGCGGCCATCGGCCTGTATGTCATCGCTTGTCGCTTTGAGAGTCGCAAGCGGGAGGATTTTCTTCGGGAGCTGGAAGAACAGAAGGAATACCTGGCCTCGGCTCGGCCCACGGCGGTGAACCTGTCCTGGGCCCTGGAGCGGATGATGAAGCGGGCAGAGGAGGAGACCGATCCGGATGTGGAAGTGATCCTGGAGCACCTGAAAGAGGAGGCCCTGGCCATTCGGGACGAGGACATTGCCTGCTGCAGGAAGATTGCGCAGGCGGGACTGGAGGTCCTGGAGGACGGCTGGGGAATCCTGACCCATTGCAATGCGGGTCAATTGGCCACCGTCCGCTATGGAACGGCACTGGGCCCCATTCATCTGGGAAAAGAACAGGGAAAGAACTTCCACGTCTACTGTGACGAAACCCGGCCCCTCCTCCAGGGGGCGAGGCTCAGCACCTATGAGCTGATGGCGGATGGCGTGGATACCACGGTCCTCTGTGACAACATGGCCTCCCGGCTTATAAAAGAAGGCAAGGTAAATGCGGTTCTGGTGGGTGCGGACCGAATCGCTGCAAATGGGGATGTCTGCAACAAGATCGGTACCTCGGGGCTGGCGATTCTGGCCAAGCACTACGGGATACCATTCTATGTGCTGGCTCCCCTTTCCACGGTGGACTTTCAGCTGGCAACTGGACAGGAGATTCCCATCGAGGAGCGGGCGGCCGAGGAGGTGACCCAACTCTGGTATGAGAAGCCCATGGCTCCCGAGGGCGTCAAGGTCTACAATCCCGCCTTTGATGTCACGGATCATGACCTGGTAACGGGGCTGATTACGGAGTACGGTCTCATGAAGACACCGAACCCAGAGGCCATGCGGGCCCTGCAGGAGCAGGCACGGGAAGCGGGGGAGGCGAAAGAATGAACCGGGAGGAAGCCTGGAAGAGGCTCGCCGCTTGCGGAAAAGACATGGTAGAGTCCGGACTCACCAGAGGCAGCGGCGGCAACCTGAGTCTATTTCTGCCGGAGGAGGGTGCCATGTGGATCAGCACCAGTGGCAGCAGCCTTTCTGAGCTTCGGGAAGAGGACGTGGTCAAGCTTAGTCTGCAGGGGGAGCTTCGGGAAGGCGACCGGGTTCCCTCCAGCGAATGGCGGCTTCATTCCCGGCTCTATCAAGAACGCCCGGAGCTTGGGGCCATCCTTCATGGGCACACGATCTACGCCACGGCCCTGAGCCTTCTGCGAAAGCCCCTGCCCGCCTCCCACTATATGGTGGCGCTGGCGGGAGGGGAGGTTGCCTGTGCGGACTATGCGACCTTTGGCAGCCAAGCGCTGGCGGAGAATGCCTGCCGGGCCATGGAGGGCAAAAAGGCGGTGCTCTTAGCCAACCATGGGATTCTCACGGCGGGGGAAGACCTGGAAGAGGCCCTGGCCATCGCGGAGGAAGTGGAGTACTGCGCCCGACTGTATCTGCTGGCGCAATCGGCGGGAGAGGCCGTGGTTCTGGATGACCGGGAGATGGATCGGGTGCTGGACAAGTTCACTCACTATGGCCAGCCCAAGAAGGACTGAGAGGAGGAGAGGATGCAGGAGGATTGGTGGAAGGGAAAGGTCATTTACCAGATTTACCCGCGGAGCTTTTGCGATTCCAATGGGGATGGAATCGGAGATCTGCCGGGACTAATCCGCAAGCTCGACTATTTGAAGGAACTGGGGGTGGACCTGCTCTGGATTTCTCCCCTTTATGCCTCACCCAATTACGACAATGGCTACGACATCAGCGATTACTATGCCATCCATCCCGATTTTGGGACCATGGAAGACTTTGATCGCCTGGTGGCGGAGGCGAAGAAACGGGGACTGGGGATTCTCATGGACCTTGTAATCAACCACACCTCCATCGCTCATCCCTGGTTTCAGAAGAGCATTCGCAAGGAGGAGCCCTACACGGACTTCTACATCTGGCGACCCGGTCGGGGGAAGAAAAAGCCCAACAACTGGACGGGCTTCTTTGGGGGAGACACCTGGGAATACGTGCCGGAGCGCGGAGAATACTACCTCCACCTCTTCGCCAAGGAGCAGGCGGACCTCAACTTCCGCAATCCCCGGGTCATCGAGGCGGTGGAGAAGGTGATGGATTTTTGGCTCGCCAAGGGGGTCATGGGCTTTCGCTGTGACGTCATTAACATCATCCACAAGGATAGCCTGGAAAATGGCCGTTTTCGGCCCGTCTTAAGGGGGAGCGAATACTATCTTTCCCGGCCGGGCTTGCACAGTTTGCTAAAACGATTTCATCGGAATGTGTGGGAAAAGTACCGGGCCTATACCGTGGGGGAGACCGTCTTTGTGAGTCCCGAGGAAGCAAAAAAGCTGACGGATCCCAAGCGAGGGGAGCTCACCGCGGTCTTTGCCTTTGCGCACATGGAGACGGACTGCTTTGGCGTGAAGTGGTTTCCCCGGCCCTTCTCTCCCGCCCGCTTTTTCAAGGTGCTGGCGAAGTGGCAGGAGGCCCTGCCATGGAACACGGTGTACTTTGAGAACCATGACCAGCCGCGGTCCCTTTCTCGCTTCGGGGATGCGGACCGGTATCCGCGGGAGAGCGGGAAAGCCATGGCCCTGCTCCTGCTCAGCCTGCGGGGAACGCCCTTTATCTACCAGGGGCAGGAACTGGGCATGACCAATTTTGATTTTACGTCCATGGACCAGGTGGAAGATGTGGAATCCCACCAAATCTGGGGGATTGTGGAGAAGTTCCACCTCCCGAAGAGATTGTACTGGAAGGTGATGCGGGCCAAGAGCCGAGACAACGCCCGAACGCCCATGCAATGGACGGGGGAAGCGGGAGGCGGCTTCAGCACGGGAAGACCTTGGCTGGGCATGAACCACAACCATGTGGAGAGAAATGCGGACAAGGAGGGACAAGATCCCCGCTCCCTCCTGAATTTCTATCGAAGGCTGCTGGTCTTTCGCAGGTCCTCCCCGGCCCTGCGGGAAGGAACTTTTGAGGAACTCTATCGAAAGGGGTCCGTGTGGGCCTTTGCCCGTCGAAGCCCGGAGGGAGAGAGGCTCCGCTTTGTCATCAACCTCTCGAAAACGGCAAAGAAGAGCCCGATCACCGGGACCTGCCTCTTCTCGTCGTATGAGGAAACCGAGCTGGGCGCAACCCTTCGCCCCTATGAGGCGGCCCTGCTGGGAGAAGAGAGCAAGTCCGGGAAGGAGGAAGCATGATTCGGGAAAAAAACGGCTATTTTCTCTTGTCGACAGCATCCACGACTCTTCTTCTGTTTGTTAATGAATCGGGTCGGATCGAACAGGTGCATTATGGGAATCCGGTCAGGATGGAGGATGGCCCCGCCCTTCGCGTTCATCCCCTCCTCACCTATGGAACAGAAATCCAAGATGCCTGGGGAGCCTTTCCGGATCACGAAGCCCTGGCCTGGTCCGGTTGGGGGCGGGGAGACCTGCGAGAATCTCCCCTCCTGTTTACGCAGGAGGATGGGTCTTCCTGTTCGGATTTTGTCTACCGGGGTTACCGGATTTTTCAGGACACCTGCCCGATGGAAAGCCTGCCGACCGCCGGAGGGAAGGGGGAGAGTCTGCTGCTTACCTTGCGGACGGCCGACAGCAAGCTGGAGATTCAGCTCATCTTCACGGTCTTTGCGGAGGAGAATGTGATCTGCAGGCGCACCAGCTTCCGCAACTTGTCCTCGGAACCGGTGCAGGTGACGAAATTGATGAGCTTCATGATGGACCTGCCCGGCAGGGATTGGGGGATTTTGCAGCTCACCGGGGCATGGAACCGGGAAGCCTTCCCCTCCTTTTCTCCGCTGCCTCCCGGCAGGACCGTCCATGGCTCTCAGGCAGGCACCTCGTCCAACCGGTCCAATCCCGCCTTTGCCCTCTATGAGCCGGGCACCAATGAGGATCATGGTCGGGTGTATGGCTTTAATCTCATCTACAGCGGGAACCACTATGCCTCGGTGGAGGAGAGCCCCTATGGTTTTTATCGCATCCAATCGGGAATCCATCCCGAGGGCTTTTCTTGGACACTTTCCCCGGGAGAGTCTCTGGAAACGCCCCAGGCGGTGATGACCTTCTCCGATTTGGGCTTTAATGGCATGTCCCAGAACTTTCACCGCTTTCTCCGCAGACACCTTACCCCCGCCTACTGGCAGGACCGGGACCGGCCCATCGCCCTGAACAGCTGGGAGGCCTTTGGCAGTGAATTGAATGAGCACAAGTTGATGCGTCTGGCCAAAAGAGGAAAAGAACTGGGCATGGAACTTTTTGTGGTGGATGATGGCTGGTTCCAAGGAAGAAACGGCGACCGGGCGGGCCTGGGCGACTATGCGGTCGATCGCAAGAAACTGCCGGGAGGCCTTGCGCGGCTGGCAAAAAAAGTGGAAAAGGAAGGACTGGCCTTCGGGCTCTGGGTGGAGCCGGAAGGGGTTAACCCGGACAGTGACCTGTATCGGGCACATCCCGACTACGTGGTTAATGGCCCCCAACAGTCCCCGCTATTGGGACGCAATGAGCTCCTCCTGGACCTGACCCGGAAGGACGTTGCGGACTATATTGTGGAGAACATGAACCGGCTCCTGGATGAGCTGCCGATCCGCTACATCAAGTGGGACATGAACCGGCCCATGGCGGATTTTTATGGCAGCACCGCTCCCTCGGGAGAATTCTCACACCGCTATATTTGCAGCCTCTATTCCATCCTCCATCGGATTTTCGATTCCCGACCGGAGGTCCTGCTGGAGATGTGTGCATCGGGTGGGAACCGTTTTGACCTGGGCATGCTGGCCTTTGCCCCGCAGATTTGGGCGTCCGACAACACGGATCCGATCGATCGCTTGCAGATTCAGAAGGGTCTCTCCTATTTTTATCCGCCCTCTTGTCTTTCCTGTCATGTTTCGGCGGCTCCCCACTCGCAGACCCTTCGCTCCACGCCTCTCAGCACCCGTTTTAACGTGGCGGCCTTTGGAGTCCTGGGCTATGAGCTGGATCTTCGAAGACTGAGTCCCATGGAGCGAAAGAGTGTGAAGAAACAGATTGCTTATTACAAGAAGCATCGGTCCCTCTTCCAACGGGGCGCCTTCTATCGACGGGGAGATCTGGCGGCCCACCAGGAGGGATTTGCCCTGCTTCGTGCGGATGGCAAGAAGGGCGTCCTGCTTCTGGCCCAGCGAGCACTATCCGGCCGAGGTGTAACCTATGACCTTCTGCGCATGGCCCAGGTGCAAGCGAGCTGGACCTATACCATCCAGAGTCGTCCACAGGACCTCAACATTGCCCGCTTTGGTCATCTTTTAAATTACGTGTTGCCCAAGCCCTTGAAAGGGGACAGCCGACCCGTTGCCTGGGCGGCCCGCCACTTCGCCCTGGAGGATGGGAGTTTCTCTGCCACGGTGAGCGGGACAGCCTTAAAAGAAGGAATTTTTTTGCCGGACCAGTTCCGAGGAACGGGCTACCGGAAAGAGCTAAGAATTTGGGGAGATTGGGGATCCCAGATTTATCTCATTGAAGGAGGACCCGGTACGATGGGATCCGGAAAGGAGAATTTCCATGAAACGAAAAGTCGGGGAGGAGAAGAATAGGGGAGCGGCAGTTTTGTCTCCCTTGGATCGGAGAAACATGATCCTGTTTGGGGCGGGGACCCTGGGACGGGATATGTTCTATGCCTTTGAGGCGAATGCGCTGATTTACTATCTGTCCAATGTCCTGAATTTACCCAAGGCAACCTTTATCGCGACCAGTCTTGTCTTTACCGTGCTACGGATCTTTGATGCCCTGAATGATCCTTTTATGGGGCTGATCATTGATAATGTCCACTCAAAACATGGTAAGTTTAAGCCCCCCTTGCTCGTCGGAGCTCTGGGAGCGGCCGTCTGCTACCTCTTTCTCTTCTACGATTTTGGTTTTCGGGATTATCTTTTTCCGCTGGTCTTCGCCTGTGCCTATTTGGGCTGGGATATTTTCTTTGGACTAAACGACATCGCCTACTGGTCCATGCTGCCCTCCCTGAGTCTGGAGCCAAAAGTGCGGGAAAAAATGGGCGCCTGCGCCAGGATTTTTGCCAATATCGGCATGTTCACCATCATGATTGCCTGGCAGCCCTGGACCCAGGCCATGGGCAACACCCCGAGAGCCTGGTTCCTGGTAGCCCTGACCGTTACCGGGATCATGCTCCTGGGTCACCTCTTCCCTTTGCTGGGGGTGAAAGAGAAAAAGCAACTCTTTCGGCGAAAAGAGCAGAAAACGGGGCTCAAAGATCTGTGGCGAATCCTTACAAAAAATGATCAGCTTCTTTGGACGACCCTGTCCATGTCCCTTTTCACCATCGGCTATGTGACCACAACGACCGTTGCCATCTATTACATGCAGTATGTTTTTGGCAACAAGGACCTCTATCCCATTCTCGCAGCCGTGGTGGGTCTGGCTCAGATTGGAGCATTACTTCTTTTCCCTCTTATTTCCAAAGGGCACAGCCGGCGTTTTCTCTATCAAATGGCAACGGGTCTCGTTCTCATTGCCTACCTCATTCTCGCCCTGGGGGAAGGTTCCCTTCCCATCCTCCTGGGAGCCGCCCTCCTGCTCTTTGTCGGGCAGGCCTTCATTCAGCTACTCATGCTCATGTTCCTTGAGGATACCGTGGAATATGGTCAATGGAAGCTTGGCAGTCGCAATGAATCCATCATCCTCTCGGTACAGCCCCTGATCAACAAAATCGGGGGAGCCCTCTCCATGGGTATTGTCTCCTTTGCCCTCATCCTTTCGGGAATCAAACAGGGAGATCAGGCAGCTGCCGCTATTGGAGCAAGTGGGCAAATGGTGATTCGTTTCGTCTTTTTGGCACTCCCCCTCGTCTTCATCGTGGCCGGCTATCTCGTCTACCATTTCACCTTTAAAATCGATGAAGCCTATTACCAACGAATTTTATCCGACCTCGAAGCGCGGGGTGAGATTCATCGCCAAGATTCCAAGCCCGATAGAGACTAGACAGGCCCCGGTCCTACATCTCGGGGACTTTGGGAAAAAGATGGGGGGCGAAAAGATGGGAAAGTGAAATGCTCCAACAAGTGAGCAGTGAAAAGCCGGGGGAGACCGAGCGACAGGCAAGGAGGGGGAAAACAAGCGAAAGCAAAAGATGGTGCGTGACATCTTTTGAAGCAAATAGAGGCATGGGAGCGGGATTGAGGACGGCAAACCAGGGGGAAATCCCTGGGAACCCCGGATTTGGATATTACCCAGGGGACCTCGCCCCTGGGAAACCCCGATTTTGGCCTTTTCCCAGGGTCCCTCACCCCTGGGAAACCCCGATTTTGCCCTTTTCCCAGGGTCTCTCATCCCTGGGAAACCCCGATTTTGCCCTTTTCCCAGGGTCTCTCATCCCTGGGAAACCCCGATTTTGCCCTTTTCCCAGGGGATTCCAGTCGTCGTGATGTTTAAATCCTACGTTTTATGTTCCTAAACAATTTTCCTTGCCCTTATTCTCAATTTCCTCGTCCGCCTCCTTTCCCTCCACAATGGCGATCTCCTTTTTCCGTACTTTTTTCTGCACACCGATGCCCTTCTGAGTAAAATAGGAGGACGAAAATTTTTGAAATCCGGGAGTTGCCTCCCGGATCATAGAAAAGAGAAGCGATGTTTCAACGTTTACTCCCCGTGATTTATCTTTCCTTTATTAGTCTGGGTCTGCCGGACTCCTTGTTGGGGGCTGCCTGGCCGAGCATCTATCCGACCTTGGCGGTGCCCGTTTCCTATGCGGGCATCATCGCCACCATCATCTCGGTGGGGACGGTGATTTCCAGTCTCTTGAGTGATCGACTGACCTGGAAACTGGGAACGGGAAAAATAACGCTGCTGAGCGTGGGCATGACCGCGTTGGCACTCTTTGGCTTTTCACGGTCTTCGCATTTTGTTCATCTCTGCCTGTGGGCGATTCCTTATGGATTGGGAGCGGGGAGTGTGGATGCCGCCTTGAATAACTATGTGGCTCTGCATTATGAGAGTCGGCACATGAGCTGGTTACACTGCATGTGGGGAGTGGGAGCCTCGATTGGGCCCTATATTATGGGAGCCGCGATCAGTGGAGGACGAGGATGGAGAGGCGGTTATGAATGGATTAGCTTGCTGCAGTTGGTCCTTACAGGGATTCTTCTTTTCAGCCTTCCACTTTGGAAAAAGAGACGGGAAAAGGGGCCGGAATCGGATCATGCACGGAGGCGGCTGGGACTTCGGGAAGTCCTTGCGATACCGGGCGTCTGGGAAATCCTGGTTTGCTTCTTTTGCTACTGCTCCCTGGAACACAGCACGGGCCTGTGGGTGGGGAGCTATTTTAACCTGGCGAGAGGGGTAAATGCGGAAACAGCGGCAAAATATACGGGCCTTTTTTACATGGGGATCATGGTCGGCCGGGCCATAAGCGGCTTTCTCACCTTTCGGCTATCGGATACGCATATGATTCGGCTCGGGCAGGGAATCATCCTGCTGGGGTTGGTGGTGCTCGTTCTGCCTTTTGTGAGCACAATCGCATTATTGGGCTATCTGCTCATTGGCTTGGGATGCGAGCCGATCTATCCCAGCATCATCCATTCCATTCCCCATCACTTCGGGGCGGAGGACTCGCAGGCGATCATCGGGATGATGATGGCGGGCGCCTATGTGGGAGGCTGCATCATGCCACCCCTGTTTGGCTTCCTCTCCCGATTTTTGGGGATGACCTTTTTCCCGATCTTTTTGATGATCATCCTGGTCAGCATGGTATTGTTTCATGAAAAACTGTTACGAAAAGTAGGAGAATAAGCCGGCGATAAAAATCAACTTATTCTTCTTGACGGTTAGTATAAGCTAACTTATAATTCTTCTGGAACCGTTATCCTTCGAGAGGAGAGAGTGGTTTACCATAGAGTTAGCATATACTAACGATTAGAGAAAGGAGAAATTATGAGAAAGAACATACATAGGGTGCTCAGCTTTTTCTTAGCGGTCCTGCTGCTTCTTTCCCCGGTGGGCGGGCCGGCATTTGCCGCTGCCACCACGGGAAGAGCAGAAAAAGCAGAAAGCGAGCAAAAAGCCGGCAAGTCGGTGTTTGCGGCAGAGGATTTCACTTACAAGGATGTGCCCATCCCGGGAACCGAGGATGAGGAGGGCTATCCCGACGTGGTCTTCTCCGTCACGGGACTGGCGCCGTCCGGAAAGAAAAAGTTGGGACAGTCGAAGTCCCTTACGTTGCCGGATCATGATCCGAAGGGAAGGAAACCCCTGTGGGTGGAGGATGACGCCTTCGCAAATTTGGGATTGGAAGAGGTGACCATTCCCGGAAATTACACCCATATTCAGTTTCGGGCCTTCCAAAACAACAAAATTAAAACGGTACATTTCACCAAGGGCCTCAAATATGTGAATGACCAGGCATTTGAAAACAACCAAATCACAGACCTTACGCTGCCGGAGGGTTTCCTCTATCCGGCCAAGGGAGCGTTCGAGAATAACCGACTGACCAAGCTCCGGCTTCCCTCCACCTGCAAGGGCGTGGGACCGCAGGCCTTCCGGAGAAATCGGATCGAATCCCTGCGTTTTGAGAAGAACCTGGTCAATATCTATGACAAGGCATTCGCAGATAACCGGCTCACCCAGGTGAACCTTCCTGCGACCGTGGGGACCTTGAGGATCAGCCCCGATGCCTTTGACGGCAATTCCGGAAAGACCGATCCCGCCAACAAGGGACAGAAGAAGGTGCTCCTCTTCACGCCGGGAAAGAACAATCCCAAAAAGATCAAAGATGGAAATCACTTTGTCGTGGATCATGTGGGTGTTCGGAATTACTATGAAGCGGAGGATTTCACCTACGAACGCCAGGACGTGAAATTCGCTTCGGGAAAGACCGAGAACCTGAACCTGATCACGGGATTTTCCGACACGGGGAAGGACAAACAAAAGCAGTATAAGGATTTGGTGCTTCCCGACACCGATGAAGCAGGGATGCCGGTGGATGGGGTTGCCCATAACGCCTTCATGGGCAAGATGAGCCAGCCCCTGATTCAGAGCCTGGAGATTCCCGAGGGTCTTCGGTATATCGGAACCATGGCCTTTGGCTTTGCCGGCATTCAAGGGGACCTCACCCTGCCGGATACCATCGAAGAGGTGGGCTCTGCCGCTTTCTTCCGTAATGGGATTACCGACTTAACTCTGTCGAAAAAAATGACCCGGTTGATGGTTGCCAGTTTCCGCGGAAACAAGATCTCCAAGCTAAACATTCCGGGAGCACTGGAGGAGATTCAGCGGCTGGCTCTTGCAGAAAACCGCTTGGAAGAGTTGCAAATTCCCGAGAGCCTGAAAAAGATTGGTGCGGAAGCACTGAAGATCAACACGGGCAAGGAGGAGTACGAGGGAAAGGTTGTTTTGCGGACTCCCTCCGGTAAGAATCCTTCCGGTCTTGTGGACCGGGAGAACTACCTGGTGGATCCCCGGGCAGCGGAGAAGAAGCCAACCTTGGATTACTCCACCTGGACAAGGGAAGATTTCCGATACAAGGGACAGACCGTGACCGGCTTCTCTGCACAGGGACAGCAGAAGGTGAAAAAGAACAAAAAACTGGTGGTTCCCGCCCAGACCCCGGAGGGAAAACCCGTCCTAAAAATCGGCATGGATGCCTTCCGCAATCTGAACAAGGGCTATGATCTGGTGCATGTGACTTTGCCGGATACCGTCCAAGAGATTGGAGACTATGCCTTCCAGTTCAATGAGTTAAAAGAATTCACTCTGCCGAGGGATCTGGTCCGCCTGGGCATGGGAGTTCTCATGGACAGCCAGACGGAAAAACTCACCTTCAACAAGAAACTCAAGTTCATCGACCAGGCCTGCTTCTTCCTCTGTCCGCTGAAGGAGGTAACCCTACCGGCTTCGGTGGAAGTCATCATGAATGCCGCCTTCCGGAACTGCAGCCTGGAGAAGGTAACCTTCGGGGGCAAGCAGCTGCGGAGAATCGAAAGCATGGCCTTTGCGGACAACAAGCTAATGGCATTGGAGCTCCCGGAGGGACTCGAGAAGATCGGCAGCCAGGCCTTTGCCAACAGCAAGCAGGGTGTGGGCAACCAATTGAAAGAACTGAATGTTCCCGCCTCGCTCAAGGAGCTTGGCTTCCAAGCTTTCCTCGGAAATCCCGGCGTGGAAGACTACCGGGGTGCCGTGGTCATTCACACCCCATCCGGGAAGAACCCGCAGAAACTTCAGGATGATGCGGGAAAGACCTTTGTGATTGATCTTGAAAAATCGGCGACCAAGGCCGAAAAGGATCATTTTGCGCAGGTTCTTGCACAGGTTGAGAAAGAGGCATCCGCTACCGTGCCCGCTTCCTTTGCGGACTTCCTTGCCGGGGAAATCCGGGAAGCCAAACAGGTGCAGAAGCAGGAAAGAAACTCCCAGTCCCAAATTTTCAGCATGATCCAACGACTGGAATTTATTCAAAACCGCTTACCCCTCGCCCAACAGATGGCGCGCAAGGAAGCCCTCGAAAAGCAGGGGAAGAAGGAGTCCGCTTCCTGGAAAAAGGTGGAAGCGGCTTATCAGGCGGCCAAGAAATACCTCATGGTGATCAATATCACGCCTGAGAAGGTGCAGCAGCTGACCCGGGATTTACGCCTGGCTCTGGACCAACGGAATCCCCTCTCCCCGGATCATGACCTGGCAGGAGCAACGGCTTACGAAGGGCTGGCTCGCATGCCGAAGACCCACTACATCACTCCCTATATGGTGAAAGTAATAGTGTGGGTGAAGGACGGGAAAATCCTCTATGTCATCGACAATGGCACCGAAACAGATGATCCGAAGGAAGAGGAAAAGCACAACGAGGGTTACTATGAGAGCGCCAAACCCCTTCTGCTCACCTATGTGGGAAAGACCGTGAAGGAGGTTCTGGCCGCCGAAGGCAGCGATGACCTGGGCATCGATGCCGTCTCCGGCGCCACCAACAGCTCGCAGGCCATTCACCGGGCCATCGTCAACGCATTGAAAAAAGTTCCGGCATCCCAACCGGCGCCGGCACCACAGCCGGAGCCGCAACCCCAGCCAACGCCGAAACCACAACCACAGCCGGGGCCGGAGCCGGGCTCGGGGTCCCTTCGGATCAAAGAAGAGGACATCCCACACTACACCAAGGGAGTCCTTTCCACATGGAATCGGAGTCAGGGAGGCGACCTCCACTTTGAAGCAACGCTAGACTATGATCAGTTTCACTGGGTAAAAGTGGACGGTCGCACCCTCACTTCGAGTGAGTATGCAATGAGTCGGGGAAGCATTAAACTTCAGCTCAAGGAGTCCTTCCTAAAAACGCTCAAGCCGGGCCGTCATACGATCAATATCTGCGCGGGAAATTGGTCAAAAGAGACGTATTTCTTTGTCGCCGCGGGCTCTTCGCGTGGATTGAAGGCGGCCGGAGGAACCGGAAATAAGGCATGCACCTCCAAAATGGGCTTAAAGAAGCATGATCATAATGGGTCGGCTCCCAAGACGGGAGATCCCGGTATGATCAGTTCTCTGGGGGTTGCACTTCTTGCAGGTGCCACCTTCTTCGGCCTGATGACCAAGGATCGTAAAAGAAAGTAAGAAAACGCAAGGGAGGGGGATTTACCAAAGCACAAAGATGGCAGACGAAAATCCATCCTCAGGGAAAGAAGAAGGGGGGAGCATCCTATGGATGCTCCTCTTTTTATGAGAAAAAAATGGAATGGCCTATGCGCAGGGGAGATTCCCCTGGGAAACTATGAAAAAGGGGGTTTCCCAGGGTGCGGGGCCTCTGGGTGAATATTGCACCTTGAAATGCGCACGGAAGAACCCATGACCTTCTTCGGGGGGGAGCATTAGGATATAATTGTTGGGAGGAATCGGGAGGGAGGATGCTTTGAAAGAGCAATGGGCGTTGTTTATCGACATTGATGATACGATTTTTGATTTTCAGGCTTGTGCCAAGCCGGCCTTTCTTGCTGCCTGTCAGGCATGTGGGTGGAAGGTGGACGAGGAGGCCTTCGCCCTCTTTCAGAAATGGGATCATGAACTTTGGAAAGAGCAGAAGGAGGGAACATTGACGGTGGAGGGGCTCTTCAAGAAGCGGGCTCTCCGGTTTTCGAAGCTTTTCGGAGAGGGGAAGGAGGCTTCGCGTTTTCAGCCTGCCTTTCATCGGCTGCTTTCTCAACAGACGGTCTTGGTGGACGGGGTGGCGGATTGCCTGCCCGACTTGGCCCGTCAATATCCCATGTATGCGGCCTCCAATGGCTCCTTGTCGATGCAAGCGGAACGCCTTGAGCGAGCGGGTCTTCGGAATTATTTTCAGGACCTTTTTGTTTCGGATGATCTGGGGGCAGAAAAGCCCAACCGAAGATTTTTTGAAACCTGCCTTCAACGATCCGGGAAAACCGCCCAGAAGTCCCTGATGATCGGAGACAGCCTGACCTCCGACATCTGTGGAGCCAAAAATGCGGGTTGGATGACCCTATGGTTTCACTCGGAGTCGGAAGACACGGAGCATCCAAAGGCCGATGAAACCCTGGGATCATGGAAGGAGATTGCCGCGTTTTTACTCACGAAGGAGGATAAATAGGATGAAGTATGTGGTCGACGTCAGGGAAGA
>CALAJY010000040.1 GCA_937923265.1 uncultured Tissierellia bacterium
GACTTTCCCAGGGGAACTGCACCCTGGGAAATCCCCTTTTTCGCACTTTCCCAGGGGACCCCGACCCTGGGAAATCTCCTTTTTCGTACTTTCCCGGGGGCCCTGCACCCTGGGAAACCCCCTATTTCCTAAAATGGAACTCGTTTTCGGTTTATCTTCGAATTGACATCCACTGACGCAGTCGACTTCTTGCCATTCGTCTTCGTGCTTCCCACTCGTCTCATGGGAAGTCTTAGCGAATGGAATGGTGAACCAACCCGCTCACTGCTTCGCTGCTCGCTTGTTGGACCATTCCACTCTTTCCCAGGGGACTTTGTAAAAAGCAGTGATTACCGAAAAAATGAACTAAAATGTGGAAATTCTGAACCTCCATGTGACAGCATTTATGAGAAGATAAAAATGGAAAAAACATGGAGAGGTAGTAATGGATAAACAGGAAAATAATCAACCAATGCATGAACAGATTAAGCAATTAAAGTTACAGCTAAAAGAACTTCCGTCGAAACGGCTTGACGGTCGGCTTGAAATTAAGACAAACAGCTCGAGGCCGGAATATTTTCATTGTTATGTAAGGGATGGAATCATCCATAAGGATTACATTCCCAAATCTCAGATACAGAAGGCGAAGTGCTTAGCACAACAGAGTTACCAGGATCATATACAGCATCTTTTAGATGAATTGTCGCATAAAAAAAATATGACCCTTGAAACTTTCAACGCAGAAATTGATTCTGTATACATGCAAATGCACCCTCTGCGAAGAGCTCTTGTAACGCCAGTGCGCGTCTCTTCCGAGGAACAGTTTGAATTGTGGAAAAAGCGAGGCTTTCAAGCTTTAGCATTTCGAGAGAATGATCCGGCAGGAATCATAACGAATCGTAACGAGCGAGTGCGTTCTAAATCAGAAAAAATCTTAGCGGATTTATTTGCTGCCGAGGGAATATTTTATAAGTACGAATGCCCGTTATACCTGCAGAATAATGTCATTTTCTATCCCGACTTCACTTTTTATAATCCCAAAACGCAGCAGGAAATTTACTGGGAGCACTTCGGTAGAATGGATCTCTCCGAATATTCAATAAAATTCGTTACAAAGATTCGCCTTTATGAAGAAAATGGAATTTATTTGGGAAATCAGCTAATCACGACCTATGAAGGCGGCAGCTTGGTAATAGACACCAAGCGTGCACTACAATTGATTGAACGATTTGACCTTCGCCTCTGTTCCATTTAATCAATTGGATTATTTCTTCTATTTGAAAATCCTTCCTATTCGCGCCACTCTTTGCCATTTAAGCGGGTCATGATTTCTGCACTTCTTACTCTTTCCCATGGGATCCGTACCCTGAGAAATCCCCTTTTTCGCTCTTTCCCAGGGGACACCCCCCTGCCTTTCGCTCGCTTTCTCCGCTTAGCCAGTGTCCCCCGGTCGGCCGCTCCCCGCGTACAGCCCCTCCTGCTTTTACACTTTCCCGCCCCTGATTATCCTCGGTTTTAGCCGCCTCCCTCTCCCGTTCCCAGGGGACTCCGGTCGGCCGCTCCCTGCGCAGGATGCTCCCGATACATCAGGTCACGGTGAACATGTTGTAGAACTTGAGCATCTGAATATCGCACTTGTTCAATTTCAGGCGCTTTACCAGGGAGCTGCTCTTCTCTTTTTGGGTCTTGGATACGAGAATCTTGAAGGTCACGGGCATGAGGGGACGGGAGGAAACGCCGGAGAAGTAGGCAAACTTCTCCTGATCATGGTTGTAGTTGGCGGGGATGATGATTTTCAGCTCCTCCATGGCCATGCTGGTGTTTTGCAGATTGAAAATGCTGATGACATCATAGTGAATGAGCTGGCCGCGATAGCGATACTCGCAGAGGTGGTAGCGGTCCATGCTCTCGATGTTATAGTAGAGCCGGGTGCCGAAGGAGCCTTCCTGACGAGGGAGGGAATCGATGACGAGAAGGGACTGGTTCAGGGACTTGTTGCGCCCATCATAGAAATAGAAAAAAAGCCGATCAACATCTTTGAAAAAATTGGGAACGGCCAGGGGATGAGGGGACTCCTGCTTGGTTTCCTGCAGGTCCTCCTCCATGAAGAGCAGCTGGTCCATGGTGACATGGAGGGCCTTGGCAATCTCATAAAGGGTCTGCACATCCATGATAATCTGGCCGCTCTCGTACTTCGCGACTGTGGCCTTCCCCTTGTTAATCAGGATGCCGAGCTCTCCCTGGGTCATGTGATGCTGTTTCCGATAGAAGCGAATGTTTTGGCCGAGGGCAAGGGTTATGGTATTCATAAAATCTCCTACAAATAGACTGATGTATTCAACCGATCAAAAAATTACAATATAAGCTAATTATAGGTGAAAAGAGTCGAATAATCAATTTTAAAGAAACTTTCTTTGGAATTCTTCAAAAAATAGGAAACTTTATCATTTTTTCATCTTTATAAACATCTATATAATAAACCCCATAAGTGCACTTTCATAAGGTCCAAGTGATAAATTGAGGAAATATGTTACAATAATAAAACATTGCAACAGGGAATTTCCCCTTGCTGTGAAAAAAGATGTATGAAGAGGACGCCAAGGGACATCGCCGGGAATCCGGATTCTCGGCTAGCCTGTGAATTTACAGAAGGAAGCGACACTTGCAAAACAGTTTCTTTCCGTGAACGTCTCTTGGCCAACTCCTTCCATCTTCCCTGAGCGAAAATCTGACACCTTACGAATGCAGAACATTTCGGTGAACGTTTTCCCCGGGTAGGGCCCTCTTTCCGACGGCCTTTCCCGGGGAGGAAAAGGGATCCGCGCTCATTTGGACCATGAGGGAACCGGTGGTTCCCCGAAGAAACGTTAAAGATTAAGGAGGAAACAATGGTATCAAAAAGAGAAAGACTGGAAGCCGTGCTCCAAGGAAAAAAAGCGGACAGAGTTCCGGTTTCTGCCTGGCGGCATTTTACCGAAGACGAACACAGTGGAGCAAAGCGTTGGGCGGACTGTATGGTGAAATTCCAGAAGGAATATGACTGGGATTTCCTCAAGCTGCAACCGCGAGCTTCCCTGTTCTGTGAGGCCTGGGGTCAGGAATATGACTACGACAACTACGGGAACAATGTGGTAGCCCCCTGCACCAAGCACCTTTTGGACTATGACAACCTGCAGGAAGATCTGAAGAAAATCACGGTCGTGAAGGACTCCCCCGTCTTTGAGGATGCCTTGGAAGGCGTGAAATTAGCGGTGGAAGCCCTGCCTGATGTTCCGGTGATTCAGACCATCTTCTGCCCCGGTGCGATCTTTGAAATGTTCTTTGGCGCCCTGCCTTCCGGTCGTTATCGGGAGACCTCGAGAGTCGGCGGTATCGTGGAGGCCATTGAGAGATACCCGGAAGAAACCGCGCAGGCCATGCAGAACATCACCGACAGCCTGATCCACTATGGAAAGCAATTAAAGGAAGTGGGCTGCTATGGGGTCTTCTATAGCTCGGCCGCACTGGCTCGGGATGGCTATCTCACCGAGGAAGAGTGGGAAAAATACGTCAAGAAGTATGACCTCCAGATCATCGAGGCGCTCAAGCCCATGAAGGTCATGCTCCACACCTGCGGAATTCACTCCAATCCGGAGCGGTTTAATGCTTACCCCATCGATATCCTCCATTGGGCAGACTCTGCGGATGGCAACCCGAAGCTCAATACCGGAAAAGATTTCTTACGCAAGGCAATCCCTGCCGGTGGTTGCGATGAGCGAATCTTTGGCAAGGATCAGGAAGAAAAAGTGGCCGAACTGTGCCGGGAAACGTTGGAGAAAATGGGTGACCAGCCCTTCATCCTCAGCCCTGACTGCTCGGTTTCCGTGAAATCCACCGATGCCGAATTGAAAGCCTTGCGGAATGCTGTTGAAAAGTAACTGAATGTAGGAGAAAACTATGAGTTTACAAGCAATTATCACTTGCGTCATCTTTGTCGCTACGGTGCTGCTCCTGATTTTCCAGCCCATCCCCGTAGTGATCATCGGAGCGGCCATTCCGGCCGTTCTCGCCTCTTTTGGGATCATCAGTCCCAAAACGGCCTATGCGGACTTTTCCAATACCACCGTTGTGTTCGTTGTGGTCTTTTGTATCATCGGTGAGGCCTTCTTCAAGACCGGCCTTGCGGACTATCTGGGCACCAAGGTCATCGGCCTTTTGGGAAAGAATGAGAAGGGCCTGCTCTTGGGAACCGGAATTGTAGCGGGCGGAATGTCCGGTTTCTTGAATGATACGGGATCCACCGCCTGCATGATGCCCATTGTGAGCTCCATGGCCAAAAAGTCCGGAGTAAAACGGTCCAAACTCCTGATGGCCCTGTCTTACTTTGCCTCCCTGGGAGGAACCCTGACCCTAGCCGGCACCACGCCCCACATTGTCGCCAACGGGATCATGAAGGAATCCGGTTTGCGGGAGTTTGCCTTCTTTGAGTACACCAAGATCGGTCTCCCCCTCCTGATCCTGGGCATCATCTACATGATGTTCATCGGTGCGAAGATGCTTCCGGACCGGGACGACGGCATCAACGTTACGGGAGAAAACGCAGAGAAGCGGGTCAACAAGATGCCCATCTGTGCGGCCATCTTCGTCCTCACCATTATCGCCATGGCCTCCGGCATTGTGCCCATCGCCGTTGCCGGTGTCTTTGGTGCCATCCTGGTCGTATTAACCGGCTGCATCACCGTCAAGGAAGCCCTGGCCGTGACCCCGGTCACCACCATCTTCCTGGTTGGAGGAATCTTCCCCTTGAGCTCGGCCCTGGTAAAGACCGGTGCTGCCAAGTACATTGTGGGTCTCCTGGGACCCTCCCTGTCCAGCCTGCCCCCCTTCATCCTGCTCTTAGCCATTGCCGCCCTGCAGCTCATCACCACCCAGTTCCTGATGAACTCCTCGGCAACGGTTTTGGTGCTGCCCATCGCCATCATGTGCTGCAAGGCCGCCGGCATTGACCCCTTGGCAGGAGCCATGGTCGTCAGCATCTGCGCCTCCGGTGCCTTCGCTTCCCCCTTCGGTTCGGGAAACAACCTGATCGTCATGGAAGCCGGTGGCTACAGCGTCAAGGACTACGTGAAGTGTGGTCTGCCCCTCACGGCCCTCTTTGGTCTGGCAACCACCATCCTCTGCTACTTCTTCTATATTTAGTTTCGAAGAAGTGCCAATCATTTTATCGGAAGCAAGAAATTACGGCTGGAGTCTCTCATGACCCCAGCCGTATCTTTTTAAAAAAGCCGCCTCTTCCTGGCATTTTTCCGTGAAAACAGCTATCCTGTTAATAGTCGTTTACAAGAAATTAGAAATACGAGGTTCATTCACTATGAAATCAAACTACACCAAAGGAATTATTTCCATCATCCTATCCGCCCTCGGCTTTGCCGGCATGGCGTTTTTTGTAAAATTAAGTGGCGATGTGCCCATCCTGCAGAAGGCGGTTTTCCGGAACATGGTGACCCTGGTCTACTCCTTTGTTCTCATCGCCCATGCCCATGTTGGCCTCGGCCTCTCCCCAAAGCACCGGCTTCCCATGTTGGGGCGCTGCCTCTTTGGCACCATCGGCTTTCTCGCCAACTTCCTCGCCATTGAACACCTGAACCTGGGTGATGCCAGCATCCTCCAAAAGATGGCCCCCTTCTTTGCCATCGTCATGTCCATCTTCATTCTCAACGAGAAGCCCAACAAGCTCGCCATCATCTGCATCTTCACGGCCCTCATCGGTGCGGCCTTCGTGGTCAAGCCTACCAGTGGCCTGGTCAGTGTCCCCGCCCTCATCGGCCTCCTCGGTGGCTTCTGCGGCGGCACCGCCTACACCTTTGTTCGGCGCCTGGGCACCGATGGCGTGAACGGAAACGTGATCATCTTCTACTTCTCCATTTCCTCCGTTCTCGCCCTCCTTCCCTTTGTCCTCCTGAACTTCCAGCCCATGACCCTCCAACAGACGGTCCTCCTCCTTCTCGCCGGTCTCTGTGCCGTCGTGGGTCAGGTCTTTGTCACCAAGGCCTACTCCTATGCTCCCGCCAAAGAGATCTCCGTCTTCGATTACACCCAGGTCATCTTCGCCGCCCTCCTCGGCATTATCTTCCTCAGTGAAGTCCCCGACCTCTACAGCATTATCGGCTACGTGATCATCATTGCTACCGCCCTGATCAAGTGGAACTTCGACCGCAAGGAACAGAAGACCGCCTAGCAAGGGTCCAAGCAGTGAGATCGCGGCTCCGGGGCGAAAAGGTGGGGTCCAGCTCAGAGGACGAGAAGTGGAATTCCCCCCTAGCCCAAAGAAGTCGGGGCCCCACTTCAGAGAGGAAATGCACATCCAGAGCCTGCATACTCCCAGCAGAACTACTTTTACAAAGCAGTTGCCCGCTTGCCCAACGGCAAGCGGGCTTTCTTATGTAAATAGGAGCCTGTCGCAAAAAAATTGCAAGCAGTGCATGGGAAGAAGGGCTCGTGGGAGAATTGAAGAAAAGCAAGGTGTCGGCGCAGGTATTGAAGATTCAATTTAGGGGGAATTGATGAGATTTTTCTTAGTTGTTCGAATTCAAAGCTCGCCTCCGACTGGGGCCCTGGATAATAGCAAGGAGGCGGAGAAGATAGGATGAATAGGTTCGAAAAGGATCGATGGGAATGCCTCCTGGCTGTTCGCATTATAGGTCGACGCCGACTGGAACCCTGGGAAAATGCCAAAACAGAGGTTTCCCAGGGTGTGGATCCCCTGGGAAATGGCGAAAAAGGAGGTTTCCCAGGGGCGGTGGACCCTGGGAAATTCCAAAAAACAGGGTTTCCCAGGGTGTGGGTCCCCTGGGAAATGGCGAAAAAGGAGGTTTCCCAGGGTGTGGATCCCCTGGGAAATGGC
>CALAJY010000041.1 GCA_937923265.1 uncultured Tissierellia bacterium
TGAGCGCCCTTTCCCACGAGATCGTAGCGTTTTTCGAAATCATTTTGCTCTTTTTCTAATCCATAGGTCCATTCATTGATGGAGATGCCCGGATAGATGCCTTCCGCAAACATCGCTTTTTCAGCCAAGACCTTGCACTCGTCGTCCACGATTAAAGAATCGATCAGCTTATGGTCGTAAGCCAAGCGTTTCAGACGTTCCAACGGAACCTCTTTGGTCTTTTCCGGTTCCTGAAAGACCAGACTCACCTTGCTCGCATCTTCCGAGATCTCATATTTCAGGTTCGTTTTCACCCCTAAATCGGCCAATTTATTCAGCAATTTTTCTGCAGGGATCAAAAATTTATTATCTTTTTGAACTTGGATCGAACTCAAAAAATTGTCCAAAGCCTTATTCTTCACAATGGTTTGAAAGTCATCCTTGGCCGTCGATGTCATGGTAATCGCCGGGAACTGCCGGTGCAGACCCGCCTTACGGATCTGGAGCTCTTCAAGATACGTGTAAACATAAGGTCGAAGAAGCAATTGGCCGGTGAGATTGTGCTTTTTAAGAACTTCATAAGCCAGGGTCCGGCAGGCCGGATGATCTAAAACCTGGGACAGAATGTTTTGATTGTCCGATACTTTCTGTGCCAGCAGATCCAGGGGCTTTTGCCCCTCCTTGATTTCTTCCTTTTGTACCATCTCCTGATAAGATTCATTCTTTAAAAAGGACAAAGAAAAATGATTCGAAGCATCACACCGAATCGGCAGAGCGCTTCCTTTCAGAGAAAGGGAATTTAATGCTCTGGCAGCAGGAGAGACCCGATAATTCGGATGGGCGGAATCCTCGTAGACCATCGAGAGCCATTCGCCAATGAGCTGATGATCCCGGAGAAGATCTTCCACCATGGAGGTGGGTGACTGCTTGGAATTTAAATAAGCCACAGCATTCGGATACACGAAGCAGTTCATCTCCAAGGGAAAGCGGTCGTAATAATCTGCTCCATCCTTTTCCACGTAGGAAATCAGGCACCGCAAAATCTCATTGCGTTCCGTCTTCTCCAATCCCGAAAAGTCATCTTTGAATCCCTGAACTGCAAAGGAAGCCCGGGTTCCTGCCAAGAGAACCCCATTACGGTCATAAATATTTCCCCGAGGTGCCGTTACTTGAATTTCTTTCATTCGTTTCGTCTCAGAAATCTTCCGAAAATAGGCCCCCTGCTTAATTGTTAAACCATATAGGCGCCACAGCAGGACCCCCATGAATACGAATAAAAAAAAGAGGATAATCCGTGCTCTCGCCCGTCCTTGATTTTGATTCATTCCCATCTCTTCCTAATTCCAATGATACTTCTACTAATACAGCCGATATTTGCGCACCGAATCCGGCTTTAAGAACTTTTTGATGGCCCCTCGCATCACAAAAAAGAGAGCTGCGTTGACGATAAGCTCAATAAAAATCGGTCCCTTAAAATAGGAAAGGTTCCACCGGCCCATCCGCAATAACAGAGAAATCGCCCATTCCAATCCATTACTAAACAGGGTCGAAACGGCCACGATAAAAATCGCGGTGGGTAGATGTCCGGAACTGTGGTGCAGAAAGCGACCCACAAAGGTGCCCACCAAGAAATAAATGAGTGCATGAATTCCTAATACGGTGGAAAATACCACATCCTGAAGAAGACCCAAGCCGAGTCCAAGATAGGCTCCCGTTTTCTCTCCGTATATCATCGCTACGGCAACCGTAAACACCAGGAGCAAATTGGCTCGAGCTCCGAAAATGGAAAAGTTGCTGAAAATCATGGTCTGCAAGAGCCCCGTGAGAAGGAGACACAGACCCATTTTCCACTTACTCATTGTCTCCTCCCTTCTTTCCGTCCTTCTGAAGATTTCCTACCGCCCGAGCCGTTTTTCCCGCTCCCTTTGTTTCGGTCTTGGGCGCCTGCTCCACCGGTTGTTCCAGGGTATTCGGAACCACCAAAACACGGTAAATATCCGAGAAATCAACCGCCGTTTCAATGATAAAGTTCTTGGTAAGCTCATCCTCCGAACCCGTTACCTTGCTGACTTTACCAACATAAAGGCCCCGCGGGTAAACACCGCCGATGCCGGCGGTAACCAGCTCTTCCCCCACCGTAAGGGGCTTTTGTGCATCCAGGAGATAGCCGAAAAAGACCTCCCCATCTCTTCCGTTGATGATTCCCTGACTCATGGAAGTCAGAAAGAGAACGGAAAGGTTATTGGACTGGTCCAGGATGCTGATGACCTTACTGTAGTTCCATCCCACCTCTGAGATTCTCCCGATCAAGCCCATTTTGACCGTCTTTTGCGAGTTTTGCACCCCGGAGACAACAATATCTCCCTCCTTCACCCCGTCTCGACTTCCGCGGTCGATGGTGAAGCGGGTAAAGGTGTTGGAGGGGTCCCGTGCCGTAACGGTCGCAGATAGTGTGGAGCCGTCATTGGCTTCCTTCAGTTGATACTCCTGTTTTAATGCCTCCTGGCGGTTGACCACTTCTTGCAGGCTTCGGATTTGTGCGCGAAGACCTTCATTTTCCACCTTCATTTTTTCCAGTTGCGCCTGACCCGCCCTCTCTCCGAAAAGACGATCGTAGAACGTTTTGAAAGACTGGGAGGCCGAATAGAACACCCGGTTCACAGGGGATATCAGATTATCCAAAAGCTGCGAAGGCAAGCGGCTGCTCTCCGGATTTCTTCGAGAAAAGACGATCAAGAGGATAAGAAGGAGCAGCGTGATGAAGAAAGACTTATTAAATTTACTTTTCTTGTACTGAATCATGTTTGTCTCCCTTGTCCTTCCACTGATCGATGTTTTTCATTAAGATTTGGGCGCCATTGATGGTATCCACCAGAGGAGACTTCGAGCTCCTGACTCGAACATTGACCTGTTCTGCAATGTAGCGATCGAAGCCGTCGATTTGAGACCCTCCCCCCGTTAAGATCAGGCCTTTTGCGATGATATCCGCGGCGAGTTCCGGAGGGGTCTTTTCCAAGACGGAGCGCACCAGATCCACCGCATTTTCAATGAAAGGCAGGATCGCAGACCGAATATCCATTGCATACACATCGATGCTCTTGGGCATCCCTGTCACAAGGTCCCTGCCCCCCACTTCCATGGCGTTGAGCTCTCCATCGTCATTGAGACTCGCTATTCGTTTCTTCACCTCTTCGGCGGTGTTCTCTCCGATTACCAGATCGTATTTTTCACGGATGTACTCCCGTATCGCCCGATCCAGATTGTCTCCCCCATTTTTTAGGGTTTTGGAGGTGATAACCCCATAGCCGGAGACAACGGCTGCCTCTGTGGTTCCCGCCCCCACATTGAGAACCATCACACCTCTAGTGGACCGATCGATCAGACCCGCCCCATAAGCGGAGGCAAGGCTTTCTTCGACCAGATACACATCCCGTGCTCCCGATTGCAAAACCGCATCCTGGATGGCTCGGTTTTCCACATCCGTTGCTCCCGAAGGCACACTGATCATGACGCGCGGGGCAACCACGGAGATCCCCGGCACCGCTTTATGAATGAAGTATTCCAGCATCGCCTGGGTAAGATCGAAATCCGAAATCACCCCATCCTCAAGGGGACGCACCGCCACAATCTCATCCGGAGACTTGCCGATGAGCTCCTTCGCTTCCTTGCCGATTGCCAAAATCTCCATGCGCTGGTAGTTCAGAGCCACAACGGTTGGTTCTTCTATGACAACTCCCTTGTCTAAGCGAGCTACTATGGTATTCGCAGTACCCAGATCAATCGCCAGATCAGGAGCTACAATTCGTATATGTTTCACCTGACACCTCTTTAGTCTTTCGATAATATTCCATCGTGCAACTCTTATTCTATACGATTCCGAGCCTGCTTACATAAAAAAGAAGGAATTGTAGAAGAAAATTACTGAAATATCCCCCGCTGTCGCAGGCTCACAAACTTGCCGCGGCCAATGACAATGTGATCCAGAAGGGGAATTCCCAGGAGTTTCCCCGCTTCTTCCAACCTTCTTGTGATTGCAATGTCTTCCGGACTGGGCTCGGGGTCCCCGCTGGGATGGTTATGAGCCACAATGAGGCTGTTTGCCCCCTGACGAATTGCCGGACGAAAAACCTCTCGTGGATGGACCATGGTCCGATTTAGGGTCCCCACGGAAATGGTCTCCATGCGAATGGGTTTGTTCTTCGTATCCAAGAGAACCTCGCAGAACATTTCCCGATCTTCCGTGAGATAAACCGAGGAGAAGTAATTGGCGACACTCGCTGGCGAATTCAGGGAGATGGCCTGAAAATCCCTGAATTCCGTGAGCCGTCTTCCCAGCTGCAGTCCCGCCAGGATTCGGCACGACTTGCTCAGTCCGATTCCCGGCAGAGCCTGAAGCTCCTGAAGAGACGCTTTTAAAAGCCAGGCTTTCCCCTGCCCCATGCGGAGCAAGGTCTCGGCCAGGTCCAATGCATTTTTTCCCTGAAGGCCGGAGCCAATCAGAATTGCCAAGAGCTCCTCATCAGTGAGGCTCGACTCTCCATGCTTCAATAGTTTCTCCATGGGTCGATCCTCCTGCGGGAGCTCCTTTACCGTTAATGTATTCATAATCCTCCAAGTCCTTTCAAGACCCGTGGACCACCCTTGTCAGATGAGGGGAAATGGCATTCGCAACCAAGCCGACAAAAAAACCCGTGACTAAGCCAATTAAATTCAAAATCGGAAAATACGCGAAAAGCCCTCCGTTGCTCAGAAAAAAAGCAGCAACCGCAATCTGTCCAAAGTTATGGGCTACCGCACCCAGCTCACTGATTCCAATGAGGCTTAACCGGTTTGAAAAAAAGCGATAGGCAAAACTCATAACGAGGGACGAAAGAAGTGCCCCCGCAAAGCTGTACCAGAAACCGGTTACCGATCCCGTGATGAGCATGAGAAGCAGGGATTTCAAAAGAGCGACGACAATTCCCGCCCGGTATCCGAAAACAACGATGGTGGTTAGTATAATGACGTTGGAAAGGCCCAATTTTGCTCCCGGTATGGGGAGCGGCAGCGGAAGAGATTGTTCAATCAGGGAGATAATCAAGGCCAACGACGTTAAAAGGGAAAGGAAAACGAGTTTTTTGGTATTCATCTTGTCTCCCCTTTCAATGTAAAACGGTGTCCACTTTTTGGTCCGCATGGTTTAACGACTTGATTTCCACCACGAGACGATGCGGTAAACACACAATCATCTGCCCCACCTGATGAATGCTGCCTTGATAAATACAAAGCTTATCCGGACAATCCGCCTCCTCCATCCGGACCTTGCCATGGTCAAACACCAAAATATTTTTCCCATATGGATTTTTTATATCGAATGTCTTTCCCTCTTGGTCTGGTGTCCAAGGAATCCTTTGAATTTCCTTACCGTCTAACTGAATGCTGACATAGATGTCTCCCTTGGATTGTCTGCTGAAAAAAAAGCCGACAAGCAAGATGATGCTGGTCACAGCAATCAAGCCGACCACAACAAGGTCCGCTTTACGAATCCCCTTATGCTTCATGAGTCCTCCAACCTTACTTCCAGGCTACCATCCCCTAGAATTTTTCACAAGTTCAATTTATGCTAGATTTGTTTCATTGTAACGGATTTAAAAGAGTTCTACAAAAGATTTTGTTAGCATTTTTTCATTAAGGATATAAATATATTGTATTTCTTCGCAGAAAGACTGTCACTTATAAACTTAGGAGGGTATTATGAACATTTTTTCTTGGATTATCCTTGGTGCTGTTGCGGGTTGGATAGCCAGCATGATCATGGGACGGAATCAGCAGATGGGGGCAATTGCAAATATCGTCTGCGGTATCGTCGGTGCCTTTGTCGGTGGAATCATCACAGAACGTATATTCAACGTTAAAGTGGACGGCTTTAACCTCACCAGTTTCATCGTTGCCATCTTCGGTGCGGTGATCGTCTTAGCGATTTATAACTTTTTTTCGAAAAACAAACGCTAGGTAACAAAAAAAAAGAAGCGGACCGGAAAATCCGGTCCGCTTCTTTTTTATTTCGCTTATTGTGCAGCGGTTGCTTCCGCCGGCTGTTGCACGGTAACCTTCGCATTCTCATCGAGCACGATGCACTTCGCCGGGCATTTCGAGGCAGCCAACTGTGCCTTTTCCCAGTCAAATTGGTCACTGTACACCGCGTGTGCCAGTTTCCCATCCAGTGCAAAATCTTCCGGAGCCAGTTTTGCACAGATTCCGCAGCCGATGCAGCCGATGCTGCATGCCCCCTTCACCGCCTTGCCAAATTCAGGATTCTTGCATTTCACCTGTGCAGGCGCATGATAGGGAACGAGTTCGATGATGTGTTTCGGACAAACATTGATACAAGCCATGCAGGAGGTGCACTTTTCCTGATCGACCCGTGCCACCCCGTTCACAACATGAATGGCCCCATAGTTACAGACCCTTTCACAGGTCCCGCAACCCAAACATCCGTAGGCGCAGGATTTGCAGCCACCGAAGGAGTATTCCATCAAACGGCAGTCCTCTACGCCATCAAAGCGGAAGGTCTGGCTGGTATGCTCATGATCCCCCTGGCATTTCACAGAGGCGACCTGCTTGTTCATGGCATCGGCACTCTTCCCCATAATCTGGGCAACTTCCTCTGCCACTTTTTCTCCCCCGACCCCGCAGGCCGCAACCGATGCTTCCCCTGCCACAATGGCAGAAGCGCAGCCATCACAGCCCGGATACCCACAGGCGCCACAGTTCGCTCCGGGTAATGCTTCCCGCACCTTGGTAACGCGTTCATCCACAGGGATGTAGGTCAGCTTGCTGACAATACCGAGGAGGAAGGCAAAGACACCGCCCATAACGGACATGATAATTACTGGTGTGATAATAGATTCCATATCTCCTCCTTCTAAAACATGCCTTTAAAGCCAAGGAAGGCGATGGACATTAAGCCCAAGGTCACCATAGCAATGGGGACATTTTGAAATGACTTATTTAAATCCGCAAGTTCATATTGCTCACGAATGGCGGCAAGAAGAACAATCGCCATGGTAAAGCCGATGGAAGCCGAGAAGCCGCTGGCCAACGTCTCCCAAAGCGTGTAGCCCTTCTCAACATTGAGCAGCGCAACCCCCAACACGATACAGTTCGTGGTGATCAAGGGAAGATAAATACCCAGGGCACTGTAGAGCGAGGGAGCAGACTTTTTTAAGAACATCTCCACCAGCTGCACCAAAGCAGCAATGACCAGGATGAAGGCAAGGGTTCTCAAATAGGTCAGATTCGGCTGAAGCAAATACTTGTCCACAAAATAGGTGATGGCCGAGGCAAAGGTAACAACAAAGGTTACCGCCGCTCCCATTCCCACCGAGGTTTCCACCTTGCTGGAGACACCGACTGCCGGGCAAATTCCCAGGAACTGTGCAAATACGTAGTTATTGATAAAGATGGTTGCAAAAATAATTTGAAAAATATTCGTCATCGCTACTCTCCTTACTTATTCTCCGCAACCGGCCCATTGATTTCCTTCTGGTGGGCTCTTTCCTTGATTGCCATAACCGCGGCAATAAAGATGCCCAAGATAATGAAGGCCGATGGTGCCTGTTGGAAAAAGGGAATCGCAAATTCTTTCGGATAGATGTGCATACCAAAGAAGGTGCCCGCTCCCAAGAATTCACGAATGATGGAGATACCGGTAATGACCAGGGTATATCCCAAGCCATTGGCAATTCCATCAATGATCGATGGGAACACGCCATTCTTGGAGGCAAAAGACTCCGCTCTTCCCAGAATAATGCAGTTTACAACGATTAGAGGGAGGAAAATTCCCAAAGCCTTGTACAAAGCAGGAATAAAAGCCTGCAATACCATCTCCAAAATGGTTACGAAAGATGCGATGACAACAATGAAAGCCGGGATTCGGATTTCATTGGGAATGAAATTTCTCATCAGAGAAATCACCAAGTTCGATAAGGTAAGGACAACCACCACAGAGAGTCCCATACCCAAAGCTCCGCTGGAGGTTACCGAAACGGCCAAAACGGAGCATAGCCCGATAAGCTGTACTAAAGAGGGATTGTTGGTGAATAGACCCTCTTTGAATTGTTCTGAAATCTTCACAGGTCTCCTCCTTACTTTAGCTTCTCAAAGGCAGCTTGCACTGCTTGAAAGGCTTCCTTCATGGCATCGGTGGTGAAGGTTGCACCACTGATATCCACGGGTGCTGCGGACAAAGGTTGATTTTCCAAGCCCTTCGCATAAGACTCTTCCACTACCTTTGCGCCGTAACCTTCCGTCTCTTTCGAGGCCAGGGTCTTATAGCCCTTGATCGATCCATCCTTGCCTACGCCGACTAAGAATTCAATGGGACCGTGGAAGCCTTGTGGACTGGTCACATGGAAGACAAAGCCTTCCCCCGTCTCATAGATGCCACGAACCGTTTCATTCAACAGGTCCGATTTCTCCATGGCCTTCATCGAGCTTGCTCCCGGATAAACCGCTTTCAGCTGGTCCTCCGTGACTTCGGAGGTCTTCGCTGTGGTATCGGCCTTGTTGCCGGTGAGCTCTCCCAACTTCTCGACCACCATGTTCACGGCTTTTTTTACCGCCGTCGTGGTCAGGGTTGCTCCCGTCATGGCCGGAATCTTATCCGGACCGCCCCCGTTGCCTTCTGCCTCAACGGGTTTATCCAACTTCACGCCCTGCATTCCCTGTGCATACTCGGGTTCTGCAACACGTGCACCAAAGCCTACCGTCTCCGTTTGAGAAAGCACTTTGAAGCCGGTAACCGTGCCGTCGTTCTTCGCGCCGATTACAAAGTTAACCGGTCCGTCATAGCCGGAAGGAGAGCTGACGGAGAAGATATAGCCCGCTTGTTCTCCATTGACGGAGGCGACATTAATCGCGGTGATATTGTCGGAGAGCTTGGAGCTGTCCTCCAAGGGCTTGATTTCCTGTGCCTCCGGATAGACCTCCTTCAACGCATCCTGCTCTTCCTTCTTTGCCCGCTCTTCAATGACCGGGGCGGTTTTCTGATTGGTAAAGGCCAAAACCAGCGTTGCCACGGCACAGATAACGAACAGCTTTACTGCGAGTAAGACTGATTTTTTCATTTCTGTACACCTCCAAACGGCTTCATCGTAACGTACTTGTCAATTAAAGGTGTGCAGACGTTCATCAAGAGGATGGCGTAAGAAACACCTTCCGGATAGCCACCAAAGGACCGAATCAGGGCGGTTAAAAATCCTGCTCCACAGGCAAAGATCAACTGCCCTTTCGGGGTCATCGGTGTGGTTGCATAATCGGTTGCCATGAAAAAGGCTCCCAAGATGAGACCACCCGCTAAGACCTGCTGGGGGAGTTCCGCAAGACCGACTTTCTTTGTAATAAGGCCAAACAAGAACATAAAGACCACAAAGGAAGCGATGTAAGTAAAGGGAATCCGAACATGGATGACCCCTCTCACGATTAAGTAGATTGCGCCAAGGAGCAAAGCAATCGTGCAAACCTCACCCAGCATTCCCGGCATCTTTCCCAGGAACATGTCCAATAGTGAGGGATACGCTCCTCCGGAGAGGGGGGTCGGTCCGGATACCGCATCGGGCTGAAAGGGAACCACGGTGTGGGACATGTTGCTTCCCCAGGAGGTCAAAAGAAAGGCACGACCTGCCAAGGCCGGGTTCATAAAGTTCTGTCCGAGACCACCGAAAAACTGCTTGACGATGACGATGGCAAAAACGGCGCCCACCGCAACCTGCCATAAGGGCATCGACGAGGGTACATTAAAAGCAAGCAGAATGCCCGTTACGACCGCAGAGAGGTCCGTGACGGTGATTCGCTTCTTCATAACCTTTTGACTGGCTGCCTCTGCAAGCACGCAGCAAATAACAGATACAAGAATGACAAATAAAGCTTTTATTCCAAAGATGACGACTGCGGCAACAATCGCAGGAACCAGAGCAATAATCACATCCAGCATGATCCGCTGGGTAGAATCCGTTGTGCGCACATGCGGAGAGGATGAAACATTCAAAAGACGCTGTTCAGCGATTTCTTGATTTTTAGCTTCCATTCTTTCCTCCTAGTTTTTCTTAGCTGCCGCTCTTTTGCGAGCCATGATTGTCCGCTTGCCAAAGCGAATCCATTCGGTTAAGGGGCGCTTTGCCGGGCAAACATAGGAACAGCATCCACATTCAATGCACTGATCCACATGAAATTTTTCTGCGATCTCCCAGTTCTCTTTGCGAGAGGCAGTCGCTAAGTATAAGGACTCCAAATGCACTGGACAAGCCTCCACGCATCGACCGCAGCGAATGCAGGGATCGACCCGCTGAGGCATGGCTTCCTCTTCGGTTAAAACCAGGATTCCGTTGTTCCGCTTATCCGTGGTTGCGAGATCCGAGTACTGGCTCACCCCCATCATCGGTCCTCCGAAGATGATCTTGCCCGGGTTGGAGGCATAACCTCCGGTAAATTCAACGACATCCTTGATGCGGGTTCCAAAGCGAACCAAAACATTCTGTGGATGATTCACCGCATGACCCGTGACCGTAACCAGCCGCTCATACAATGGTTTTCCATAATATACGGCATCCACAACGGCACAAGCCGTGCCCACATTGGAAACGACACATCCCACATCCGCAGGCAAGCCTCCCGCAGGAACCTCTCGTCCCGTGACTGCGTTGATGACCCGCTTCTCATCTCCCTGGGGATACTTGGTTTTCATCACCGCCACCGCGATATCGGGATCATTTTCCACGGCCTTATCCACCGCTTCAATCGCCTGGGGCTTATTGTCCTCAATGGCGATAAATCCCTTTTTCGCTCCGGTTGCCTTCATCTCTAAGCGAAGACCCTGAACAATTTTCTCCGGGTTTGTGCGCATGGTGGTGTCATCGCAGGTAAGGTAAGGCTCACATTCTGCGCCATTGATGATGATGGTATCCACCGGGCTCTTTTCCGGAGGGGTTAACTTCACATGCGTCGGGAAACCTGCACCGCCCATTCCGACAATGCCCGCCTCTTGGATGTATTTCACGATCTCCTGGGCACTCAAATCCTCCCCGCTTCGGTCGACTTGCTCATAACCGAGCGTATCCTGACCATCGTTTTTGATGATCACCGAAGGAATCTTGCGTCCATTGGACATAAGTACGTCCTCAATCGCTTCCACCTCCCCGGAGACGCTGGAATGAATGGGAGCGGAGACATATCCCCCGGCTTCTGCGATTACCTGTCCCATGTTGACATGGTCCCCCTTTTTCACTAATAGTTTGCCAGGGGCACCAATGTGTTGGGACAAGGCAATGGAGACCTTTTCCGGAGCCGGCATCGTCACGATGCCGGAGCCGCAAGATAGCTCCTTGTGCTCCTTGACATGTGTTCCTCCTTGGAACGTCAAGTTCTCGAGTTTCATTTGCCTATTCTCCTCTCTAAAAAATACAAAATAAAAAAGCCGAATATTTCTCTGTCAACCTCATAACAGAATTCGGGATTTTATCAATCTTGCCATAAAATTGTATCACAATCATCAATTATTGAAAGTTTTAGGGGGTAAGCAATAATTTTTAGGGGGTAAGCAATAATAAAGAAAAAAGAACAAAAAAAATCGGCGACTTTTCGTCGCCGACGGTCCATGCAGAAGATGGGATTCGAACCCACACAAGCTTTTGCGCTCACCACCCCCTCAAAGTGGCGTGTCTGCCTATTCCACCACTTCTGCAAAATTGTTGACCCGTTTATTATATCGCAAAGAGAAAAAAGGTCAAGCGACTCGCCGACCTTTTCTCAACTTTTCTTTTTTAGTTACGAACGCTGTTGACAAACCAACGAAGGGTGTTCAAAAAGTTATGCCAGGCCAAGGACAACAGCCCCCGACTCCGACTTTGCTCGGGAATTCCGTCCTGATAGAAAATCCGGTAAATCTCGTAATTCTTATTGACCTTGCCAAGATATTCCCGTGTTTCGCTCACGGGAATGTTGGAGAGGCTCTCCCGCTCCCAGGTGATCGTTCCCTCTTTCAGCCAGGAGTCCACCTGATTGAGGCCGCCATTGTAAGCCGCCGTCGCCAGATCCCGATTTTGAAAGTGCTGAATCAGGTAGGAAAGATAGTAGCATCCCAGGTCCAGATTTTTCTCGGGATCCGTAAGGTCTTCCTCACTCAACGAGATCTTCTTCTGTTCCGCCAACCAATCCGCCGTTTTCGGCATGATTTGCATCAAACCCTTGGCCCCGACCTTGCTCTTTGCTTCGGGCTGAAAATCGCTCTCCGCCTTCACAATCGCCAACGCATAGTATGGATCGATTCCATGATCCTGGGCGGCCTTCTGAATTTCCGTCCCATATTTCACCGGATAATTTGCACTTCCCAAACAGACGAGGCCGAAGGCCATGAGCACAAATACCAAGAGCAAAATAAAAATAAGCAGAAGAATATTTCGAAGGATCCTACCAATTGTCTTCATCATTTTCCTCCTCATTCTGAGCTCCCCCGGTGGTCTCCAGGGCCCGATCCAACTGCCGATACAGCTCCTCGCCATCGTTGTCGAATACATTATCTGCCAGTTTCCTCTTTTTTTCAACCGGATACTGGCTTTGAATGCGGAGCTTTGCCTGTTCATGATCCAAGGAGTCCCTCCGCTCCAACCGCTCCGTCTGGTGTTTGAGGGTGGAAGCGATGAGCCAGATCCGATCAAGATGAAGAAGGTTCCGTTGCTCCCCGAGCTCAAAAAGCAGGGGAATGTCGAAAAAGATGGGACCGGCACCGGCTTTTTCCAATTCGTCTGCCTGCCGCACCATTTCCTTCAGGACCGCGGGATGGGTCAGGCGATTCAATCGGTCTCGTTCCTGCGCGTCCTGAAAGATGCGATGGCTCAGGGCGTGACGATCGATGACTCCCCGGCGAATGATTTTCGGACCATACTGCTTCACCAACGCTTGATAGAGGGGTTTTCCCGGCTCAATGAGCCGGTGGTAAATCCGGTCGGCATCCAAAACACAATAGCCCTTTCCCCGCAGATAGGCGGTGACCGTGGATTTTCCCGTTGCAATTCCTCCCGTGATTCCGATCCTCAACGCTCTATTTTGCATCATACCAAGTCTTTCCTTGGTTCATGTCCGCCTTTAAATCCACGGGGAATTCTCCGATTCCCTCCATCGCCTCCACGAGAAGCCGGCCCACCTTCTCCGCCTCTTCTTTCGGTGCCTCGACAATGAGTTCGTCATGGATCTGCAAAACCAGACGGGCCCGAAAGCCTTCTTCCCGGAGTCGCCGGTCCACCCGAATCATGGCCAGCTTAATCACATCCGCTGCCGTCCCCTGAATCGGCGTGTTCAATGCGATCCGTTCTCCAAAGGATCGGATATTGAAATTTTTCGACTTAAGTTCCGGGATGTTTCTCCGTCTGCCATAGAAGGTATCCACATAGCCCTTTTCCTTGGCATCCCGAACCAATTGATCCATGAATTCCCGAATTTTCGGATAGGTGTCCTTGTAACGGGTGATGTATTCCTTCGCTTCCTGGCGAGAAATGTTTAGATCCCGAGATAAACCATAGTCACTGATTCCATAGATGATCCCGAAGTTGACCGCTTTTGCTCGCGACCGCTCCTCCGCGGTCACCTCTTCCGGCGCGATGTGGTTCACCTCCGCCGCCGTCTTCCGATGGATGTCCATCCCCTCCCGGAAGGCCTTTATCATAACGGGGTCCCCGCTCAGTGAGGCCAGAATTCGCAGTTCGATCTGCGAATAATCCGCATCTACAAGAAGTCTGCCCTCATCCGAGGTGAAAACCGAGCGCAGCTTCCGCCCCTCTTCCGTGCGCACGGGGATATTCTGCAGGTTCGGCTCCGTGGAAGAGATTCGCCCTGTCGCTGCCACATTTTGACAGAAAATGGACCGAATCCTTCCGTCTTCCTGGATATAGGGAATAAAGCCGTCGATATAGGTGCTTTTTAGCTTTTGAAGTTTGCGATAATTCAGTATGGCTTCCACCACGGGATGGGCATCTCTCAGCTTCTCAAGAACCTCCGCGCTCGTGGAATACCCCGTTTTGGTCTTTTTCCCGTGCGGCAGCTTCAACTCCTCAAACAGAAGTTCTCCCAGCTGTTTCGGGGAATTGATGTTCATCTTGCCATCCGCATACTTGTAAACTTCTTCTTCATAGTCTTCCAGTTCCCGACTGAATTCCTTGTCAAGCTCCCGGAGTCGGTCTCGATCCACCATCACCCCTTGGCTTTCCATCCGTGCGAGCACCAGGGCCAGGGGATTCTCTATCTTCCGGTAGAGATCCTCCATTCCCATCTCGTGGATCCGGTCCTCCAAGGGCTTTTGGGCCCCCGCAAGCACACTCAGGTAACCTCCCGCATATTGCAGCAGATCCTCCTCGTCCAGATCTTGAAACTCCCGCCGCTTTTTCCCCTTTCCCAACAGCTCTTCCCGGTTCATGACCCGATAGGAGGTGTAGCTTTTGGCCAAGCCGTCCAAATCATACGAGGACCGGGACGGGTCGATTAAATACTCCATCAGCATGAGGTCCTTGTAGGGATTCAAAAAAGAGAGCCCCAGTTTGTGAGCCAAAACCATGCTCTCTTTAATATCATAAGAAATCAGCTCGGGTCCCCCCTCCTGAAAAATGGGTTCCGCTGCGGAGGAAAAGAACTTCTCCTCCCCCCGCAAAGAGAAGACCACCGCCCGGTCGTCTCTCCCGCCTCGAGCGATAAAATTAACCGGCTTCGAAAATTGATAATTTTTTCCGCTGCTAAAAAAGGCGCAATACAGCTGTTTTTCTTGACTCAATCTTTGACAACAAGCCTCCCATTCTCCTTTCGGCAGGAAGGCGGCTTGAAAATGATCCGCGGTCTTTTCCTCCTCTAAGGAAAAACGACCGGCCAACGACTGAAATTCCAGTCTCTCAAAACGATCCGCCAATTCCTCTCGGTCGGGCTGACCGAGCTGAAAGTCCTCCAGACTCTTTTCCATGGGAACTTGCCGATAGATGGTGCCGAGTTGCTTGCTCAGATAGGCTTGCTCCTTATACGCCTGTAAGTTCTCCTTCATCTTCTTTCCCGAGACTTCTTCCAGATGGTCATACACTCCGTCCAGGGATCGGTAGCTTCTGATGAGCTTGAGCGCCGTCTTCTCCCCGATCCCCGGGACGCCGGGAATATTATCCGAGCTGTCCCCCTGCAAGCCCTTCACATCGATGAGCTGCTTGGGACTTAGCCCGTATCGGTCCTGAATGACCTCGGGCGTAATTTCCTCCAATTCGCTGATCCCCTTTTTCGTAAAAAGAACCGTGCTATTCGCATCCACCAATTGAAAATAATCCCGGTCTCCCGTCAAAAGATAAGAGTGCCAGCCTTCTTGGGAGGCTTTCAGGGATACGGTGCCCGCAATGTCATCGGCCTCATAGCCATCGATATCGAAATGCGCAATTCCCAACACATCCAGCAGGTCCTTGGTCATCCCAAACTGGGGGGCCAATTCGGGAGGAATCTCCTGGCGATTTCCCTTATACGCCTCATAATCTTCCTTGCGAAAGGTCTTCGAGGATCGGTCAAAGGCCACAAGCACATAATCCGGCTCAATGGTATCTGCCGCTTTTAAATACATGTTTAAGAAGCCGTACACCCCGTTGGTGGCGATGCCATCCTTCGTGGTCAGATTTCGAATGGCATAAAAAGCGCGAAAGAGCAGACTCGATCCATCCACAATCAACAGTTTTGGTCTCTTGGAACCTTCCTTCTTGGCCATACTCTCATCCTTTCTTCTCGTGCTCTCCCAATAAAAAAAGCCACGCATACGCGTGGCAGTGCTGGTGGTGGGACTTGAACCCACACGCGGTTGCCCACAACAGATTTTGAGTCTGTCTCGTCTGCCAATTCCGACACACCAGCTTACCGGAAGAGTTTAACAAAATTTTAATCTGAATGCAAATCTTTCTTCGTATTCTAAGTATATCATTAAATTTTTAGGGAGCCAGTCTGCTTGCCCCTTGCGCGTTTCTTTCTTAGAATATACCCAGAGGAAAGCGAGGATACGATGGACTTTACAAAAGCACAGCAAGTAGCAATCTCTCATAAAGAAGGTCCCTGTTTGGTATTAGCGGTACCGGGAGCCGGCAAAACCACCGTTTTGCTGGAGCGACTCCACCGGCTGATCGAGCAGGGGGTTCCCGCCTCTGCAATCGCCTCCATCACCTTCTCGAAGAAGCAAGCGGTGGATATGGAAGATCGCTTCCGAAAGCAGTATGGAGACGACGAACAACTCCCAACCTTCTCCACCATTCATGCGTTTTGTTACCACATCCTTCGCCATGAATCCGCAAAAAAGGGAATCTCCCTGGAACTGCTGGAAGGTTCTGCCCGCTACAATAAATACCGCATCATTCAGGATCTCTTTCACTCTCAGGTCCACCGGCTGATGACCGAGGACGAAAGGGAGGATTTTTTTCGAATCGACGGTTACCTGAAAAACTCGCTCAGCGATTACCCCAGCTACCGGAAAAAATTCCAGGAGAAATTTCCTCATTTTCAACAGCTACAGAAAGCCTATGACGAATTCAAAAGAGACCATCAATTGATTGATTTTGATGACATGCTCTTACACACCCTCCGCCTGCTCGATCAGGACGCCTCCCTGCTCAAGGGCCTACAACAGCGCTTTCAATATCTGCAGGTGGACGAGGCACAGGACACCTCCCTGATCCAGCTCAGAATCATACAGAAAATCGCCCAACCGGAAAACAATCTGTTCATGGTCGCGGATGATGACCAGGCAATCTATGGATTTCGAGGAGCAAACCCCGCCTACCTGCTCCACTTTCAGGAATTCTACCCCCAAGCGAAAAAAATCGTTATGGAAGACAACTATCGGTCGACCGCTTTCATCGTCACCCAGGCCGGCCAATTTATCACCCATAACAGCCACCGCTATGGAAAGCAGCCCGCAAGCACGGGAGAAAAGGGAGAAAAAATCAAAATTCTCAAGGCGGGAAGCCTGAAAGTACAAGAAAACCGGATCATCAAAGACCTGCAAGAGGATCGAACGCAGGGAACGGTTGCGATCCTCTTTCGCAACAACCTTTCCGCCATTGCCCTAGGTCTTCGGCTCGCCAAAGAGGGACAAAGCTTCCGGCACACCATCAACGTTCATCCCTTTTTCCGACAGCCCCTGATCCGAGACCTGGAAGATATCCTGGAATTTGCGCAAAGGCCCGAAGACATCTCCCTCTTCCGTCGCATTTACTATAAACTCAATGCTTATCTCAAGAAGAGCTTCCTAGAGGAGCTGACGTCCAACGGAGCCTATGGAAATCTCCTGGACGAGTTGGCTCGACTTCCCGATACGCAGTCTTCCTTTTACCGGGAAAATATTCAGCGGCTCAAACTGCACTTTTCTCATCTCGCCTACCTTCCTCTGAAAGATGCTCTGGAGGAAATTGACGACTATTTAGGCTATGGGGAATATTTAAAAGAACAAGCACGAAGAGACCGCCATTCCATCAGTTCCGCCCAGAGAACCTTGGAGAGCCTGAAGTCCATGGCGGCAACCCGGCCGGACCTGGCGAGTCTGCCCCTCCTCCTGCGGGAAGCCGAAATGCTCTTTCAGCATTCCACGGCGGATTCTTCCCTCATCCTCTCCACGATTCATGGGGCCAAGGGTCTGGAATTTGATACCGTTTATATGATCGACCTGATTCAGGGCGAATTTCCCACGGGCATTGCCCTGGAAAGCGAGAAGGCAGGAAGCCCGGACTTTATGGAAGAAGAAAGGCGCCTCTTTTACGTGGGCATGACCCGGGCAAAGAAGCGCCTAAAGTTAATCGCTCGAAATTCGGTGAATGGGGAGAAGGTTCCCATCTCGGAGTTTATCACCACCCTCATCCGGCGGCACTAAACCGCTCCCTGAGGGCGCTTCCGACGATCGCAATCTCTGCGATTACAGCTCACCAACTCATCAAAGGTCAATGGCTTGAATCCCGTGATGTCCACGCCGCAATTCAATGCCTTGGGGAGCTTACGTATTCTCTCTTGCGTTAAAGAGGGATGATTATGAATATGGCCAAACAGGTGCCAGCTCCCATAGTAAAACCCATCCCACTCCAGGAGGGGATAGTGAAAAAGCACCAGCCGATGGCCACCGTCTTTCACGACCGCATAATTATCAACATCCACAAAGTAGGCACGCAGACGCGGCTCTTCCTTAATCTTTTCGTCATGGTTTCCCACGATCAGGTGAAGTCGACCCTTGAGCTGCTTTAAGTAAAACTCCGGATCATCCGCGCGATAGACCAAATCCCCCACGATATAGACATCATCCCACTCATGGACGACACGATTCCAGTTTCGAATCATGGTCGCATCCATTTCTTCCACCGACCGAAAGGGTCTGTGGCTAAAGGCAATCACCTTTTCGTCGCCGAAATGACAGTCGGCGATATAATAATTCATTCTTTCCTCCAAGCAATCTAACGGCTCTCGCCGGTTGCTTCTAACAAAGCCTGTTGTTCTTCCTCGGTGAGGGGACGGTATTCTCCCTCTTTTAACTCCACATCCAACTGAAGAGGGCCCATGGAGAGCCTCCGCAAAGCCAGGACCTCTTTTCCGCAAAGGGCAAACATCCGTTTGACCTGGTGGTACTTCCCCTCCACAATCTCCACCTCTGCCAGGCAAGCCTTTCGACGGATGAGTCGGGCAGGTTTGGTGTGAATTTGCTCCGGACTTAAGTCAAAGCCTTCCTGAAAATGCCTCTGGTCTTCGGAATCGATGTCCTTGTCGAGAAGAGCGAGATAGTGCTTCTTGACCTTTCGCCCGGGAGAGAGCAACTTGTGAGCAAGTCTTCCATCGTTGGTGAGTAACAGAAGTCCCGTGGTATCCCGATCTAAACGGCCGACGGGAAAAAGACCCTCTCTGCGGTCTTCTTCCTTCAACAGATCCAGGACCGTTTCCCTTCGGTCACGGCTGGCAGAAATGACTCCCTTGGGCTTATTGAGAAGATAGTAAACATAGGGAGCATAGGTGCTCGGCTGTCCATCCACTTCCACGCGGTCCTCTTCCCCAATCTTGGTCTTTCCCTCATGGACAAATTGTCCATTCACGAGGACCCTGCCTTGTCTCACCAGATCCTTCACTTCTTTTCGGCTGCCAAACCCCGAATTGGCCAACCACTTATCCACCCTAATTTTCATCGGCAGATCGGAAGAAGATTTCCCCACTCTCCTCGTCCATTTTCTCCACAATTGCCAGGGAATGCACGGGATAACCGGCCCGACGGAGTTCATCGCCACCTCCCTGGTATCCCTTCTCGATTGCCACCGCGATTCCCACGCAGTGGGCTCCCGCTTGGTCCAAAATCGATAAGAGGCCCTTCATTGCAAAACCATTCGCCAAAAAGTCGTCCACGAGCAGGACCCGATCATCCTTGTTTAAAAACCGCTTTTCAATCAGAGAGGTGCGCACCTTCTGTTGCGTGTAGCTTCGAACCTGCGCCGTGTACACATCCTTTCCCAGGTTGAGACTCTTTGCTTTCTTTGCAAAGACCAGTGGGACCTTCAGCATCCGAGCAACCGGATAGGCGATGGCAATTCCTGAACTCTCAATGGTTACCACTTTTGTGATCTTTTCTTTGGCAAAAGCTTTTGTCCATTCCTGGGCCATTTTTTCGAGAATCTCACAGTCAATCTGCTGATTAATAAAACTATCCACGCGAAGTACATCGCCAGGCAAAACTATTCCCTCCCGACGAATCCGGTCTTCCAATTCTTTCATTTTTCCTCCTGCTCATCCTTCCAATGAAATCTATTCTTCCACAAGTATACAAAAAAAAGAAAGGTTCTAGCAAAGAACCTTTCTAAAAAACAAAATGAATCTCCTAGTTTTCTTCTTTTTTCTTGGGCTTTTCGTTCTTAGCCTCGGTAACAATAAAGCCGGGATTATATCGATATCCCTTTCCCCAAGTCGTTTCGATCATCTCGCCCAGGCCTTCCTCCTCCAGTTTATTGCGGAGCCGGCGGATATACACATCCACCGTTCGCAGACTGGATTTCTTCCCCTCGGACCAGAGAACGGTGGCCAGCTCTTCCCGAGAAAGGACGGCTCCCTGCCGATGCACCAGCATAAATACCAGTTCAAATTCCTTCACCGTTAAGGGAATGCTTCGATTCTCTACCTTCATCAAGTGACGAAAGAGGTCAAAGATGACCCGTCCCTCTCGGCTTTCAAAGGCCGTGGTGGGGCGATTTCCCGTGAAATTCAGGTGTCTTGCGATGACTCGAATTCTGGCCTTGAGCTCCATGAGATCAATCGGATAGCGCATGTAGTCCAAGCAACCATATTCCAAACACAAGACCACCTCCTTGGGGGTGGGATCTTTTCCCAGCACAATAGTCGGAACATTTTTTATCTTTGTTCCCTGTCGCAACAGGTCAATCACCTGACCGTCCGGATACGCCGTTCCCAATAGACAAAAGTCCAGGTCATGCATGGCAAGCAAGCGGAGCGCTTGGTCTCCCGAGGACACCGTAAGAATCGTGTCTCCGTCCTTTTGGAAACTGTAGCGGATATTCTCCACCAACTCCTTATCCGAATGTAGTAACAGGATTTCCATTCGATCACCTCCCCTCTCCAGCGGTAAGAAAAGTGGTATGCTCTGCCAATATGCTTGCAGCTCTAAATAAAGAATAATTAAACAATTTATCCACAAGACAAAAAATATGTAAAGATTTTCCTCAGATAAGCATATACCCCTTTCTGTAAAAATGCACGCACCTTCAAAGGCTTTTCACGAATTTTTCTTCCCGGTCATCTGATTGAGCCTATTACTTGGATTATTCCGCATCGTATAATAGAGTATAAATAAAGATTTATTTTCCTACTATTTCATCATATTTTCTTCCCATCACCAAGATGATTTTTCGTAGGCGACGATAATACGTGCTTCGTGAGATAAAGAGCAAATCGGTAATTTCATACACTGTCATTCGATCTTTAAAGCGGTAGCGCAATAGATCGACCGACGCTTCATCCAACTCCAGAAACATCAGTTTCACGAGGTTGATTTCCGCCTTCATCTGCTCAATTTTATGAATGATTTTTTCTTGCTCCAGGAACAATTTCTCCTGCATGGAAGTGGTGCCCGAACTGTGGGAAGCCCCCTCCGCTTTCATCGCCTGGAGACCGCCGCTGGATTCTCTGGCATGATAATCCATGGTCCATTCCTTGATTGTGTCATCCTCAATCAGTCGCTTTAATTTGTCACAATTCGTCGAGTAATTTTTTAACAGCTGAATTACCTTCTGCTCCGTTTTCAGGTTCATAGTAACCTTCCAAGTCCTTTCCAAAACGTTCAAGAATCAATCTTACATGATGTTCCCCCTCCAAGCGTTTGGATTATAACATGGTATTTTTTAGATTATGTGCCAAAATGTATCATTTCATCTTCAAAAGCCTTCTTTATGCCATTTTTTCCGTTTTTCCCAAAAAACTTATCTCAAAAAAGTCATGACTCTCTCAGATCTGTAAAAATAATTTCAATAAAAAAATCCCATGGAGTCTCCTCCATGGGATTCTGCCTAGCCTACGAATTAATAAGCTCCGTATCCGGGGGCACCGCCTTGCGGCATCTTATCCTCTTTTGCTTCCGGGATATCGCTGACGGCCGCTTCCGTTGTCAACAGCATTGCGGCAATGGATACCGCGTTCTGTAATGCAGACCGGGTCACCTTCGTAGGATCAACGATTCCTGCTTCGAACATATCCGTATAGTCTTCCTTGTAGGCATCGAAGCCTTCCCCTTGGGGAAGTTCCTTGACCTTATTGAGAACCACAGAGGGCTCTAAGCCGGCATTGGTGACAATCTGGCGAAGGGGTTCTTCGAGTGCACGGACAATGATCTTCGCTCCGATTTTCTCATCGCCTTCCAGGCCTTCGGCAAATTTTGCAACTTCTTCAATCGCATCCACAAAGGCCACGCCGCCACCGGCAACAATTCCTTCATCAACGGCGGCACGGGTTGCGGAAAGAGCATCTTCAATGCGAAGCTTCTTCTCTTTTAATTCGGTCTCGGTTGCTGCACCGACGCGGATGACGCCAACGCCGCCGGCGAGCTTTGCCAAGCGTTCCTTCAGCTTCTCCGTGTCATACTCGGATTCCGTCTGTCCAATCTGAGATTTGATGTGTTCCACACGGTCTTCCAGAGCCTTCTTGTCCCCCTGGCCGTCCACGATGACCGTGTTGTCCTTGTCCACTTTCACCTTGGAAGCGCTACCCAATTGCTCGACCGTGGTATCCTTGAGTTCCAGACCAAGGTCTTCGGTGATTACCGTTGCACCGGTGAGAATGGCGATATCCTGGAGCATCTCCTTGCGACGGTCGCCATATCCCGGAGCCTTGATGGCAACACAGTTAAAGGTGCCGCGAATCTTGTTGAGCACCAGCGTTGCAAGGGCTTCGCCTTCCACATCATCCGCAATCACCAAGAGAGCCTTCCCACCCTGGACAATCTTCTCCAGAAGGGGAAGTAGCTCCTGAATGTTGGAAATCTTCTTATCGGTAACCAAGATGTAGGGATCTTCCAGCTCGGCAACCATCTTGTCCATGTCGGTTGCCATGTAGGGAGACAGGTAGCCGCGATCGAATTGCATTCCTTCCACGACTTCCAGCTGGTTCTGCATGGTGTTGGAATCCTCAATCGTGATCACGCCATCTTTCCCCACTTTTTCCATCGCTTCCGCAATCATTTCTCCGATTGCCTCATCTCCCGATGAGATGGCTCCGACGTTGGTGATGGCATCCATGGTATCCACTTCCTTCGAATGTGCCTTTACCACTTCAACCGCCTTTGCGGAAGCCTTGCTCATGCCCTTGCGAAGAACGATCGGATTTGCTCCTGCCGCCACGTTGCGGAGTCCTTCCCGCACCAAAGCTTGTGCCAAAAGCGTTGCCGTCGTCGTACCGTCACCGGCAACATCATTGGTCTTGGTCGCAACTTCTTTGACCAATTGTGCACCCATGTTTTCAAAATGGTCCTCAAGCTCAATCTCTTTCGCAATGGTAACACCATCGTTGGTAATCGTGGGAGAACCAAAGCTCTTCTCCAGGACAACATTGCGTCCCTTCGGTCCCATGGTGACCTTGACCGTGTTTGCGAGCTTATCCACTCCCATCTGCATCTTTTGACGGGCATCTACGCCATATTTAATATCCTTAGCCATTCAAAATCTTCCTTTCTACAATCGAAAAAGTGATCAAATCTTCTATTCACTGACAACTGCCAGAACGTCTTCTAACTTGATGACAATGAACTCTTCTCCATCAAGCTTTACATCCGTTCCCGCATATTTGGAATAAATCACACGGTCTCCCGTTTTCACAGAACCCTTTAAATCCTCATTTTTCTCAATTTGGTCGCTGATGGAAACCACCTCTGCATACTGAGGTTGCTCCTGGGCACTGGAAGGCAACACAATTCCCGAGGCCGTTGTTTCCTCTTTTTCCAACTTTTTAATCACAATGCGTTCCCCTAACGGATTTAATTTCATAGATTCCTCCTTCATTTCATCCAAAGTCAATCTTTATTGTTATCTTGGCTTTATCACTCATCTAACTAGAGTGATAACAACTGTCTTTATTCTACAATAGTTCCTGCCCATATGCAAGTTTTTTCAGGACAATCTTTCCGGATTGCGACGAATTTCCTCAAAAAGATATTGTTGGGCGAGCCCCGCCCAGGCCCCGAAGTGATCTTCTCCAAACCGGTTCATCTCTTTTAAAGTGGCATCTTCCAGACCATAATATTTTACCAGAGCCTTTTTTACCCAAGTATCCACAGGAAACGCAGAGAGTCGGTGGAAACCATAGAGCATGATGCAGCGGGCTACCTTCACACCCACCCCGTAGAGGGTAAGCAGGTCCTTCTCCAAATCGCAATCACCCATTTTCTTCCATTTGCTGATAGACTTCTCCCCGCTTTCCAGCCGTTGCCCCAATTCTTGCAAGGCGCGGTCCCGATAGCCCACGCCGCAGGACCGTAGAAGAGCTCGGTCGGCTTGCGCGAGGGCCCGGGGAGAAGGCAGACTGTAGAAAACCTCGCCATCCGGGCTTCCTTGGGATCTCCGAGTGTGTGACACAGAGAAAACAGGCTGTTGTGAATCCTCTTCATATTGTTGTTGGCACTCAGAATAAAGGATATAAGAACCTCGTAAGGATCCTGGGAAAGAATTCTCATGTAAGGATAGCGGCGAATCGCCCCCGCTAATGCGGGATCCTGAGACAAGCGCTCTCGCCCCTGCCTGAGCTCTTCTTCTTGCTGCGGCTGCCAGCCAAACCAAGCCATCCAAAAATTGAGGTCTCCCGGGGAAATCCCGGAAAATTGGAGGCCATGATCCCCCCGGGTCACAACAAGACGGCGGTCTTGGCTGAAAATGCAGGTTTCCCGTTGATCCTCTGAATACGACCAGCTGTGACACTGACCGGTCTCCAGAAGAAAAGTCACCTCGGGAAAACTGTGATCCGGAAGCAGGTAGGTTTCTCGTGCAAGTGGGATGGGCTCAATGGACATGCGGTCTCCTTTCAAAAAGAAGACCTGCCTGAGGCAGGTCTTCAAAGAGTTCTGTTGATCGTTTCTTATTTGGCATTAGCTTGAATCGTATCCACACTCTCCAAAACGCCCAAGAGAGCGAGTCGTTGCGTCTCGTCCTGGTCGGGGGTGCAGGTGGAGAGGGTGACGATGTGGTCTCTCTCGGTAAAGGGACGAGAGAAGGCAAAGTCCGTGGCGGAATGCTTTCTTGCATTCTCCAGATAGTTAACAAATGCGGAAGCCTCCATGTTGGGCACTCGATATTTCGCATCCGCATCCAAGCGACGAACCGAGAACATCCGATAGTGGTACACGCCACTCTGGGTTACCAGGGTGAAGGTCTTCTGCGATTGATCCGTAAAATTCTGCTCAAAGAAGCGTTTCACAATGCCGAAAATCGTGTCGGTTGCATACATCATGTGACCATATAAGACCGTATTCTGGTCGGAAAGATCCTTCTTGTTCTGATAATCCATGAAGGGAATCCCCTGGATGTTGTATTTCTTGTCGATTCCCTTTCTTAGATAGAAGGAATTATCCCCGGAATACATAATCGGATACTTATTCTGCGTCCCATCGATGATCAGGTAGGCAATCGTATCTGTATTTTTCGCCTGAAGGGTGCTGAGCAGCTGGCGATAATCGGGGACCTCCGGAACCTTCTCTTTCTTTCCTTCAATGGTAACTCGGGTGCCCTCCTGCTTACTTGCCACGCTTTCCACCTCTTGAGCCACCGCATCAAAGGTACGGTCAGATTGCCACCGTCCCCACAAATAGCTTCCGATTTGGAAAAGGCAGAAGAGAATGACCAGCAGAAGCAGGACTTCCACCACTCGTAAAATCTTTTTTTTCATGAGGCCTCCCCTCGCCGATTGCGCCTATTCCTCTCCGGGAGTAAAAGGTCCCTCACCCCCAAAGTGTTCTTCTTCCTCTTTCTCAACTGCTGTTTCCTCCGGAGGAATCTCCTCGCCGGGTTCCGCACCGATAACGTCTGCGGTACGTGGCTGGGCTGAAAAATCACCGGATTCTTCGGAGAAATTCGCCTCTTTCTGAGTATTATATCGTTCATATACCCCCTTGGCAAAGGTCTGGCCACAATCCCTCACGAAGTTTTGATCGGCGGGGTCTTCCCGATGCTCTAACTGGATCAAGAGATCAAATTCAAAGAGGCGACGCGCAAAGTCCGCTCCCAAATCGCCCGAATTTCCCCTTTCCTTCTCTTGTTCCAGGGCCTGATAAAGCTTCTTCTGTCTTTCCTCAATAATATATTTAAGGAGTTCTCTTGGTGTTCTCATCGCCTTCCGGTAGATTTCTTGTAAGTCGAATTGACAAGCCACATATTCATACACATCCACCGTGGCAAGAAAATGTTCCAGGACGGTGGACAGCACATCCTCATTCAGATCAACGCCCTCATAGACCTGCTCCCGGCTGAGGTAGGATCGCATCTCCCGGACTTCTCTGCCGATTTCCATCGCTTTCTCCAGGCTCTCATTGTGATAAAAATCGGTTTCTTCCTCGTCATGAAAAAGCCAGCTGTCCATCTCCACCACACGGTCAACCCGATTCAGGATCTCCGATCGATTTGCCTCCGAGAGCTGGGCCCGGGCCCAATTTTGCGCTTCGGGTTTTACGAGCTGCTTTCCCTGTTTAGGAGTTCCCTTAAAAAAATCTAAAAAATCATCCAATGCACCCATTTAGAGCTCCTTCCTTTTCGGTTCGCATTTCTATCCTCTTCCACTTCGTGGGGCGTCCTCTATTTTAAATGGACATTCCCCTTTCTGTACTATAGAATACAGGGGAAATAAGGAGGAATTATGGCTGAATTCAGATATAACCCACTATTAGATGATTGGACCATCGTCAACGGCAACCGCCAGAAACGGCCCGACATGCCCAAGGACTACTGTGCCTTTTGCCCCGGATCGGGAAAGGTGCCCGACCATTACACGGTATTAAAGTATGACAATGACTGGCCATCCATGTCCCAAACCCCATCGGAGCCGGATCCCGTTGCCAATGCTTTTTTTAAGACACAACCCTCTTATGGGAAATGCGAAGTGATTCTGTATTCCTCCGACCACCACGCATCCCTGCATGAACTGCCGAAAGAGCAGAGAATGGAGCTGGTGAACCTTTGGACCGACCGCTTTCAGGAGCTTTCCGAGGATGAAAAAATTCACTATATCCTCACCTTTGAAAATCGAGGCCCCGAGGTGGGAACCACCCAGCCCCATCCCCATGGGCAGATTTACGCCTACGGCTTTCTCCCCCTTCGAATTCGCCTCGAATTGGAGAATTCAAAGCGCTATTACGAGGAACATGGCATCGGACTCCTGCCAAAACTCCTGGAGGAGGAAACCGCCTTTAAAAAGAGGATCATCTTCCAAAATGATTTCTTTACGGTATATATTCCCTTCTTCACCGACTGGCCTTACATGGTTTACCTTCAGTCCCGCCAGGAGGGAATTGCATCCTTCCTTGACTTTAGCGAGGAGAGAAAGTCATTCTTCGCAGACACGCTAAAAGAAGTCCAGGGGATGTATGATACCCTTTTCCACCGACCATTCCCCTATATGATGGGGATCTACCAACCTCCTCTTCACATCGAAGAATTTCAGGAGGCAAAACGCTACTATCCCTTCCATGTGAAGTTCTTCCCCCCCTTGCGCGGCAAAGAATCGATAAAATGGAACGCTTCCTCCGAGACCTGCGCCTGGGCAAAGACCAACCCCCGAATTGTGGAGGAGACGGCCCGGGAGCTGCGAGCCGCCCTGGAGGAGTACCGAAAGAAAACCGAATGATTCCTCAAATAAAAAAGGAGACGAAGCTTCGTCTCCTTTTTTGATGCGCTTTATCTGCTTGATTATAATTCTTCCAGTTCCTCCACCAAAGAGCGGAAGACATCCAAAGCCTTATCCACCGTTTTGGGATTCGACATATCGCATCCCGCCATCTTCAGCTGTTCAATGGGGAAGTGTTTGCCACCATCGCAGAGGAACTTCCGGTAATTCTTCAATTCCTCTTCCCCTCCATGAAGCACGCCCTGAGAAAGGACGGTTGCCGCACAGAAGCCCGTGGAGTACTTGTAGACATAGAAGTCGTTGTAGAAGTGAGGAATTCTCATCCATTCATAGGCAATCAGGTCATCGGATACCATGGCATCTCCAAAGTATTCCTTATTGAGATCCAGGTAAATCTGATTCATGTCTTCCTGGGTGAGCCCATCGCCCTTTTCAATCCGCTCGTGGACAATTTTCTCAAACTCCGCAAACATGGCCTGCCGATAAACCGTCGACTTAAAGCTGTTCAGATGGAAATCCAGGAGCTCCTGTTTTTCCTCTTCCGTCTCGGCATGCTCTTTCAAGTAATGGAGAAGCAGATTCTCGTTAAAGGTGGATGCCACTTCCGCCACGAAAATCACGTAGTTGGAGTAGAGGAAGTCGTTGTTATGGCGAGAGAAATAGGAGTGCATGGAGTGTCCCATCTCATGAGCGAGGGTAAAGACGGAATCCAAGGTCCCGTTGAAGTTCATGCTGATGTAGGGAGTGCTGTCATAGGATCCCGAGGAGTAGGCCCCTCCGCGTTTCCCTTCCCGTGGATAAACATCAACCCAGCCTTCCGTGAAGGCTTTCTTGTAAATTTCCACGTAATCTTCGCCCAGGGGACGAACGGATTCAATGCAGAGTTGCTTTGCCTCTTCAAAGGTGTAGGTTTTGGAAGAGCTGCTTACCATCGGCAGATAAACATCATACATGTGTTGCTCTTTCAGTCCCAACACTTCCTTCTTCTTCGCGTAGTAACGGTGCATTAAGTCCATGTTCTTATGGATGCTCTCCAACAGGGAATCATAAACCTTCACATCCACATCATCTTTGAAAAGTTCCATGTGGCGGGCAGAGTCATAGCCCTTTAAGTCTGCCACGGTGGACAAAGCCCGGCAGTTGTTGTAGTAAGCGCTGGCAATGGTGTTTCCAAAGCCTTTGATCGTCCCATACAGTTTTTCAAAGGCCTCTTTTCGAACTTCCACTCGTTCATCCTGCTCAATGGTAGTAAAGTTCTCCGCCGTCAGTTCCTTGCCGTCTAAGCTATCCAACTTGGGGAACTTCAGATCCGTGTTGCTAAGGTAGTAGTAAATTTCCTGGGGGGCCTCTCCGGTAAAAGAAAGACGCGATAGAAGGTACTCCTCTTTATCGCTCAGAGTATGGTCGCTATAGCGGAAAAGGCGTTCCAGATACAAGCGGTAGTCCTTCAGGTCCTCGTCCTTTAATAGCGCTTCCTGGTCCTCCTTGCTCAGGCCCACAAAGAAGGGGTCCATGTAGGACATGGCGGAAACCAGCTTTTCCCATAATTGAGAAGCCTGCTTGTACTGTTTCTGTGACTCGGTGACTCGGCTATCCTCATCCTGCTTCATGAAAGCATACGTGGAAAAATTATCACAGATTCGGACGTATTTCGCCATCGCATCCAAAGAATCCTTGATGTGTTCCTTCGGATTCTTCGCATACTCTTCAAATTTTTTGATGCCTTCTTCGATTGCACGGATGTCCTCATCCTTTTTCTCTTGAGTCGGATACATCCGATCAATCGTCCAACGAATATCTTCCATTTTCCCATCCAATCTAAGGATCATTGCATTTTTTTATGATATACCGGACGATCCTCTTCCGGAATATTGCTGTTGTCTGCCGGTGAAGCGAATGGAGAGCGATCCGCAAACTGCTTTACGGCGACCTTGGTTCGGTTCACAGGAACCAAAGTGCCCGGTCCTCCGATACAGCCTCCCTCACAGGCCATGCCCTCCAGGAGCATTCCCTTTTTCACGCCGGCCTTTGCCAACTTCATCAACTTGACACAGTTGCCCAAGCCTTCCGCCCCCTCGACCTTCACGTCCCGATCGGGATCCAGTTCATGAATTCGAGAAACCACTGCTTGTGCCACCCCTCCACCGACCGCATAGCCACGGCCCGTTTTGGAAGCATCGGTGACTTCTTCTTTTACCTCGATGCTCTGAGGCTCAATCTCTTTGGCGATAAACATCCCCATCAGTTCCTCAAAGGTGATCACGAAATCCACATAATGTGCCACCTCCGGCTGCAGGGCCTCCAACTTTTTAGAAATGCAGGGGCCGATAAAGACCACCTTGCAGTTGGGATCCTTCTTTTTCAACTGTTTGGCGGTATAAATCATGGGCGTCGAGCTCTCTGAGATTAAATCGTTTAATTCCGGATAAAGCTTGGACACCATGCTCTTCCACGAGAAGCAGCAGCTGGTTCCCATAAAGGGCCTCGTTTCGGGAACGTGTTCCAGAAACTCTTTGGCCTCATTCATCGTCGTTAAATCCGCTCCCAGACCCACCTCATAGACCTTGGCAATTCCCAATTGGTGGATGGCCTCTATGATTTGCTCGGGTTTGGTCAATGGACCAAACTGACCGGCAAAGGAGGGAGCGATGATGCCATAGACCGGCTCCTCTCCCGACATGATGTATTTGATAAGCTGATAGATTTCTGACTTATCGGCAATCGCCCCGAAGGGACAGGACTGAATGCAGGCCCCGCAGGCGACACACCGATCCTTGTCAATCTCCGCTCGATTCAGATAATCGGAATGAATCGCATTAACGCCACAAGCCTGAGCACAGGGTCTGCCGGTGTCCACAATGGCGTGATAGGGACATTCTTTTACACACTTCGTGCATTTGATGCATTTATCCTGGTCAATCACCATGTGGTCCGGGCCCTTGAAAATGGCGTTTTTCGGGCACACATTCGCACACGGGTGGGCCAAACAGGTTCTGCAATTGTCCGTGATATCGATGAAGCGCTCCGGACAGGCCTCACAAGCAATCGAAAGGACGGATACCAGGGGCTCCTTATAAACCCGGTGGGAAACATCAATCTCATCGATTCCATCCGAGATGGATCCCTTCTGCGCCGCATTATGGGGGTCCAATCCCAGAGCCATCCGCAAGCGCTCTCCGATGACCGCTCGTTCCCGGAAAATGCTTTCTCGATACGTAGCCGTTTCTCCCGGCAATAATTGATAAGGAGACTCATGCAGCTTCGTTAAGGGGATATCCTCGTAAGCGAGGCGGGCAGTTTCCGTAAAAACCTGCCTTCGGATATTAATAATATCGACATAGGAGCTTTTCATTTCTCTTCCCTACCCAGACGTTCCAAAATAAGGTCCATCAATTCATTCGCTTCTGCCCGTTCAATGAGTTCCCCGTCGAGGTAAACCACAGGGGCTACGCCATGGTTGCCTGACTTGCAATAGTTTTGGCAAGGCAGGAGCTCAACCTCCAGCTCTTTTCCCTCGGGTACTCCGTAGAAATCGTGTAATTCCTCCTTCAAGCCCATCATACAGTCAATAATATGGTTGGCTCCGTAATAGGAGCACTTCGATCCTGTACAAATTGAAACTTTCATGAGTCACCTCCTCTATTTCTACTAGTTTATCATAACGTTTCCAAAAAAAACCGCTGAAATGCACGGGGAATCGAATATTTATCTGTGACTTCCTCGGGATTTGCCCATATTACCGGGCTTTGGAAGGAAAAATTTTCTGTTGATCCCAGGTACCCCTCCGCCGCTTCCCCTGCCTGCAAAACGATGTCTTTTGCACGCACCAGCTGAATCTCATAGGCCTCCATATCCCATTCCACATGGCTGAAAACGTGCTTTTGTCGACCCAGATGTCGCAGGGATTGGAGCGCCAAGGGTTCCCCACCGGAGGGGTCTTTCATGATTTGAAAGGTCCTTCGAAGCGTTGCTTCTCCGGGTCTTCCCTCCCACATGGGGAGACCCCAGAGGCCGGAAAGAAGGCCCTTCTCCGGTCGACGTTCCAACAGAAGCCGTCCCTCCTTTAGAAAGAGTAGCAGGGTCCACTTCTCAATGCGCCGCTGTTTTTTCTTTTTCCGATGAGGAAGCTCCCGGGCGATTCCCGTTTGTCTTGCCAAACAGGCGGTGAAAAAGGGACACCGGTCACAATAAGGCTGGCCATTGGGGATACAGACCAAAGCGCCCAGGTCCATCAGGGCCTGATTAAAATCCCCTGGTCGGTCATCGGGAAGCCAATCCTGCAAATGCTTTTCCAGTCGCTTCTTGGTCGCCGTCTCTTGCAGAATTCCCTCCTCTTGGAAAAGGCGAGCCATGACCCGATAGGCGTTCCCATCCGGAGCAATCTCGGGGTGGCCAAAAGCAATGGAGGAAATGGCACCCGCGGTATATGGTCCGATTCCCGGCAATTTCAAAAGCTCCTTTTTCTCTCCAGGCAGGCACCCCTGATACTCTGCCTGCACCTGGATTGCCGCTTTTTTTAGGTTTTTTGCCCGTGAATAGTATCCGAGTCCCTCCCAGAGCTTTAGCAGTTCCTCTTCTGCCACTTCCGCTAAGTCCTGCAGATGGGGAAGCCGGTCCATAAAACGCCGATAATACCCCAGCACCGCTTCCACTCTGGTCTGCTGGAGCATGATCTCAGAGATCCAAACGTGGTAAGGACTGGGATCTTCACGCCATGGCAAGTGTCTTCTCCGGTTTTTGTCAAACCACTTTAAAAGGTCTTGCGTAACATTCATTGCCGCCTCCTTCTCTTGGTATTGTAGCAGAGGGAGGAGGAAAGAAACATTACGCGTCCTCATAGGAGGCGGAATGAAAGATGAGCGTTAGATCCGCAAACCGGATATGATCATGGGACCGTAAAAGGTATTCGCCACCCGGCTCCAAGACCCTACCATTCAGACTGGTTCGATTTAAAGACCCACTGTCATAGAGATACCAGGCGCCTTCCTTTTCCAAAAGGTAGGCATGGTGGCGGCTGACAAAGCGGGATGAGAGACAGAGATTGGCATCACTCTTCTGATTTCCGATAAAAAAAGGAGAGTGAATGAGCGAAATGTGTTTCCCCCGGATTTCCAAATAGGCGGCTCTTTGAGGGGTTCCCAGAAAGAGGGATCGAGCCCGAGCCAACACTTCGAATTCATCTTGCAGGTTGGCATCTTCCAAGAGAGAAGCCTCCCTCCCCCTTTTCGTTAATAGCTGTTGAAGAAAGGCAACCAGGTCTTCCCCTTCCTTTGCCTTCTCCTCGAAAAGAAGCAGACACAAGCTTCCCTGCTGTCTTAGGATTCCCGTGTGGGAAAAATGAAAGTATGACAAGGGGATGAGACGGTCTTCCGCTTCTTCCAGCGCCTGCTTCAAGCGGTCAAAGTCTTCGATGGTCCATCGATCCAAAGGTCGGCTCTCGCCCTGCCCATGACAGACAAGACGGGGCGAGGGGGTTTCCCTGAGCATGGACTGCACAAACTCTTTTTCTTCGGCCTCATTGCTCATCTCCAACCAGTTCGTTGCCTGATCCATAAGGAGAGCTCCTCTCTCGTTTCTATGACTTCCGTGTTGGATGGAAGCAGGTGCTTTTTCGTCATCTCCGGATTGGAAGAATCTTGGAAGTTCCCGAGGGCAGCGACCCCCTCCCCCTCCTCGAGAAGGGACAGGTCGAAAGGTTCCTTGCCCTTTCCCAGAAGGACGAGGACAAGATCGAAGCAGTCCTCCACAAAATCCCGGAGGCCTTGCTTTTGCTCCTCGGAAAGCTGTTGAAAAACGGTGGTCCCCTCTCTCAGGTGTTGTATACAGATGGGAAGGAGTCCGAAAAAATCTTTGCCACTCTCCCTGATCTTACCGGTAATCTTTAGCTCGAGCATCCCCTTCTCCCAGGGGGACAGAGAAAGATCGGCTGCATTTGGGGGAGGCAAGAAGGACAGAAGGAGAACACGTTTCTCCCCCTTGCACTCCTCCTGAAGAAGGTCTGAAAGCTCGTTCTCCGCCGGTTCCTCCGCCAAGAGAAAAAGCAAGGGAACCGACATGGGCCCCTCTTTCAAAACCGATTCCAGTTGCTTTCGAAAATCCGCCATTCGCTGCCTTCGGGGTAACACGGGAAGCTCCGCTCCAGAGGGGGAATCGGATAAAAAAAGAAAGCGTGGCCGCTTTCCTTCCCGTCCCCGATAAATGAGAAGCCGGTTGAAGAGGTCTTGGTCTTCAAGCAGGAGCGGGTCAAGGAGAATAAAATCCCATTTTCTTTTCCAAAGGGTCCCTTCTTTTGCGAGAGCATGGGCAGAGTACACCCGACAAGGTGGATGACGCCGATTCCAGGCACGGCAAAACCGGTCTTCATACGTGGATGATCGATCCATAACAAGCATTTGAAAAATAACAATCGCCTCCTCTCAGACCTATCTTACGTCTGCATGAGGAGGCGATGATTCCATAAAAAGCGTCTTTTATCTCAAAGTGCGCTGTTATTTTCTTTTTTTCGTGAGATATTCATCAATTCCCTTTGCCGCGGTGCGACCTGCACCCATGGCCAGGATGACGGTGGCAGAGCCCGTTACCGCATCTCCCCCGGCGAACACGCCTTCCACCGAGGTTTCTCCGGTTTCTTCGTTGATGACAATGCCATTCCATTTGCTCAGTTCCAGGTCATCAACCCCTCTTGCCGACCGGGGATTTGCCTTGGTGCCCAGCGCCATAATGACCGTATCGCAGGCCAGGGTGAATTCCGATCCGGGAATGGGTTCGGGGCGACGACGTCCCGAGGCATCCGGTTCCCCAAGCTGCATCTTCACGCAACGAACGGCGGAAACCCAACCCTGATCATCGCCCAAAATCTCCACGGGGTTTTCCAGGAGATTGAAGATGACGCCCTCTTCTTTGGCATGATGGACCTCTTCGGTACGGGCCGGCAATTCCGATTCTCCACGACGGTAGACAATCCGGCTTTGTGCGCCGAGACGCAGGGCCGTACGGGCCGCATCCATGGCCACATTTCCACCGCCAACGGTAATGACCTTCTTGCCCTTTTGAATGATGGTCTCATAGCGATCATCATACGCTCTCATCAGGTTGTTACGCGTTAGGTACTCATTGGCACTCATGACCCCGTTTAGGTTCTCTCCCGGGATGTCCATGAAGCGAGGCAGGCCTGCGCCGGAGGCAATAAAGACGGCCTCAAAGCCTTCCTCTTTCATTAAGCTCTCAATCGTCACACTCTGCCCCACAAAGACATCGGTTTCGATCTTGACGCCCAACTTTTTCACATTCTCTACTTCATACGCAACAACTTCATCTTTGGGAAGACGGAATTCGGGAATTCCATATTGAAGAACACCACCGGCCAGGTGGAGGGACTCGAAAATCGTCACCTCGTAGCCCTTCTTCGCCAGGTCACCCGCACAGGCAAGACCTGCAGGGCCGGCTCCGATGATTGCGACCTTCTGGTTCTTCTTCTCTCCCTGTTCATAGGAAGCCTGAACCTTCTCCGACCGAGCCCAATCCGCTACAAAGCGTTCCAGCTTACCGATGGAAACGGGCATTCCCTTGATTCCTCGGATGCACTGGCCCTCGCACTGCTCTTCCTGGGGGCATACACGTCCACAGACCGCAGGCAGGCAGGTGGAAGCGGACAATACGTCGTAGGCCTTCTTAAAGTCTCCCGCTTTCACCTCCCGGATAAAGCCGGGGATATCGATGGAAACCGGGCAACCGCCCACACACTTCGGCTTTTTGCAGTCGATGCATCGCGTTGCCTCAAGCATGGCTTCTTCCTTATTGTAGCCGTAGCAGACTTCCTTAAAGTTTTTGGCTCTTTCTGCGGGATCCTGCTCTCGAACCGGAACGGCACGACGAACATCCCACTCATCCTCTTTCAGGTTATTCCGCTGGCCGGGATTAAAGGTGTCTCCCTCTTTCTGACGGAGAGCCGCAATTCCTTCCACGGTCTTAAACTGTTTCAGCCGGTTCATGGCCTCATCGAAATTGATGTCTCGGGCATCAAATTCCGGTCCATCCACACAAGCGAACTTGACTGAACCGGCAACGGTAACACGGCAGGCCCCACACATTCCCGTACCATCCACCATGATCGGGTTCATGGAAACCGTCGTCGGAATGTCCAGGCCATCCTCTGCCGTCAACTTGGCAACAAATTTCATCATGATCATGGGGCCGATCACGACCACCTGACCATAGCTTTTGCCTTCTTCTTTTACCAAGTCTTCCAGGCATTTCGTGACCATGCCGTTGCGTCCGTAACTTCCGTCATCGGTGGTCACATAGCAGTTCTTCGCGACCTTTTTCATCTTATCTTCCCAGAAGACCAAGTCCTTGTTCCGAGCTCCCATGATGACATCCACATCGACACCATGTTCATGCATCCATTTTACCTGGGGATACACGGGAGCAATTCCCAGACCACCGCCGATGAAGACAATGTGAAGTTGGTTCAGTTCCTCGACACTCTTCTCCAATAAATCGGAGGGATGACCCAGGGGACCTACAACATCTGCGAGTTCTTGGCCCTGTTCAAAGGTGCCCAGCCTCTTTGTTGCATCTCCGATGGATTGTACGGCGACGGTTACAGTTCCCTCTTCCCGATTATAGTCGGCAATGGTCAGAGGAATTCTCTTTCCGAATTCATCGGCCCGAATAATTAGAAATTGTCCGGGTAAACAAGTTTTTGCAACGCGGGGAGCCTGAATTTCCATACTGAAAGTATGCTCCGCCAGCTGTTCCTTATGTAAAATTTTAAACATCGCTTCTCCTTTCGCCTGCTTCTCCTGATGCCCTTACATTATATATAAACTTTCCGTTTTATGTTAATTATTGATCAAAAAAAGGAGATATAAAGTCTAATCATTTCCCCTCCTATTTCCTTCTTCCCTCCTTGATTCGCAAAACAACATCACTTTCTGTATAATAAGACCGTCAAGAAATCGATAGGAGAATTTATGCAGACAATCTCAACCGACAACTCCAAGATATCTAAAGCCGGCCAGGAAAAAAATCGGCTCGAACGCCTAAATCGGGAACGAACGGAATCCGTGAAAAAGAAAATACGGATTGCCACCGTCATAGTTCTCATTCTCTTTGCCATTTTTCTCTGGATTGGCTATCGAAATAAATGGTTTCATTCCCCGGAGCCGCTGAAAGAGATCTTCACCAAACTGGGTTTTTTCGGCCTTTTGCTCTCTGTCGCTCTGGTGATTTTTAACACAATCTTTCCGGTCATTCCGGGAGCCCTGCCGTCCTTGGCCATGTTCATGGCCTACGGTCCCCTATGGGGCTTTCTCAGCGTGATTATCACCACCATCTGCGGCTCCATCCTAAGCTTTTTCCTCTCTCGCCGGTTCGGGGAGACCTTTGTAAAAGCGTTTGTACCGGATGCCGTCTATGATAAGTTAATTGGAAAGATTGCCGATGAGAAATCCGCAACAAAATTGGCGGTAGTCGCCTATATTGTTCCGGGCTTCCCGGATGATGCCACCACCATGGTGTGCGGACTCACCAAGATGCGCCTTTCTCGCTTTATCCTGATTTGCGTCCTCACCAAGCCCCTGCCCACCTTCCTCTACCTTTTCGGCTTTTCCAGCCTGATCAACTGGTTGATGGATTTGATCGTCTAGAGTTTTCAATCAATAAAAAGCCCCGAGGTCTTCGCCTCGGGGCTTTCTTTTCCTAGTTACTTTGCGGATGAGGCATCATCCTTGCTCTGCGGATTGACGTAGCTGTAAAAGTCATCTCCGGGAAGTTGCCCACCGATGAGTTTGGGGTTCTCCTTCTGCAAAAACTCATAGTAGGACCGCAGCCGCTGCTCCAAGCTGGGGGAGGCAGACTCGTCCAGCCAATGAATATCACAGTGAGGAATGGCCTGCTCGGCAATCGGTGCTTTCACGATTCCTGCCTCTTCGATCATCTCCGCGGCTTCTTTTGGATGCATGTTGGTCCAAGTGAAGGACTGGGACATCTGCTTTGCCCACGCCTTCAGAATATCCCCTTCCACGGGAAAATCTGCCGTGGCCACCATGATGCCCGTTACAATATGTACCTTCCCCGCAAAGGCCTTCTCCCAGGCATCCTTAAAAGAAAATGGCACTCGAACAAGCCCTTTCGATTGCACCTGCACCGCCGTCGCAAACGGCTGGGGGAGAAATCCGACGGCCCCCTCTTCTGCAAGCAGATTTTTCCCTGCCTCCGCCGCTTCGGGGAAATATTGAATCTTTACGTCCGTCTTGGGGTCGATTCCCAATTTTTTTAAAAAAGCCTCCAGGCATGCCTGCGGGGTGGCTCCCTGGCCCGTGGTATATATCGTCTTTCCCTTCAGGTCTTTGGGTTCCAGCATGCTTTCCCCATTTTCCACGAGCTCCAGCACCTGTTCATTCGTAATCCCCAGGACCCGAAGGCCTCCCTTGCTCTTGTTATATAGAACGGCCGCAAGATTTGCCGGCAGACAGGCAATGTCCACCTCGTTCTTCAATAATGCCTGAGCCATCTCCTCGGGCAGGGTCTTCATGGAGAATTTCACCCCTCGCTTCTCCCCCGTCTCCTGCACGAATTTTAAAAGGCCCATGGAAGTTGGTCCCTTCAAGGCCGCCAGGCGAAGCCCACTGAAGGGCGAATCGTATTGGTTTTGGGTCATCTTCTCCGAAGAGGAACTCTCCTTCTCCGAAGAGGCCAAACTTTCCGAGCTTTCACTGGCTTGGCTCTCCACACTGACGCCGGAGCTGCTTGTCTGCGAACTCTCTTCCTTCTTATCCCCCGACTGACAGGCAGCCAGGCTTCCCATCAAGCCGAAAGCGAGAGTGAGGGACAGAATTTTTCGTCCCAGCCTTTTATGATTCGCGCGATACCAAAGTCGAGCGACTTCTTGTTTTATTCCTTGCAACATTTTCCTCTCCTTATTTTTTTCAATATGCTAAGTCAGATTAGACTATCAACCATTGTACCACTTCTGCCCTCTTCAAAGGGGCTCTGTGAAAAAAATCACCTTTCTCTTGACAGAAATAATCGATTGCCTACAATGAAAGTAGATACTTCAGGGCAGGGTGCAAGTCCCTACCGGTGGTAAAGCCCACGAGCCGCAAGGCATGATTCGGTGAAACTCCGAAGCCGACAGTAAAGTCTGGATGAAAGAAGTGATTCAATCGCAATGTGTAATTCCACCGCCCTGGATACCGGGGCGGTTTTTTTGAATCCGCCAACCCAAGTATTCTAGAAAGGAGCAACGATGACCGAGAAAATGCAAGCTCCCGAGAGACACTGGATGGAACTCGCCATTGAACTCGCCAAGAGGGGACGGCCGTATGCCTCTCCTAACCCCTGCGTCGGAGCCGTGCTGGTGAAAAACGGCAAGAAAATCGGTTGGGGATATCACAGAAAGTATGGTGACCTTCACGCGGAAAGAGAGGCCCTCAAGTCCTGTGAGGAATCTCCGGAAGGCGCGGACCTTTATGTCACCCTGGAGCCCTGCTGTCACACGGGAAAGCAGCCTCCCTGCACGGAAGCCATTCTTCAGGCGGGAATCCGGCGGGTCATATGTGGGTCGGACGATCCGAATCCCAAGGTCAGCGGCAAGGGCTTTCAAATCCTGAAGGACCATGGCCTTGCCCTCATTCCCCATTTCATGAAAGAGGAATGCGACCGGATCAATCCCGTTTTTTTCCACTACATGAAAAGCGGTAGGCCCTATCTGGCTTACAAATACGCCATGAGCCTGGACGGAAAAATCGCCACCTGCCGGGGAGAAAGCCAATGGATCAGCAGTCCGGAGGCCAGAGAATTCACCCACCGCCTCCGCCATCTCTATCGGGGAATCATGGTTGGCATCGGGACCGTCCTTCATGACCATCCCCGCCTCACCACACGGATAGAAGGCCTTCGAGATCCCATTCCCATCATTCTTGATTCCCGGCTTCGGATTTCTACCGAAGAACCTCTCGTGAAGCATGCCAAAGATCGGGGAACCATCATCGCCACCTGTCAGGATGATTCCGAAAAATGCCGGAGCTTGGAAGAGTGCGGAGTCACCCTGCTTCGCTTTTCGGGAACAGAGGTTCCCTTAAAAGAGCTGTTGGAGGAATTAGCCGCTAGAAAGATTGACAGCATCCTCTTGGAGGGAGGCCCCACCTTAGCCGCTTCTTTCCAAGAAGAAGCACTGCTTCAAAAGGTTTACGCGGTAATCGCTCCCAAGCTCATCGGTGGTAAAAGCGCGCCCGGTCCCCTGGGAGGCCGGGGGATTGCTACCTTGGATCATGCGACACCCTTTAAAATCACGAAGGTCCGGCAGCTAGGGCCGGATTGCGTACTGGAGGCCGAATAATGTTCACCGGATTAGTGGAAGAAGTGGGGAAAATAAAACAGCTGCAAAGCTATGGATCCTCCCTCCGACTCGAGATTCAGTGCAGGAAAATCCGCCCGGGTCTGGCCATCGGCGACAGCGTCTGCAGCAATGGCGTCTGTCTCACGGTCACTGACCTGGGAGAGGACAGCTTTTTCTGTGATGTCATGCATGAAAGTGTCCGTTGCTCTTCCCTCGCCCAGCTGCGACCCGGCTCTTCCATAAACCTGGAGCAGGCCTTGCCCGTCAACGGAAGACTGGGGGGCCATATCGTCTCCGGCCATATCGATGGAACCGCGGTGCTTCAGGGTCGACATCGGGACGAAATTGCCCAGGTTCTGGAGCTGAAAGCGAGTCCTGACCTGCTTCGCTACATCGTGGAGAAGGGATCGGTGGCCCTGGATGGAATCAGTCTCACCGTGGCTGCGGTTTGGGAAGAGGGGTTCTCTGTTTCCGTCATCCCCCATACCCTGCAAGCCACCTCTCTCTCCGAAAAAAAGGTCGGAGACCGCATCAATGTGGAAACGGATCTTGTCGGAAAGTATGTGGAAAAACTGCTCGCTCCCTATCGGGCGCGTTCCCAAGAAAATAAGCCATCGGGTCTTCGTCTGGAAGACCTGCTGGAGGAAGGCTTTTAGCCATGGAGGAGGAAGTCATGAGAGAAAACGAGGAAAAAATCAATATGTCAGAGAAGCCGGAATCGGACAAGGACTATGCAACGATTGAACAGGCCTTGGAAGACCTTCGCCGGGGAAAGATGATCCTGGTCACCGATGATCCCGATCGAGAGAACGAAGGCGACCTCATCTGCGCCGCCGACCGGGTGACCACGGAGATGATGAACTTCATGGCCTGTCACGGAAAGGGTCTCATCTGCATGCCCATGGACCAGGCCAACGTGGATCGGCTGCTTCTTCCCCAGATGGTCTCCGACAATACGGACAACCATGAGACCGCCTTTACGGTGAGCATCGATCACAGGGACACGACGACCGGCATCTCCGCGGAAGAGAGGGCCTACACCGCCCGCAAGGCAGCAGACCCTTGCTCCGAGCCCCTGGACTTTCGCCGTCCCGGCCACATGTTCCCCCTTCGTGCCAAGAAAAACGGCGTTTTGGAGAGAAACGGACACACGGAAGCCACCGTGGATCTGCTGCGCCTGGCGGGATTGAATCCCGTCGGCCTCTGCTGTGAGATCATGGCAAACAGCGGGAAGATGATGCGGACAAAGGAATTAAAGGTCTTCGCCAAAGAAAATCATCTGACCTTCATTACCATCAAAGATCTCCAGCAATATCGGAAGAGACATGAGTGCTTCGTTCACTGTGTCACCGACGTGGCCATGCCCACCCGCTACGGAAATTTCCGGGCCTATGGCTATGTCAACGAATTGAACGGAGAACACCACGTCGCCTTGGTCAAGGGCGAAATCGGAGACGGGGAGCACGTTCTCTGCCGCGTTCACTCGGAGTGCCTGACCGGCGATACCTTTGGCTCCCTGCGCTGTGACTGTGGTGCCCAATTCGCCCAGGCCATGCGAGAAATCGAAAAAGAGGGACGAGGAGTCCTCCTGTATATGCGTCAGGAAGGGCGAGGCATTGGCCTCATCAACAAGCTGAGGGCCTACCATCTGCAAGATGAGGGAATGGACACCGTGGATGCCAATTTAAAGCTGGGATTCCCGGAGGATGCTCGGGAATACTATATTGGGGCGCAGATTCTCCGGGACCTGGGATGCAAAACGCTCCGCCTGCTCACCAATAATCCAGACAAGGTCTACCAGCTTGCCGACTTCGGTCTGAAGATTGAGGAGCGGTTACCGATTGAAATTCCCGCCACCGATACCGACCGCTTCTATTTGGAAACAAAAAAGGAAAGAATGGGCCACCTGCTCGAGATAAAATAAAGGAGAAAACTATGACCGTCTATGAAGGAAATTTTCAAGTCCAAGGAAAAAAATTTGCAATCATTGTCTCTCGTTTCAACGAATTTATCACCTCTCGCCTGTTGAGCGGAGCGGAAGATGCTTTGAATCGTCATGGGATCAGCGAAGAGGACCGAGACATCTACTGGACTCCCGGTGCCTTTGAGATCCCTTTACTGGCAGAAAAGTGTGCCGAGAGCAAGAAGTATGATGCCGTCATCTGTCTGGGTGCGGTGATTCGTGGCCAGACCAGTCACTACGATTATGTCTGCAATGAGGTCTCCAAGGGCATTGCCCAAACCGGCTTAAAATATGGACTGCCGGTGCTCTTCGGGGTGGTCACCACGGAAAATATCGAACAGGCCATTCATCGTGCCGGCAGCAAGTCCGGAAATAAGGGCTATGATGCGGCGATGAGCGCCATCGAGATGGTTAGCTTGATGGACCATTTTGCTTAACCTGCATTCTTCATAACCCCCCCTGCCGTTTTTCCGGCAGGGGGGGGGCGTTGTTTGACGTTGAAAAAGCAGTTTTTTTAGTCCCGATGAATCACCGAGAGAATCCAGTCTCCGTAGCCCTCTTCTCGCATTTTCGAGAGGGGCACAAAGCGGAGTGCAGAACCATCGATGCAATAGCGAAGTCCTCCTCGGTCCAGGGGACCATCGGGAAAGACATGACCCAGGTGGGAATCTGCCTGACTGCTTCGAACTTCCGTCCGCTCCCGATTCAGCCGATGATCCGATTGGTAATTCACGGACTCATTACGAATGGGACGGGTAAAGGAGGGCCAACCGCAACCCGAGTGGAATTTATCCCGGGACGAAAAGAGGGGTTGGCCGGAAACCACATCCACATAGATTCCCTCCTCTTCCAGATCATCGTAGGGATGCTGGAAGGGGGCATCCGTTCCCTCCTCCTGGGTGATATGGTATTGCTCCGGGGTGAGGACCTTTCTCAGCTCCTCTTGTGAGGGCTTTTTATAGTCATTCTCATGGAGGGGCTCCCGCGCCAAGGCGAGGTTGATATGACAATATCCACCGGGGTTCTTTTCCAAATACTCCTGGTGGTATTCCTCGGCACGAACAAAATTCTTCAGCGATTCCAAGAGAATGGCCGGCTTCTCTCCCAACTTCTCTTGAAGCTGGTCCAGGGAAGCCTGAAGGAGAGGCCGATCCTTTGGATCCGTATAGAAAATTCCCGTGCGGTACTGTCTCCCCCGATCATTTCCCTGCCGATTGACGGACAGGGGATCGATGATTCGAAAGTAATGTTCCAAAAGCTCTTCGGTCGACAAACGAAACGCGTCATAATGGACATGCACCGTTTCCGCATGATCCGTTTTCTTCACTTGCTGATAGTCTGTTTCCTCTCCCTGCCCGTTCGCATATCCCACTTCGGTATCAAGCACCCCGGGAATCTGCGAGAAATAGGCCTGAACCCCCCAGAAGCATCCTCCCGCGAGATACAGGTGTTTTTCTTTTTTGAGAGCGGAAGCCCTGTGTTGTAATTGCTGTTGCATGCTCGCTCCTTTCCTTACTTATCTTCCGGCTTTTTGAAGACAAAAAGCTTACTGATGACATAGTTTCCTACAATAACAAAGAGTTGGGCGAAGGCCTTGATGAGCCAGTCCCAAGAAGAGAGGCCCAAAAAGTCGATGAAAAGGACCATGATTCCCGCATCAAGAGCCAGGGTTAAGAGCCGTCCCGAAACAAAGCGGACGAACTCCCTCCCTCGTTCGGAGAATCCTACGCTGGTGGAATGAAAAACCCAACTGCGATTCGTGAAGTAGGCAAAGAGGACCGCAAAGACCCAGGAGATCACCGTTGCCCAGAGGTAATTCACGGAAAAAATACGGGTCAAGCCCAGATAAACCACATAGTTTACGAGCGTGGTCAGCCCCCCAAACAGGAGATAGGTCAATTCTTCTCGATACCGGAAAAGCAGGGATTTCAGCTTCTGCATACTATCTCCCGGAGAAGTCCCGAAGACTTCTCTCCATCCGTCTCTTGTCATCCTGTTCCTTCAGCGTTTGTCTCTTATCATAGAGCTTTTTGCCCTTGGCAAGCGCAATGTCCACCTTGATGAGGCCATTTCTTAGATTTACGGACAGGGGAACGATGGTGTAACCCTCTCTCTGCACGCCTTGGTCCAACTCCCGAATTTCTTTTTTATGGAGGAGAAGGCGTCGGTCCCGTAAGGGATCCACATTAAAGCGGTTTCCAAAATCATAGGGGGAAATGTGAAGGCCGCGAATCCAGGCCTCTCCTCTTCGAACATCGACATAGGATTCCTGAATGGATACCTTCCCCAAACGTACACTCTTGACTTCCGTGCCTTTGAGGGCAATTCCCGCCTGGTAGATTTTCTCTAAAAAATACTCGTGTTTTGCTTTCTTATTGTTGGCGATGATTCGATTTCCGCCTTTTTTCTCGTCTTTTTTCATGAATTTCGATTTCTCTTCTTTCGTGAATTTCTCTTCATAAAGGGGTGCCGCGGACGACCTCCCATACGGCTCTTCCCCTTTCTTCCCGCGTCGCCTCGACCCGACTTTCCGGAAAGATCATCCTCTTCCCCCCGGTCGGAAAAACTCTGGGATCTCTTTGCTCCATGGGGATAGAGGGGTCTTTCACTCCTCCGTCGGTTCCCCTTATGGGAGCCGGGGAAGGATGAAGCCTTTCTCTTTCTTGCGGACCCTTCCCGGAGGGGATGACGACCGGGCCATTGAATTTGAAAGTCAATCTCCCGGAGGAGGGGATTGGCTTTCGTTACCAGAACCTCCACCCGGTCTCCATAATGCAGCTCCCGGTGACTCCTCTCTCCCCGCACGACAAAGTGCTCCTCGTCATAGGTGTAATAGTCATCCGTCATGTCCCGGAAATGGGCAAGACCTTCAATGGTGTTGTCCAACATGATGAAAACCCCAAAGTTAACAAGGGAGCTGACAATCCCTTCGAAGGTTTCCCCCACATGATCCTGCATGTATTCGGCGCATTTCATATCCACCACATCCCGTTCCGCGTCCTCCGCTTTTCGCTCGGTATCGGAAATGTGACTGCACTTTTCCTCCAACTTTCCCTTCACGGAGTCCCCCTCTTCCGGATGGCCCTCCAACAGGGCCTTCATGAGGCGGTGAGCAAGGAGGTCGGAGTAACGACGAATCGGAGAGGTGAAATGGGAGTAATGATCCGTTGCCAAGCCGTAGTGCATCCCGGGTCGCGTCGTGTAGAGGGCCTTCTGCATGGACTGGAGCATGAGCATGTTCAGAATCCCCTCTTCCTTTTTTCCCTTTGCGGAATCCAGCAGGGTGCGAAGCTCCTTGGGCTCCGGAATCCCATGGAAAATCGGATAGCGGAAGGCGGCCAGGGCTCGATTCAGGCGCTCCATTTTTTCTTCGGACGGCTCATCATGAACCCGATAAACGAAGGGAAGCTTCTTGCGGAAGAAATGCCTGCCGACCACCGTGTTGTTCAAAACCATGAACTCCTCGATGATGCGGTTCGCGATTCTCCGCTCTTCCAGCCCCACAAAGACCGGTTATCCCTCCTCATCCAACCTTACCTGGGATTCCGGGAAGTCGAAGTCGATGGTCCCTCGTTTTGCCCGCCGCTCGGCCAAGATCTTATAGATTTCCGTCATCAAATCCAGATTAGGATAGAGGTCATCATCCTCCGAGAAACAATGACCACGCTCAATATAATCGGAAACATCATCGTAAACCAGGCGATGATCCGAGCAGATCACGCTGGGATAGCACTCGTAGTCAAGAACCGTACCCGCTTGATCCAGGGTCATCCGTGTGGTCATGGTAAGCCGGTCCACATTCGGGTTCAGGGAGCAGAGACCATTGGATAATTTTTCCGGCAACATGGGGATGACCCGGTCCAACAGATAGACCGAATTGCCTCGCTGGTAGGCATCCCGGTCAATGGCGCTCCCCTCTTTCACATAATGGGAGACATCCGCAATGTGAACATAGAGATTATAAAATTTTCCGTGACGTTCCACGGAAATCGCATCGTCAAAGTCCTTGGCATCCGCCCCATCGATGGTAACCGTAAATTTTTTACGAAGGTCGCGTCTTCCCTTCATATCCTCGGGATCGACCTCCTCCGGCAGAGCATCGGCTTCCCGGAGCGTCTCTTCCGAAAATTCATAGGGAAGTTCAAACTTTCGAGCAATGGATGTGATATCCACGCCGGCGCTGCCGGTCTGCCCCAAAACTTCAATGATGTGACCCTCCGGATTCGATTCCTTTTCATCGTAGGTATCGACATCCACCACAACCTTGTCCATGTCCTCAGCCCCCATGCTGTTGGCCTCTTCGATATAGATATCCTTGAAATATTCCTTTTCGTCGGGAACCACAAAACCAAAGCCCTTCTGTTTCCGGAAGGTTCCCACGAGATTATGGGTATCCCGCTGAAGAATCTTGATGACTTCCCCTTCTTGCTTGAAGCCGCGCTCCGCATTCTCTTTTCGGGTGATGCGGATGCGCACCCGGTCGCCATTCAAGGCCCCATGAAGGTCTTCGGGGGCAATGTAAACATCTTTACAATCTTTATCATCCGAAATAAAGAAGGCAAATCCCTTGGCATTTCCCTTAAGATGACCCTCGTTCTCCCGCACCTTCTTTGCAGAGGCTTCCTTCTCTTCGGCTTCTTCCTTCTTCTCCGCGCTTGACACCGGCTTTTCTTGCTCCGGATCCTCTTTTTGCGGGTTCGGCTCCTCTTGGGACTTTCCTGCCGGTTTCTCATCGGGCTTTTCCGCCGGCTTGTCCTGCTCGTCTTTTTCGCCCTCCATTTTTTCGCTGTGGAAATCCTCTTTTCGGTCTTCCTTCTCGACCTTCTCCTGGCTCATCTTTTCCAGCAGTTCCTGTTCCTTCTTTTCCTTGGCGGGGTCCTTCTCCCCCTCTTCCTCCGGGTCATCCTCCGAGGAAAGATCCTCCGCCCCCTTCCGATGGGCTCTCTTCCCCGACTTGCCGGATGCCGCTGCCTTGATTCTTCCGCGCTTGGTCATTTTGATCTGTTCGGCAAGAAGCATCTCATCAATCAGATCATAAAGATCGATGCGGTCCTCTCCGACGAGGCCAAAGCGGTCTGCCAATTCCTTCGCCCGAATCGGCTCATAATTCTCCGTGGAAAAATAAGAAATTAAAAAATCCTTAATATCCATTGTCACCATCCTCTTCTTCATCACGCAACCAAAAAACGATCTGCCAGCAATCAAACATCAAAACTCATTCTTTCTACTTGTACCCAAAGTCTCCCCACCCTATCGAGGCAAGAAAAAACCGGGGCAAGAGCCCCGGCTTCCATCTTCTAAAGTGCAACTAGTCCAATCAGACTAATAACAAATAATACAGAACAAACAATCGTTGCTCGCGTTAGCAGGTAATCCTTGGACTGGTGGGATGCCGTTCCAAAGGTATTGGTCTCCATTCCGTAAAGAGAGCCGGCTCCCTGCGTCTTCGGCTCCATCATCAAGGTCGCCAAGATGATGACTATGCTCGAAATCACAAGCAGAACAATAAAGATTTTATCCAAATTTTTCACCCCTTATCGTTATTCCTCGCCAAGGCGACGAACAGAATTAATAACATCCATGGATAGCCCACAAACGTCTTAAATAACACTCTGATTATAGCAGAACCCCAGGAGGCTCTCAAGCTATTTCACAGAAATAAGATCTTTTAACTTCTGATAGGTCTTCTTCCCGATTCCTGTGATGTTTTGAATCTCTTCGATTTTCACAAAGGGATGCTCCTTTCGATAGGCAATAATCTCTTTGGCGCGTGCCTCCCCAATGGAGGGGAGCGTCGTCAACTCTCCCATATCCGCCTTGTTGATGTTGATCCTACCGGATCCCCTGCCCGTCCCCTTCTTCGATGAGGGAGAGGGCCTTTCGCCCATATTTTCTTTTCCCTTCTCGATTTCCGCTCCGCCCGGGGAGGCCGGCCCTGTCTCCGAAAGCGAGGAGCTGACTTTTTCCCCCTCCATCGGAACATGTACCTTTTCCTCATCGGCAAGGCGGCGTGCCAAATTGATTTCCTTGCGGTCTGCCTGCTTGGTCAGCCCTCCCGCCGCTTGAATGGCATCTTGCAGCCGGTCGCCTTCGCGTAATCGATAAAGCCCCGGCTTTTGCACCGCCCCATCGATGTCTACCTGAATCACCGTCTCCTTCTCGGATTTCTCATCCCTCTCTCCGGATGCCTGCAAAGAAAAATCGGATTCCCTCTCCTCCTCCGAGGACCGGGAATCCGACACATTTTGGAACTCTTTTTCGCTTGCGCCCCTTTTCTCTTCCTGGTTCTTCCAATATCCCAGGAGGCCAAGTCCTGCAATGATTAGGACCAGCACCAGATAAAAGCGTCGCTCCCGATCCAAGAATTCCACTATTTTTCTCTCTCCTTCCACAGGTCTTCCAGGCCATAGTATTCTCTCTGGTCCTTGGTGAAAATATGAACCAGAACATCTCCACAGTCCATCAAAATCCAGTGGCCCTCACGAAACCCTTCCACGCTTTCCGCAGGCATCCCCTGCTTGCTCAATTCCTCATCGATATAATCCGCCAGGGCCTGGGTGTGGTTATGGTTTCGACCCGTCATGATGATAAAATGATCCACAAACCCTAAAGAGGCGTCGATGGGAATCACCTTTATATCCTGCGCGAGTTTGTCCTCTGCAACACGGCAGATCAGATCAATTTTTTCGTCCCTTTTCTCCACGTTCTATCCTTTCTCCATTTCTTTTTTTCGAATTCTCTCAATCATATCATTGCGAGTCTGTAGGGAGTGCTCATCGATGGGAACCCCCTGATCCATGAGGTAGATCATCGTATGATCCAGGGCGGCCAATACCGCTTGGTCCAAATCTTCTAAGGCCAACGTTCTTAGCTTTTCCAAGCCGGGAAATGATCGATGAGGCTCTAACATATCGGCCAAAAAAATGACCTCCGCTAAGGGACCCATTCCCGCCTTTCCCGTGGTATGTGCCTCAATGGCTTCTAAGATCTCCGGGTCATCCACCCCATAATAGTACTTGGACACACGGGCTCCCAGCCAGGCGTGAAAGGTTGGCGAAGGACGATACTCCTCTTCCTTCACCCAGCCATCCGTAAGCAACCGCCGGAAGTAGAAATCCTCATTCTTCTTCGCACAGTCATGGAGCAGGGCCGCTTTCGCCGCCTTCTCCCCGGAAAGCCGATAGGTGTCGGCCAGATACAAGGCGGTTCGCACCACGCCCAACACATGTTTAAATCGCTTACTCGACAAATCTTCCTGCAATATTTTGGTCCAGGACGCATAGGGTTCTTGCTCTAAAAAATCCAGTTTCTGCGTTTCCGCCCCATTGACAAAGGCCAAGGACCGATCTTCATTCGACTTTTTTCCCATAAAGTCCCTTCTCCAAAATGTATTCCCGAACCGCCTCTGGAATCAAATAGCGCGTGCTCTTTCCTTTTTCCATGTACTCCCGTAGGCCCGAGGAGGATAGCTCGATGGGGAAGCGTCCAAATTTCCTGACGCAAAACCCTCGTTCGTTAAATGCTCGAATTTTTTCCTCCAGCTTGTGGTCCTCGCCCGGTCTTCTGCATACCGCCAAACAAACCAGGGAGAGAAGGTCCTCCCAATCGTGCCACTTCTCAATCGATAGGAAACTGTCCGACCCCATCAGAAAAAAGATTTGCATTTCCGGAAAATCGGTTCGAATCTCTCGCACCGTGTCCACGGAGTAACGCATTTTCTCACTGTCAATTTCCCGATAGTCAATCGAGAAATGGGGGTTCGATTGAATGGCCAGTTCCAGCATCTTCGTACGATCATCGGCACTATCCGCCCTTTGGTCCTTGTGCGGGGGCTGAAAAGCAGGTATAAATACGACGCGGTCCAAAGAGAGCTCCACCCGAGCCTCTTCCGCTAATAGAAGATGGGCCAGATGAATGGGGTCAAAAGTACCCCCATATAAGCCAATCCGCTTCGCTCCCTCCTCCGCTTTCATCCGATGTGGTCTCATAGGCTACTCGTTATCGTCCGTCGGCAAATTGATTTTCGGCTCTTCCGCCGGCCGATACAATACCGCCTTGGAGCCAAGCTGACTCACAAATTCCGCTCCAAGCTCCTCACAAAGGTCATGCGCAACCTCATTGGGATCTAAGCCATTGGTATCCAAAAACCGAATCTTTACCAGCTCGTTTGCCGATAGCTGGTCATCCAGTTCTTTCAATGTATTATCATTAACCCCTAATTTTCCTATGACCAGGCTGGGGCGAAGGGTGTTCGCCAACCCCTTTAAATAACTTCGCTGTTTTCCTCTCATATCCTCTCCTAGTTCTCATCGTGTTTGGAATCTCGAATCACGCGAATCGGTGCCGTGTCCTCCGGATTGTCCTCCCGAAAGCCGGAAATGAATTTATCCTTTTCTCGACTTTGGGAAGCGGAATCTTCCTTCTCCTTTGCCGATTCCAGAGAATCTCCCCACGACCTCTCTTCCTCGTCTTCTTTTTTCTTACCGATGGTAAGAATGGAAAGAGCATTGAGCAGGGCCAGAATCACAAGGACAATCCCACTGATGATTAATTGTTTTTCCATCATGGGCCGAATAATTCCAAATCCCATCGCGACCAAGGAGATTAAAAGATGAGCCCACCAATAATCCTCTTTGCTTCGAAAACGCATAATCGTCAGCTGTAAATGGATCCCTGCCTGATAGAAT
>CALAJY010000042.1 GCA_937923265.1 uncultured Tissierellia bacterium
TTTAACGCGCCGGGGTTGAGTAAGTAAACTCCTTGCATGTTCTCCTCGGAATAAATATGCGTGTGGCCGTAGAGAACTACATCACAGGCCTGCTCTTTCGCATAGGAGACAAGCAGTTCCCGGTTGCGATGAACATGAAAAAGGTGGCCATGGGTGAGGAGGAGGCGATGGCCCGCGATGGTTAGAATGCGCTCATCCTCGGTTTCCTGATCAAAGATATCGTTGTTTCCCCGAACTCGAACGATCGGTCGGCCCAACAGGCTCTCCAGATTCCTGGCATCCTGGCTGTAGTCTCCCAGATGCACAAGGCGGTCCAGGTTCTTCCTCTGCCGAAGGTCGGATACCAGGGGCTCTATTTTTCCATGGGTGTCCGAAGTGACCGCAATCAGCTTAGTCATTTCCCAAGCTCCTTATCCAGTTCTGATACGCTCTCCCTCGATGGGAAACGCGGTTTTTTTCCTCCGCTGTCGCCTGGGCAAAGCTCTTTTCGAGTTCCTCCGAGAAAAAGAGGGAATCATAGCCAAAGCCGCCTTCCCCCTCCTCCCGGAAGAGAATCCGTCCGTCCACACGGCCGTGAAAAAAGCGAACCCCGGTACCCTGATCAACCGCCAAAACCGTAGAAAAATGAGCGGTCCGGTTTTCTTCGGGAACGCCCTCCAACTCTCTCAGGAGTTTTTCCCGATTCGCCCGGTCATCATGGGCCCCTGCATAACGCGCCGAATACACCCCGGGAGCCCCATCCAATGCATCCACGAATAGGCCGGTATCGTCCGCCAAAATCCACACGGGATCATGACCCGGTAAGAGATTCTCTTCCTGAATCTTTTGCCGAAGGCCCTCCACCTTCAGTTTGGCATTCTCCTCTAAGGTCGTTCCCGTCTCCTCAATGTCAAAATCCGCCAGACCTAACATCTCTTTCGAAATCACCCGGCCTACAAAATCCTTGGTAAGCGCCGTAAGCTCTTTGAGCTTTCCTTTATTACTTGTGGAAACGACTAAGCGAATCATCTCTTCCTCCTCGAACGGTTATTTTTCTTCCAATTTTGAAAGAAAATCGGCCAGCCGGTCTTCCTCCAAAATTTCAACGCCTAATTCCTGCGCCTTATCTTTTTTGGATCCCGCTTTCTCTCCCGCAAGAACCAGATCCGTCTCCTTAGAAACAGAGGATTGGGCCTTTCCCCCCAGACTTCGAATCAAATCCTCCAGCTCTTTTCGCTTATAGCCCTCGATGGTCCCCGTGACAACCAGCTTCTTGCCGGATAAAAATTGTTCCTTGTGAGAGGTCTTCGTTTCCTGCAGGCGGATTCCCTCCCCCAGAAGCCGGTCCATGGCCTTCGCAATCGTCGGATCATGGAAGAATTCCACAATGTTATGGGCGGTGATCGGTCCCATATCCTCCACAGCCTGAAGTTCTTCCTCCTTCGCCTGACGGACGGCATCGAAGGAACCGAAATGGTTCGCCAAATCCCTTGCCGCTTGAGCGCCCACTCCCGGAATTCCAATGGCAAACAGGAAGGCGGAGAGGTCTGCTTCCTTGGAATCTTCGATAGCTTGCAGCAGTTTCGTCGTCCTCTTCTCCTTGAACCCTTCCAAGTCCTGAAAATCCTCTTCTGTCAGCTCATACAGATCCGCCATCTCCCGCACGTCCTGCTCCATGAGCTTGGCCAGGGTTTTCTCGGACAAGCCGTCAATGTTCATGGCATCCCGGGAAGCGTAGTGGGTGAGTCGCGCGAGCAGCTGCGGCTGGCAGGAAAAGGAATTGGGGCAGAAGAGATGAGCCCCGTTTTCCACGAGTTCCGTTCCACAGGCGGGACAATGGGTCGGCTTCTCAATCTCCCGGGTTTCCAAGTCCGGATCGTCGATTGTACCCAGGATCTCGGGAATCACCTCATTGGACCGCCGGACCAAAATCCGGGCCCCCAGGCGGACCTGCTTGCGGCAGATATCGTCATAATTATTTAAGGTGGCCCGAGAGACGGTTGCTCCGGCGATTTCCACGGGATCAAAGGAGGCGGTCGGTGTGATCTTTCCCGTTCGTCCCACCTGCCAGCGTACCTGGCGTAAAATCGTTGTGACTTCCTCCGCTTCAAATTTATAAGCGAGGGCCCAGCGAGGGAATTTTGCCGTGTTCCCCAGGACCTCACGGGTTCGTAAATCATTGATTTTAATCACCACCCCATCGGTGAGAACATCAATGTGATGGCGCAGGTCTTCCACCTCATCCAGGACCTGCAGGATCTCCTCCAGGGTATGACACTTCTTCAAAAATGGGTGTACTTGGAAACCCTGGTCCCGCAGAAAGTCCAACATCTCCTCCTCGCTGTGGAAGAGGTCCTCCTCATAGTGACCCACATTGTAGAAAAAGCAGTCCAGATGGCGGGAAGCCGTGACCTTGGGATCCAAGTTGCGGATCGCCCCCGCCGCCGCATTTCTCGCATTCTTCAGAAGCACCTCCGCCGTCTCATTGTATTTCTCCAGGGTGGACAGGGGCATGACCCCCTCCCCTTGAACCTCCAGGGTCCCCGGATAGGAAATCTTTCGAGGAATGGTCCGAATGGTTTTGATCTGCGGAGTGACCTCTTCCCCAACCTGACCATTGCCCCGTGTGGCTCCCAGGATCAGCTTGCCCGACCGATAGGTGACATTGATGGTCAGTCCATCAAACTTAAGCTCCATCATGTACTCCGCCTTGGGAAGGGGCCGGTCCGGATGGGTCCGGTTGTAGTCGGCAATGAGCCGATTTGTCCTCTCCACCCAGGCCTGCACCTCCTCTTTGGACCGGCTCTTTCCCAAGGAAAAGAGGGGACTCAAGTGGGTGTGCTTTTGGAATTCCGTGAGCACTTCCCCGCCCACCTCCTGCGTGGGAGAATCGGGCCGGATCCGACCGCTTTTCTTCTCCAGCTCCAGCAACTCATCGTAAAGTGCATCATATTCCTTATCGGAAACCAGGGGCTGATCCAAGGTGTAGTACGCTCGGTTCAATTCCCGGATCCTGTGAATCAATTGCTCCATGCGCTCATCCATCGACTTGTCCATGATCCTCTCCTACTCTTCCAGGTCTCCGTTTTCCGCAAGCTTACTTCATTACTTCAGTTTGGTCAGGGGGGCCAGGGCTGCATTCAACCGCTTCAGCCCCTTCTTATCAAAGGCAACGGTTAATTCATCCCCCTCGGGATGGGCCGTCACCGCCACAATGGTCCCCGGCCCGAATTTTTTATGCTTGACCTTGTCTCCCACGCGATAGGGCGTCTTCTTTCCCTCTTCGATCCGTTTCTTCTTCTCCTGGATCATCCGCTTAAATTCATTGCGCTGGCGATCGTAGCGTTGGCGGAGGGCGGGATCGGACATGCCCTTCCGATACACCGGCTCCTTCTGCCGATAGAGGGTCGATTCGCTTTCCTGCCACCGTTCCCCGGTATCATCCCGGCTCTTTTCAATGGTGGATCCCAGCTCTTCAATGAAACGGGAAGGGAGCTGAGGCATGGTCCGTCCGTAAAGCATGCGGTTCTCCGCCCGGGTCAGGTAGAGTTTCTTCTCCGCCCGGGTCATGGCCACATACATCAGCCGGCGCTCCTCTTCCAGATTTCCCTCATCCATCGTCATGCGGCTGGGAAAGAGCCCTTCTTCCAGTCCGCCCAAAAAGACAATGGGAAATTCCAACCCCTTGGCGGAATGGATGGTCATCAAGCGAACGCCATCTTCCTCCTGTTTGGTCTTATCCAAGTCCGACATGAGCGATAAGTCCTCCAGGTAATCCACCAAGCCGGCTTCCGGATTATCCTCCTGGAATTGGGCAAGGGCATCCAAAAAGGACCGGATGTTTTCCATTCGACTCTGGTCTTCCACCGCATGGGAGGTTTCCAGCATCTCTCGATAGCCGCTTGCCTCATAGACTTCCTCTCCCAGATCGGTGAGAGGCTTTGACAAATACGACTGCAGATGGTGGAAGAGCTCGGTAAAGGGGCCCAATTTCTTCCGCTGGGCATTCGTTAATTGGTGAAGGACCTCCTCTTCTTCCAGCCCATCCATCAGGGAAAGGCCAAAATCCGCGCAAATCCTTTGCAAATCGGTGAGTGTCGCCTGGCCGATCCCGCGCTTGGGCTGGTTGATGATGCGAAGAAAGGCCACATCATCGGTGGGATTGACCAATAAATTAAGGTAAGCAACCAGGTCTTTGATCTCGGCCCGATCATAGAACTTCAATCCCCCCACAATCTTATAGGGGATTCCCTCCCGAAGCAGTGCCTCTTCGTAGGAGCGAGACTGCGCATTGGTCCGATAGAGGACCGCCATGTCCCCGTACGAGCTACCTTGGGCCTGTTCCTCTTCCATCCAGGCGACCACCTGCATCGCTTCCTCACGGTCCCCCGAAAAGCTGTGAAAGGAAACGGGAGATCCTGTTTCATTCTCCGTCCAGAGGTTCTTATCCTTCCGCTCCTGGTTGTGATGAATCAGCTCATTGGCGGCGTTCAGGATGTTCTTCGTGGACCGGTAGTTCTGTTCCAACAGAAGGGTTTTTGCCCCCGAAAAATCCTGCTCAAAGTTCAAAATATTCTTAATCTCTGCTCCTCGCCAGCCATAGATGGATTGATCCGCATCGCCCACCACACAGATTCGGGCATCCCTGCCCGTAAGTGCCAGAATCAGGCGGTATTGTGCCTCATTCGTGTCCTGGTATTCATCCACAAAGATGGCCTGAAATTGCTTACGATAGCGGTCCCGAATCTCGGGAAAAGATCGAAAGAGCTCCAGGGTCTTGCCGATGAGGTCATCAAAATCCAGGGAGTTGTTCTTTTTCTTTTCCCGTTCATAACGCTTGAAACAGCGAACAATAAAGGGGTCCAGCCCAAACTGTGCCTGTTTCTCGGCCTCTTCCCAATCCAATCCCTGATTCTTAAAGGAGGAAATCTTATTCAACACGGCAGAAGGACTCATCCCCTCCGGCTGACCACCGACATCCTTCATGACATGCTTCATCAGGGTTTTCTGGTCCTGACTGTCATAGATGGTGAAGCGAGAGGTGTAGCCCAGTCGATCAATGTCTCTGCGCAAAAGACGGGCACAGATGGAATGGAAGGTTCCGATCCATAGTCCATCCACCGGTCGCGCTAAGAGTCGACTTACCCGCTCCTTCATCTCCCCTGCCGCCTTGTTGGTAAAGGTAAAAGCCAACACGGAGGAGGGGGCCAGCCCCTCTTCCAGAATTCGATAGGCAATCTTTGAGGTTAATACCTTGGTCTTTCCGCTTCCGGCGCCCGCCAGAATCAAGAGGGCGCGGTCGGAAGAGAGAACGGCCTGCTTCTGCACCGGGTTCAAAGTTGTTAAATCAAGTTGTTTCACTATAGTTCCCGTCCCATCAACGCTTCCAGCTTCTCCCAGGAGCTATTGACCAAAAGCCGCTCCGGAAAATCAATCATCGAGAGTAAATCGTCTGCCAGACCAAAGTCTCCCACCAAAGTCGACATGTGGGCATCGGAATCCACAATCACGGGAATCTCCTCCCGTTTGCAGATCTCCAGATAAAGTTTCATGTTCTCCAGGGAGTTCTTTCGATAGCTGTGGCCTTGCAGGGAGGCACAGTTCACTTCCACCGCCACATGGTTTCTCTTACAGGCCGCCATAACCTCTTCATAATCCAGAGCAAATTGTCCATCGTCCGGATGACCCAAGATCGTGATGTCCGGGTACCGGTCCAAGGCCCGAACGATCGCCCGGGTGTACTCCCCGTCCCTGCCGGACTTCCGGTAGCAGTTGGAATGCAGGCTCATGATTCGGTAATCCGTGCAAGCAAAGAGGTCCTCTTCCAGGACGTGTCCCTCTTCATCGCCCAAATTCAATTCCACCCCCCGGAGAAGGCGGACGCCTTCCAGATAGTCCGGAAGGATTGCCAGATTCATCCAAAAGGGTTTCTCCGTGGTCTGTTTCATTCCATAGCCATGGTCGGAACTTCCCAAAATCTGCAAGCCGTGTTTCTTTGCCTCTCTCGCGTTCTCCGTCATCGTGGAATAGGCGTGAACGCTCGCAAGCGTATGGGTGTGTAAATCCATAAGATAGTGATACTTCATCGTCTCCTCCTTCCTGCTTTCTGAAAGCTCATGCCAGGCCTAAATCGGGGTCGGCACGAAAGTCCAGGCTGTCCGCTCCCCGTTCCTGAAAGTGATAATAGCCCGCACAGCCGATCATCGCCGCATTATCCGTGCAGAGTTTTAAGGGAGGAACGCAAAAGCGGACCTTTAAGGATCGACAGCCTGCCTCCAGTCGCTCCCGCAGGGGGCCATTCGCCGCAACCCCTCCCGAAAGACAGAAGGTCTTTAATCCACTTTCCCGAAGAAGAGCCAGGCTCTTCTCGACAAGGACATCCACCACTGCCTCTTGAAAGGAGGCGGCAATGTCCGAAACGGGAATCTCCTGTCCCTTTTGCTCCAGCTGGTGGACCTGGTTGATGACCGCGGTCTTTAAGCCGCTAAAGCTAAAATCGTAGCCATCCTTTTCATCCCGCATGGCACGGGGAAACGCATAGGCATCGCTTCTTCCCTTTTCCGCCGCCTCTTGAATGCGGGGCCCTCCCGGGTAACCCAGTCCCAGACAGCGACTGACCTTATCGAAGCTCTCTCCCGCCGCATCGTCCCTCGTCGCTCCCAAAACACGATAGTGACTGTAGTCATCAACCCGGCAAAGGTAGGTGTGGCCCCCGGAAACGACCAGCGTGATAAAAGGGGGTTCCAGGTCCGGATAAGCGAGATAATTCGCACAGATATGCCCCTCCATGTGATTGACGCCGACGATGGGAATGTCCCGAATGAAGCTGATGGCCTTGGCAGCGGAAATTCCGACCAGGAGTGCTCCCACCAAACCCGGCCCCCGGGTCACAGAGACGAGATCAATCTTCTCCGGCCCGATGCCACTCTCGGCAAAGGCCAGGGAGAGAATGTGATTGATGGCTTCCAGATGTTTTCGAGAAGCAATCTCCGGAACCACCCCGCCGAATTTTTGGTGGACGGGAATCTGGGTGGAGATTAAATTACAGAGAATCTCCCGGCTCCCTTCCAGGATCGCAACACTCGTTTCATCACAAGAAGATTCTATGGCTAGGTTATACATGATCCTGCCCTCCTGTTCCCTTTACCGGCCGCATCATTGAATAGGCATCGGCCTGCTCCTTCACATAGTAATGGCGAATCCGCCGCAAAATATGGAAGCCCTCTTCTTCATAGAGCGTGAGGGCGGGCCGGTTCTTGGTGCTCACTTCCAAAAAGAGCTTCTCCGATTCGCATTCTCGCGCCCGTTGATAAAAATGATCCAGCATCCTTCTTCCGAAACCTTGCTTTCGAAAGGAGGATGCCACCGCAATGTTATTCAAACTGGATTCTCCCGCCACATGCCAACAGACGTAGTAGCCGACCAATCGGCCCCCCTTCTCCATCACATAGGCCTCGGTTCGTGGATTGTCCTGGATGGAGGAAAGAAAAGAGGCTCTCCCCCAGGGATCCGGAAAGATCTCCTGTTCCAGCTGACAGACCGCATCCAAATCCCCCGGGTTCATGGGTCGAATCTCCACTTCACTCTCTTTCATGTCCGACCTCCCCGAAAGTCCATTTCTGCCTGTGACTTCCGCAGATAATTCGGACGAAGGTCCAGAGGATCATCCCCTTTTCCACGCAGGGCTCTCTGTCCGGCGAGAAACGCACAGCCCAAAACCGCAGAATGCTCCGCTTCCTCCGATGTCACCCGGGAAAAGAAATCCGTCCGCTCCTTCAATGCGGGATGTTTGGAGAGGGCAGAGCCCACCCAACGCAACTTGGGAAGGGCGAATTTTTCTTGCAGGCCCTCCAACTCCTTTTGAAAATCCTCTTCATAGCGAAGGCTTTCCGGCAAGAGCTCTTGCCATTCCTCTTCCCGAAGAATTCCGGCACTCGCAAAGATGCGATTGGAGCGGGCATCGAGCAGGGGCACCTGAAGAACCTCCGGTCCCATTTCCGCCTCGGCAAGGTGCAGTCTGCCCCCCTCCTCGACCTCCAGCAGGGAGCCGTACAGGAGACTCTGCAGGGTCGATATGCCGAAAAGGGACCTCTTCGTGAATTGGGCCATGGTCTTCGCAATCGTGATGCCAATCCGTAGGCCCGTAAAGGAACCGGGACCGATGCAGCAGGCAAAGCCGTCAATCTCCTGCTTTTTGATCCCCGTCTTCGCCAACAGCTTTTCCACAAGGCGGAACACTTCTTCCGCATGGGATCGTTCCTGGGCTTCTTCCACCAGACCCTCCAGGCGACCCGAAAGGGCCCCCGGGGCATCCGGAGAATCCAGTCGGTAAAGGCAAACTCCGGTTACCTTCGTGGACGTGTCCAAGGCTAATAGTCTCATCCTTCTACCTCCCAGTCTTTTCGAATTTCTTCGGAACGAGGCCCGGTCGAAAGCCATTGGAGCCTTCGCTCCTCCCCTTCTCCCCGCTGAATCCGCAGGCGAAGAAGCCCCTTCGGCAGATAGGAAGGGGCTCGCTCCGCCCATTCGATCAGGGTAAACGCCTCTTCGGGATAAAAGAGGGTGTCCAAATCCAATTCTTCAATTTCCTCTTCCACCTCCAGCCGATACAGATCCAGGTGGTGAATCCTCTGTCCCTCTCTTCCCTGATAGCTGTGAACCAGGGAAAAGGTGGGAGAGGTGACCGCTTCCTTCACCCCCCATTCCTCGGCAATCCATTGACTGAATTGGGTTTTTCCCGCACCCAAATCCCCTTCTAAAGATAAGACATCCCCGTCCTTTAAGAGACGGGCCAGGTCCCTTACCTTGCTCTCTGTTTCCTGTCGATTCCTACAATAGATCCAATGTCCCATTCTTCCTTCTTTCCCACGCATTTCCCCGCTTATTCATGAAGAAGGGGGGAAACTCTCTTATACAAGAGGAAGGTGACCAAACACTCCAACGCTGCTTTTACCAAGTTAAACGGAACGATGGCAAAGAAAAGCATCGTCGGAAAGTCCTTCACCAAGGGGTTCATCTTCCCCACAGCTTGTGCCATCGTGTTCAGGTCCAGGCCACTGGCCTTGGCATAGGCGGGGAAAATAAAGAAGGCGTTGGAGCAGAGGGCAATGGCAGCCATAAAGAAGGATCCCATAACCATGGCAACAATGGCACCTCTTCTTGTCTTGTGTCTCTGGTAATAAACCGCAGCTACAACGACAAAAACCGTCCCAACGATAAAATTAGACACCTCTCCGATTCCAAAGGTGGAACTGGTGAAGAGCTTCAAAAGGTTCTTAATCAGCTGAATCAGCATTCCCGCAACCGGTCCCAGGGCAAATCCGCCCAGAAGGCCCGGAACATCCCCAAAGTCCGCGGTCATAAATCCCGGTGCAAAGGGAAAGGGAAAGCGAAACACCTGCATGATCAAAAAACTGAGCGCGCCCAGCAGGGAGATCTTGACCAAATTCTTCGTTTGTCCCATCTGCTGAAACTGCTGACGAATTGTGCGATGATCCCGGTTCTTCTTCCATAGTTTTTCCCTAGTGCTTGTCTTTCTTTCCATCTTCATCCTCTTTCCTTTTCGGAAACCAGAGCTCGCTGCTCTCCTCCGATAAAAATAATTGTATGAGTTCCTTTTGTGCCGAACCGATTCTCTCGGAAGGTCTCCAGTGTTCCAGTCGCTTCCGGTCCAGCTGCAGGATCAGGCCCCAAGCGTAATCGAGAATCTCCGCTTCTTGCACGATATCGGAAGGGCGCCGATTCCACTCCTCCTTCTCGTCCCCATCCAGCTGATCTTCTTTTCGCTCTTTTCCCTCATAGCCGGGGGCTTTCAGCTTCTTCAAACGATCCTGCTCTCGCTGTGCCGCCTTTCGTAGGCTCACCGCCCCTGCGGAAGGGGAGAAAACCCCAACTGCCAGGAGGAAAAGAAATACGCCATCCGCCAAGACGGAGAGGAGGGCCGAAACGCTGGGAATCCAAAGGGTCATCCCGACCCCAAACAAAAATAAGACGATGCCTCCGAAAAGCAGCCGACGGCTCTTGGCCCGCATGCTTCCCAGTCCCAGCTTCTTTTTCTCCGCTTTCAGCTCTTCCCAACGGTTCTGAATAAAGGAAACCACTTCCCCGGGATTCTCTTCCTTCCAGCGTTTCCATTGTTGCAGGGAAGGGTGCGCAAGGTAGAGCTCCAAGAGTTTCTGCTCGTAGATCGGCATGGCCTCTCCCTGAGGACCAAACCGGGACTTCTCTCCCGGTGCGAGCAAAAGGTCTCCCCCGGCCTGAGAGAGCTGTAGCCTGTTCTGTTGTAAAAACGCCAACATCTGTGCATGAAAGGTCTGGGCGGAAATCAAAGGGCTGAGCGTGGCAGAGACCAGCATGGGAGAAAACCGCTGAATCGATAACCGGTCCTTGACCAGCCGACGCTCCGCTCCGGCACGCACCATGGCCAGATAGGCAAGAATTCCCAGGCAAACCGTTAAAATCCAACTGCCATTCTTCCAATACGGTTTCAAGCCCAGCTTCCGCTTTCGTGCCTGTAACAGTGCCTGGTCCTCCCGGTAGAAATGTTGCCCCGCTTCGGGAATGAAGTGATTGCCTTGGGGAACCGCCTGTAACGGCAAATAGAGATGGATGCCCACGGGATCCTTCTCTTCCAGATTGCTTAGCCGCCAGCGGGTTTCCTCCTCCAGTTTTTGCATTTCAATCTGCTCTTCGGCTCCCTTACCAAGCGCAAGCCATTCTCCCGTCATTTGAGAAGCCGGGAGTACTTGCAACTGGAACTGCGAGACGGCAATATGTGCCTTTTCGGGAAAAATGGTGAGCGCCGAGCGCACAAAATCATCATAGCGGGCAAGCCCCCGGGGCAATTCATAGCGAATGCGAAAAGACCGAGTGGTGTCTTTCTCATTCACGAAAAAGAGGGTGAGCCCCTCTTCCGTCTTTTTATAGCAGGCATCCAAGCTTTCAAAGGCTTTGGGATTCTCCTCGTAAATGAGATCTTTCCCATCCCGCTTTTCCACGATTTCCCATTCCTGTCCCTCTGCCTCTTCTTCCGCCGGTTTGGTCATGGGCAGTTGAATGCTGTGGATGTTGGCGGGCTGGGTCCAGGTCAAATCCATGGAGACGGTAATGTGGCCGTCCTTTTTTAAGCTCAGTTTCTCCTGCCAATTCTCTATCCACAGTGCTGCACCGGCATGGCCCGTCCCTGGGATCATGGTGAAGAGGAGAATTAGAGGCAAAAAAAGAAACCAAGCGAGAGCGCATTGGCGTTTTTTCATACGAGTTCCTTCTATCTTTCCATTCTAAATAAATAAGCTCAGCAAGCCTATTTTATCAAATCCCATGCATTTCCTCCAGCTTCCTTTTTATCAACCGATTCGATTGTGATAAACTTGGAAAGAATACTAGAAAAGGAGCATCCTATGAGTACATTAGCTCTTCAATTAATGATCATTACGGTCATTTCCAAATTTTCCGGTCTCATCCGTGAAGTCGTCTTCAGTGCGGTTTACGGAACGAATATGGCCAAAGATATCTACGTGATGGGAGAAAGCATCACCGCCATTGCCTTTAGTTTTCTTTTTATGTCCCTGCAGTCCAGCTTCATCCCGATTTACAACAATGTTTTGCATAAGGGGGGGCGAAAAAAGGCGGATCTCTTCACCTCGAACATGACCAATTTTATCCTAGTCATCGCTACGGTGGTTATCGCCTTCTGTTTTATCTTTATGGACCCCATTGTGCATCTGGTGGCGCCCGGTTTTGAAGGAGAAACCTTCCGGGGAGCGGTGATGTACACCCGAATCATCCTCTTTACCATCTATTTCAAGGCCCTGAGTGCGTGTACCATCGGCTACCTGAACATCTATGATAATTTCACGGTGCCCGCCACCTCCGGAATCTTGATGAACGTGGGACTCATCATCAGTGCGGTCATCGCCGCCAAGACACAGTCTCTCCTGGTCCTGGCCGCGGGCTATACGATCACGCAGGGAGCGAAGTTTATCTTCTTCCCCGGTGCCCTTCGCAGGGCGGGTTACCACTATCGCCCCTACATGAATGCCCATGATCCTTTTCTGCGGGAAGCGTTGAAGATCGCAATCCCCTTGATGTTCAGCATCCTGGTCAATGATATCTCGGTGATTATCGACAAGTCGCTGGCAAGCATGATCGCCGATGAGGGTGGCATCGCCGCGATGGACTATGCCTCCAAGCTCTTTGACTTTGCCTGCGGCATCGTCATCGTTTCCATTGTAACGGCAACCTATCCGCGGATGAGTCGTTTTGGCCAACGGAAGGAGATGAAGTCCCTGAAACGACTCACCTCCTCTTCCATCGTATCGGGACTCGCTCTCGTTGTTCCGGCAACGGTGCTTCTGATGCAATTTGCCGGTCCCATCGTCCGGCTTTTCTACCAGCGTGGACGATTCACGGCCCAGTCCACCCTGATTACCTCCGGCGCCCTTTTCTGGTACGCCCCGGGACTCATTGCCATGATGTTCTCCCAGATGAACGAACGACTCTTTTATTCCATTTCGGATTCCAAAACGCCGCTGCTCGTTGGGGTTGCCCAGGTGGCTGTGGATGTCATCTTCAATTTCATCCTCTCCGCTTTCTTTGGCCTGAATGGTCTCGCCGCCTCGACCGCCCTGGGAAACATTGTGGGAGCCATCCTCATCACCTACCTGGCGCATCGAAAGATCGGAAAGCTGGGCTACCGATCGATTCTCATCAGCTTTGGGAAGCTCTTTCTCCTTTCCGGGCTCATGAGTCTCACCGCCGCCGGGCTCTACCGGATCCTGGCCTTCCTGCCGCAAAGCCTCCGACTCATTCTCACGGTGGTCTTGGCCCTTCTCCTCTATCTCTTCCTGGTCGCCCTGGCAAAGATTCCGGAGATTCGGCGCTTTATCAACCAGCTCTATCATTCCCACCGGAAAAAACATGCCCGGAACTAGTCCCCAAAAAAGAGGGGAGCGACATCGGTCGCTCCCCTCTTTTTTTGCAGTCTTTCCTAAAATCAGCCATCCCCGATCGGTCTTCTATTCTCGGGTTCACGCCTTCCTCCCCATCGATTCCAGAGGACCGTGAGCAGGACCGTCAGCAAAATGGCCGGCAAGGTGCTTCCCAGACCAAAATCCAGGGTCATGAAAAATCGGTAGCACAGAAAACCGAGTAACCAGAGGAGGAGATGGGCCGGCGAAAGTGCCCTGTCCTCCTTCTTCGGTCCCTGAAAATAAAACTCTGCGATTTGCACCCCCATCATAGGGGCGAAGACCGACCCAATGAGATACAAAAAATCCGTGATGTCATCCATCGGCAGACAGATGGCACCCACGGTACCGAGGGCGGTGATCCCGATGGCAACCAGCTTGCCCTTGGGCTGCGGAAACAGGGACTCCCAGGAAATCCCTGCGGAATAGGCATCCAGGAAGGTGGTGGTCACCGTAGAGAGTATGATGATGACCAAGCCCAAAATGCCCGGTCCCAGCTTCCCCATGATTTGGGAGATATCGCTGGTACCCGTCAGCAGGGCGGCTCCCAGGCCGATAAAATACATCCAACAGGAGATCAGGCCATAGACGAGACTGCTCACCAGGGAGGCTTTTTTCGGATCTCGGGCCTCCCTCGTGTAGTCACTGATGAGGGGGAGCCAGGAAAGCGGCATCGCCACCGAAAGCTCCACCGCCGCGCCAAAGCTCATGGGATCCGCTTTCCCGGGGACGGGGGAATTGCCTTGGAAGATGGAAAAGCAGAGCAACACGCTCAAAAGGAGAAGGGCCGCCATGGAGATGCGGTTAATCTTGCCGAGATTGGTGATGCCCAGCAAAATCCACAGAACAATCAGGCTACCGATCAATAGACACCAAATCCAATGTCCCCCCGAGAAAATACCATCGGCTGCCAGGGCCCCGTCGTAAATCATGATGCCCGTCCAGCCGAGAAGCTGGAGGACATTGAGCAGGGAGAAAAAGAGGCCCCCCATCTTTCCAAAGCTGATCTTTGTCGACTCCATGGCAGACCGTCTTCGGCTCCCTCCGATCACCCCCGCGAGAACCAAAAGGCCACACCCGATCAGGTGACCCAGGAGGATGGCAAGAACCCCCTTTTTGAAGCCTAGGGGGGCAAGATAACAACCCGTCATGATCTCGGCAATGGAAACCCCCGCTCCAAACCAGATAAGACCATTTTCAAAGAGAGAGGTCTGCTTCGTCATCGACACCCTCCTTGCTAAAGGCATTGTCCATAGCAAATCCATGATCCATGGGACCCGAGCCTTTTCCCAAGTTCAACATTGCGCCCAAGGCCCCGGAGATATAGGATTTTGCACGGTCTACGGCCTCTTTCAGACCATAGCCCTTGGCTAAATTGGAGGCGATTGCCGAGGAAAGGGTGCAGCCCGTTCCGTGAGTATTGGGATTGGCAATCCGCTTGCCGGAAATCCAAAAACCATCCTCCTCGGTGGCCAGGTAATCATTGGCATCATTGACCGCATGCCCCCCTTTGAGGAGAACACTGCAGCCGTAGGTCGCTTGAATTTCCCGTCCCGCCTGCTCCATGTCCCGGGAGTCGTGAATCGCGTGCCCCCAAAGAATTTCCGCTTCCGGAATATTGGGAGTAATGAGTTCCGCCAGGGGAAAAAGCCTCTCTTTCAGGCTTTCAACCGCCTCCTCCTGGATGAGTCGGGCCCCGCTTGTCGCCACCATGACGGGATCTACCACAACATGTTTGGCCCGGTATCGGATGAGCTTCTCCCCTATCACGGCGATGAGATTCCGATCCGAAACCATGCCAATCTTTACGGCATCCGGATAAATATCCGTAAAGACACTATCTAACTCCTCCCCCAAAAAATGAGGGGTCACTTCCATAATGTCAAAGACGCCGGTGGTATTCTGCGCAGTCAAAGCGGTGATGGCAGACATGGCAAACACACCGTTTGCCAACATCGTCTTCAAATCTGCTTGAATTCCGGCGCCTCCGCTGGAATCACTTCCGGCGATTGTTAATGCAGTTTTCATGAAACTTCCTTTCTCACGCATTAATTTTATGTTTCGACCGCAGGTGGTGCCCCCGAGCGGCCGAACGGCTTCATCCTAACTTGCCTTCTTGTAAATCCCGGAGAAGGCCACAGGGATCATGGTAATAGCCATCCGCCATGGTCTGAATCTCCCTTTCCTCCTTTCCGGTTGAGCAATCTTCCATCGCCGCCACCGGGCAGCCCGCCCTTTTCGCCGCCCGAATCGCGTACAGAGCATCCTCTACCACCAAACAATTCTCGCTCTTCACCCCGAGCTCCCCGGCAAGCTTGCAGAAGAAAATCGGCTCCTGTTTTCCTAAGCCCACATCCTTGGCCGTCAACAGCAATTCCCGTCCGGGAAGTTGAAGGCGTCGGAAGGCGGCCTCCAGTTCTTCCCGGCTTGAGGTGGAGGCAAGCACGAAGGGAATCCCTTGCTTCTGAAAAAAACGAAGCAGGTCTTTGGCACCCCGTTTTTCCTTCACCTCATGGCAATAGAAATCATGGAGGAGACCTTTAATTCCCCGGATAATCGCATCCTCCCCCTCAGCGAGCCCATAGTGGACCCTCAGATAGTGGGAGGACTGGTCGAGGGTCATGGGATAGAGAACCCGGTCGAGGTCCTCTTTGGCTTGCTTGCCCCGTGTTTGCAGGTATCTTCGTCCCAGGTCCTTCCAAATGCCCATGGAGTCCAAGAGGACTCCATCCACATCCACAATGGCGGCTTGAATCATGCCAAGACCTCGTCTCTCACGCACTTTTTCAATTCGCGAGCCGCTTGTTCCGGGTCCTCTTGAGCGAAGAGGGCACTGATTACGGCTATGCCGGCAATGCCGGTTCCCTTCAGTGTCGCCACGTTCTCCCGAGAGATCCCCCCGATGGCCACAACGGGAATGGAAACCTGCCGGCAGATTTCCTGCAGGGTTTCCGGGGAGACGGCAGCCGCATCCTTCTTGGATGGGGTCGGAAAGACGGCGCCAACGCCGAGGTAATCCGCCCCCGCCTTTTCCGCAGCCAAGGCCTCCTGAACCGTCTCCGCCGATACGCCGAGGAGCTTCCCGTCCCCGATTTCCCGGCGAGCATGCTCCGCCTCCATGTCGGATTGCCCCACATGAACCCCATCGGCATCCAGTTCCTTGGCAAGGGCAACGTTATCGTTGATCAGAAAGGGAATCCGATGGCGGCGACAGAGTTCCTGAATTTCCAAGGCTTCACGGCGGAAAGACCCGGGATCCAGGTCTTTTTCACGAAGTTGGATCATCGTAGCCCCTCCCCGGATCACCTGCTCCACCGCCTCCTTCAGGGTTCGATGCCGTAACCAATGCCGATCGGTAATGGCATAGAGACAAAGGGCAGCTTTTAAATCCCTCATTCCGCTTCCTCCTCTTGAAGCTTTGCCCGCTTCTCCAGCGCTTCCCCCGTTAAATGGAAGATGGCGTCGATAATGCCGGTTCGGTAGCTGGCATTTCCCCCAACCTCTCCCAATCGCTCCTTGGCAAGTTCTCCACAAACTCCCATGGAGCAAACCGCTGTTGTCACGGCCTCGAGCGCATGGTCGGGGTTGGCGACCAGGTAGGCGGCGACCAGAGCCGTCAATTGGCAGCCCGTTCCGGTGATGGTGCTCATCATGGGGTTCCCATTGCGGCAGCTATACGCCGTTTTCCCATCGGTGATCAGGTCGATGGCGCCGGTGATGGCAAGGATGGCTTCCGTTTTCCGGGCATAGTCCTTGGCAAACTTCACAACGTTCCCGATATTTTCCTCCGTGACCGCATCGGCCAGATCGGCATCCACACCCTGGGTGGAATTCCCTCCCAGTGCCAGGGCCTTGATTTCAGAGATGTTTCCCCGGATCACCGTGGGTTGGACTTCTTCGATGATCTGCAACGCGGTTTCCGTCCGCAGGGGGGAAGCCCCCGCTCCCACCGGATCCAGGACGACGGGATGACCCAATTTCTTGGCCTTTTTGCCCGCCTTTAACATGGAGGGAATGGTGCGATGGTTTAAGGTCCCGATATTCAGAACCAGACCCCCGCAAAGGGAGGTGATGTCCTCCACCTCCTCCTCATCGTCGGACATGATGGGCGATGCTCCCGCAGCCAATAGCACATTTGCCACATCATTCACCGTGACGTAATTGGTAATGTTATGTACCAATGGATGTTTCTCTCGTACCGCTTGCAGCGCTTCTCTTAACATGGTGAATTCCTCTCTTTCTTCTTGCTTCTTCCAACGGATTTGCGTGATTTATCGGCCCTTTCTTCCGGAAAACAGGGGGGCTCCCAGAAATCGGCGAAGGATGCCCGCTTGCTCCAGTCCAAGGACCACAACAGCGGCTAAGATGGCTCCCCCAACGGTGGAAATCAAAAAGGGAAAGATATAGCCGTAAAAGGCAATCGACCCTGCCGCTTTTCCCATAAACAGGACTGCAACCGGATAGGCACAGAGCCCGCCAAGGACACCCGTTCCGAACACTTCCGCCAGCAAGGTGGCCGGAAAATTCCGGGTCTTGGCAAAGCAAAGGCCGCAGAGCAGAGCCCCGATCATGCTGCCGGGAAAGGCCATCAGGCTCCCCAGGCCTGTGAGGTTTCGGATCAGGCTTGCCACGAAGGCAACCCCCACTCCAACCCATGGACCCAACATGACCGCACACAAAATATTGATTAAATGCTGGACGGGCGCACACTTGCTTCCTAAGACCGGAAACGAAAACAGGCTTCCCACCACGGCAACGGCACAAAAAAGGCCTGCAAGGGACAACTTCTTGGTTTGATTCATCGATCGCTTTCCTCCTCTTTTTTCCTGCTTGCGCACAAAAAAACTGAAGCCACCTGATCGGCAGCTTCAGTCAGCAAGCATCTCATTTCAGGCATCCCTACGTTGGCATTATCCAAATCAGGTTACGGGTTAAGGCACTTGCCTACTCTCAGCCAACGTGCGTTGGCACCCCCTCCTATTGTGCTCATTATAGAGCAGTGTTAGAAAAGATTCAATGTTCCCTATTCGTTCTCCTTCGCTTTCTGCTGAAAGTTCCAGGAGCTTCGACAACAATCTTCAATCGTCCTCTTCGCCTTCCAGCCCAACTCCTTCTCCGCCTTGCTGCAGTCCGCGAAGACGGTGGCATTGTCCCCGGGTCTTCTTCCATCGATCACATAGGGAATCTCCAGATGGTTTGCCTTTTCAAAGGCCTGCACCAATTCCAAAACACTGGTGCCGCAACCCGTGCCCAGGTTATAGACGAGGGCTCCCGTTTTCCCTTCGGTGCCCTCCAGGGCTTTCACATGACCCTCGGCAAGATCCATAACGTGAATATAGTCCCGAACACCCGTTCCATCCGACGTATCATAATCGTCTCCAAAGATGTGCAATCGGTCCCGTTTCCCCTCCGCTACCTGGCAAATGTAGGGCATCAGGTTGTTGGGAATTCCCACAGGACTCTCCCCAAGGAGACCGGAATCATGGGCACCAATGGGATTAAAGTAGCGAAGCAGAACCGCACGAAAGGCGGAATCCGCATGGCAAAGGTCTTTGAGGATCTTCTCAATCATCAACTTCGTCTGTCCGTAAGGGTTGATTGCCCCCAGCTCCATATCCTCTTTTAGGGGGCTGGGATCCTCGGAACAATACACGGTGGCGGAGGAGGAGAAGACGATGGTTTTCACATCGTGCTTCTGCATGCATTCCAGCAGGGTCAGTGTGGAATCGAGGTTGTTTCGATAGTACATGAGGGGTTTCTCAACGGACTCCCCTACCGCTTTATAACCCGCAAAGTGAATGAGGCAGTCCGGCTTCTCCTTTCGAAAGATTTCATCCATGGCTTCTTCATCGCAGCAATCCTCCCGATAAAAGGAAAATTTTCTTCCCGTCAGTTTTTGGATGCGGTCCCTCACCGACTCCTTGGCATTATACAGATTGTCAACGACCACGATGTCATAACCCTTTTCTAATAGGGCAACACAGGTGTGCGAGCCAATATAGCCCAGGCCTCCACTCACTAAAACCTTCATTGTTTCCTCCTAAAAAAAGCGGGAGCAGCTCCCTGCTCCCGTTGCAATTCCTCATCCCCTACTGCAAACCGTAGAAGACTTCCATCGTCAACCCTTCATTTCGCATAATGGAAGCATCTTCCATCCCCACATAATAAAAAATGGTCGGGTCTGCTCGGTATCCCGTGATGGTCTCGCTCTTTTCCGGATAGCGAAGAATGAAGCCATACTCGTGCGCATGCTTCATCAACCAAGCATATTGGGGGGTCTCTTCAAAGTGATTGTCCAGGCGCGGATCGGTCCCTTTCACATAGAACTGTACGCCATAGCCCGTTTGGAAAACCGCGTGGCCCGGTTCGGGAGCATTCGCCGGCTGGCCCCGCAAAACCAACTCCTTGGCTTCATCTGCCGCGGACCGATACTTACAGGCCACCTCTAAATGGATATCATCCCGCTCCATCGCTTCCAGCATGACGCGAAGGGCTGAAGCGGTTTCCTCATTGAAGACCGTCTCATACTCCGTGTCCAACCCATACTTTTTGTTCACAATCACATGGCCATCGACCACCTTAAACTTGCTGGGATCGGAAACGACTTGCAGGTCCTTGTCTCGAACGTAGCCTTTCTGGTCCCGAAGCGTTACCTTGGTCCAACCGTCTTTATGGCCATAGGTCTCTAAATACGCCCCCTTGGCAATCCCACAGATTTCATTTGCTTTTAAAGAATCTCGGCTATAGAGCTTCGTGTCTCGACTGGCTCGTAAAAAGGTATCGAGCCGGTCACCATAGCCATCCCGCTGCTTTTTCTCTTCTCGCGGAGCCAAATCCTTCTCCTTGAGCTCTTCCTTGGTCACATATTGAATGGAGACCTGTGAGGAAGAAGAGGCTTCATTGATCTCCTCGACCTTGCGGCTTGTCGATTCATTCTTCTCCACCGAACTCACCGCCGAAGAATTTTCGGTAAGCTTAGATAAGGCAAAGCTTCCAATAAATAAAAAACAAAGAGCGGCAAGAACTCCCAACGCAGCCTTCCACTTTTTCCTGCTTTCACTGCGCAAGGCTCGTTTTCTCGCTCGCTCAAGTCTTCTTCTTTCATATTTTTGATCCATCTGTGTCATCGACATATCCTTAAAGGTTCGTTTCCGGTTCGGAAATCGGTATCCTAAATCTCATTTCTCACGATTTTATTATAAACGACACAGATAAAGAGGGCAAGGGAGAAAAAAGGAAATTTCGGGAAATTTCCCTTTTTTCTGCTAGTTGTCGTGCCTTTCGCTCGTGTGGCCGTACATCTAGTTTTCCAAAAT
>CALAJY010000043.1 GCA_937923265.1 uncultured Tissierellia bacterium
CCCAGGGGAACCCCACCCTGGGAAATCCCCTTTTTCGCACTTTCCCAGGGGAACCGGCCCTGACTTTATACTTGCTTTCTCCCGCAGGCGACTTCTTGCCATTCGCCTTCGTGCTTCGCACTCGTCTCATGGGAAGTCTTTGCGAATGGAATGAGTAACCAACACGCTCGCCGCTTTGCTGCTCACTTGTTGGACCATTCCACCCCTTGCTTCGGGAATTTCTTCCTCCGATTCCCTTCCCTGTTCAAAAAGATCGGCGAGGGGTCTTCCTTCGCCGATCTCCTTATTTTTTCTTCGCATCTAAATATCGGCACGCCGCCAAAGCAGCAACCTGTCCCTCGCCAATGGCTTTCGAAAGCTGGTAAGGCCAGCCGGTCAAGTCACCTGCCGCATAAATGCCTGGGAAATTCGTCTCCATCAGGCGCGACACCTGCACATGACCCTCTTCCATGGTGAGACCGGGAGCCAAAAGGTCGACCGGAAGAGCCTCTCGGAGGAAGAAGAAACCATCCGCTTCCAGCCTGCGGTTTGCGAACACCAGGGTGGTCGCCCTATCCTTGCCCTCCAGGGTCATGGGTGCATCCTGGATACATGCCATCGGAAAATGATCCGGTGGCTCTTGTCCCGTGCGGTTCACAAAGACAATCTCTGCTGCCAACTCCTGCAAATACCGGGCTTCCTGAAAACTGTCCTCACTGTAACCCACGACCAAAAGGCGTTTTCCCCGGTAGAGGCTTCCGTCACAGGTGGCACAGTAACTGACCCCCCGGCCTAAAAATTGCTCTTCGCCGGGGAGGGGAGTTCCATGACGCACCCCCGTTGCCAGGATGACCGCTCCCGACTGAAGAATGCGCTGGTCCGAAAGGAGCAGACCAATCTTCTCTCCCATGGGCAAGACATTTTGAACCCGGTCCTGTTGATAGGAAAAGGTTGATGCCCGGCTTTCTACCTGCTTCTGAAAGAGAGATAATAGCTCCCTGCCCGGTTTCCCTTCATGGCCCAGGGAATTTCGAATTACCGGAGCTTGGTCCATGCTCGAAGACCGCTTTCCAAAGACCACCACCCTCTTATTCCGAATGCCGGCATTGAGAGCGGCCGACCATCCCGCCGGTCCATCTCCCACAATGGCAAGGTCAATCTCCCTCTCGTTTTCCTTTGCTTCCATTAGGAAAGCTCCTCCAGCGTTGCTCGAATCCGAGACTCGGGCTGCAAGCCGACCATCTGTTCCAGCTTTTTCCCATCGCGGAAGATCAGCATGGTAGGCACACTCATGATCCCATACTCTGCGGCTAACACCGGCTGCTGGTCAATGTCCACGGAAAAGAGCTTGTATCCGTCTTCTGCAATGCGCTCCAGAATGGGATGAAGCATCTGACAGGGCCCACACCAGCTGGCATTGAAATCCACCAAAATGAGGCCCTCGCCTCCCAACACCCGGTCTTTAAATTCCTGGCGATCAATTTCTTGAATCATCTTCCTCTCCTTCCTATTTCGATTGGCACTGTTCCGACTGACCCGGGGGACTCCACCCGGGGATGCCCCGGCTTTTCACGTTTCCCGGGGCACTCAGTCCTTCGTGCGACCGAGGACCCACTCCGTCCAACGCTTCTCATTCACCCGGTCCGCGAGATAGATGTCATGACCCTCGGTGAAGTGCAGCCACCCTCTCTCTTCTCCCGTCGTATGGATATGAACCCCCTTTTCCTCTAAGACAAAGGCTTGCGGCTCGACGTAAAGATACAGGAGAAGGAGGGGATTTTCATCAAAATGAGGGTGATCGGGAAAGGCCTCCCCATGATCATGGGCCCGCTTCCGACGATCTTTCAAAAAGGACTCCCACTGCTTTTCCAGTTCCGGGATGTGTTCCAGGGTCTGGGCGAGGTTTGGATGGAGCACCACCCGCTGTCTTCCCAAATGGAAGAGATCCTCCCAGATTTCCGGGGACGCAACGGTACCTACCGTTTTTATCATTCCCTCCCCATATTCGACCGCCTCTCCCAGATGAAAGAGGAGCCAATCACAGGCGGCGGGAAGATCCCAGTCCTGTTCCTGAGAGAGCTTCCAGGCTTTCCAGAGCAGGTGGGGATTGTTCCAGAGAAGGAGGTCGCAGACCCCGGTATCCATCAGTCCCATCGCGAGACTTCGCTCCCCCTGTTCCTCTTCCTCCCATTGGGGGATGTGAGGGGAGGAGGTGATGAGGGGAAGCACCATGCCCCACTCCCGCAGGAGTTCAGGCACACAGGCACTCATGGTATTTCTTGCCTCCGAGATCCCGCAAATCTCATAGCTTTCTTCTTGGGAGGCCCGCCACAGGGCAAACTCCTCCGACAGGCTCAGCCCTCCATGGATCCAGAGTTCTCGAAGATTCTCATCCCTTCTTTCCATCAGTACACTCTCTTCCTAGTTCGCTTCCAAAAGACCCCGACTCGCCAACGCATGGCCCAATTCCTCAACCGAATCCACGAGCTCCGCTTGGGAAAAGCGAGCCAGCTGGTCCCGACTCCGATAGCCATAGGTGACAAGCACCGTGTCCAATCCCGCATTCTCGCCGGTCATGCCATCCACATCGCTGTCCCCCACATAGACCACCTGCTCGGCCTCCGCTCCCATGTCCTGAAGGAGCCGATCCATGCAGGCCTTATCGGGCTTGCGCGGAATTTCCTCCAAAAAGCCGCGGATGAAAGAAAAAAATCCCTCGCCGAAAAAGTGCTCCACCACCCTTTTCGCAATTCCATCCGGTTTATTGGAAAAAACCGCCAGGCGACAACCATGATCCTTGAGGGCCTTCAAAAGCACCTCCATGCCGGGATAGGGCCGGGTCATGGGCAGGGGATCCTCAAAATAGCTCTCATTATAATCATCCAATAAGGCCGTGACACGGTCCCCGTCCATGTTCGGATCGCTGTCCGCCACCGCCTTTTCCACCAAATAACGGGAACTGTTGCCCACATATTCCAGGACCTTTTCCCTCGAGATCGCCTGCAGACCATACTCCACAAGCGTCTTGTTCAAATGGTAAGCAATCGATTCAATCGTATATAACAGTGTTCCATCCAGGTCGAACACCACAACATTCTTCTTGGTCATTCCTTCGTTTCCTTCTTCAAAAAATTTTGTACCTGATAGAGCCCAATGGCCACCGCTGTCGTCAAATTCAGGGAATCCACATCCTCCGACTGAGGAATCATGACCCCCTTTCCGAAGCGTGCCATTTCCGGGGGCAGGCCCCGCCCCTCATTTCCGAAGACCAGGGACCAGGGTTCCTCCACCGCAAGCCGGGGCAACGTCTCCGCCTTTTCCGACAGCATAAAAAGGTAGAGCTTTCGCCCACTCCCGAACGCTTGCAGGTAGTCCTCCATGCAGGCAAAATGTTCATGCCGCAAATAGAACAAAGCCCCCATGCTGGCTCTTACCGTCCTCGGATCATGGTAATCGCAGCAGTTGCCGATGGTAACCAGATCTCTGCAGTCCATCGCCAGCATCGTTCGGCAGATGTTTCCCAGGTTCCCCATGTCTGAGATTTCATGGAGGACCACATGATTCCCCCCATAAACCGGGGAGGTCTCCTTGCGGAAAATGCCAATCACATAGGTATTTCCCTTATGGGCAAGCCGATCCACTTCCTTGTCCCCCAGGCGATACGGCAGGCCCTTTTCCTCCAATCTCCGGATCAGCTCCTCTTTTTGGCGAAACTCCGGAGAAATCAGAATCTCTTCCACCAAATCCGCCCTTTGATCGATGAGTTCCATCGTAGGAAAGGGTCCCAGCGTGTAGGAATAGGGGGCGTCCTTGTTGTAGCGTTTCCAGTGCATGATCCTCTCCTCTCTTGGCAATTCGGCAGCTTTCTACCAACTATTTTACCATAGGGGGCCAAATTCAAGGTATAATCAAGCTAGAAACCCAACCAAACAGCAAGCTCCCGGCGGCTTACCGGCCCGGCACGATCGGGGATCATGGGAGTCGCTCACGAAACGAATTGCCCCAATCCCCGGACATCTTCCCCCCACCCGAAAAGGGTCATGACCCGGATAGGGTCCGAAGGGAGACCACGTGCCGGAGGCGGGCGAGCACGAAAATAGAGGCGAGCCGGGACCGGGCGCCGGGCGAGCACAACAGCGGAGGCGAACCGGGACCGAGGTACCCTGGGAAAGTGCAAAATCCGGGGTTTCCCAGGGGTAAGGTCCCCTGGGAAAAGGGTAAATCCGGGGTTTCTCAGGGGTGGAGTCCCCTGGGAAAATGCCAAAACCGGGGTTTCCCAGGGGTGGCGTCCCCAAGAACCCCCGGACAAAGGAACCGGTTGGCTGACGCCCGCACGGATATTTTTTCTATGGCAGGAAAACAGGGTCATTGACCCGCTGAAAATAGCATACGAATTACGAAGGAGGAATCATGAACGAACGGAAGGAAAGAAACCTGTCCATGTTGTGTGATTTTTATGAATTCACCATGGGCAACGGTTACCTGAAACAGGGGCTGGAGGATACCATCGCCTACTTCGATATGTATTACCGAAAAAATCCGGATGATGCCAGTTTCTCTATCTGTGCCGGCCTGGAGTCGGTGATCGATTACTTGGAAAACTTACAGTTCTCCGAGGAGGATGTGGAATATCTCCGCTCCCGGGGCATCTTTGATAAAAAATTTCTGGACTATCTGGGGGACTTCCATTTCTCCTGCGATGTGTGGGCGGTTCCCGAGGGGAGTGTGGTCTTTCCGGGAGAGCCTCTGGTCACGGTGCGGGGACCCATTATTCAGACCAGCATCTTGGAGACCATGCTCCTGCTCACCATCAACCACCAGAGCATGATTGCCAGCAAGACCAATCGAATCGTACGAGCGGCCAATGGAAGACCCATCATGGAATTCGGGTCCCGTCGTGCCCAGGGTCCCGATGCGGCAACGGATGGCGCCAAGGCCGCCTATATTGCGGGAGCCTGTGGCACCGCCAACACCTTAACCGACCTCCGCTATGGGGTGCCCGCCCTGGGAACCATGGCCCATTCTTGGGTCATGATGTACCCAACGGAATTTGACGCCTTTAAGGCCTATGCGGAGACCTATCCCACCAACTGCGTTCTCCTGGTAGACACCTATGACACCTTGCGAAGCGGCGTTCCCAATGCCATCCGCACCTTTAAGGAAGTGCTGGAGCCCATGGGCTACCGGCCCGGTGGGATTCGCTTGGACTCGGGAGATATTGCCTACCTGTCCAAGCGGGCGCGACGGATGCTGGACGAGGCGGGCTTTGAAGACGCCACGATCGTGGCATCCAACTCCCTGGACGAATACAAGATCCAGGACATCCTCTCGCAAGGGGCAAAAATCAACAGCTTCGGGGTGGGGGAAAATCTGATCACCTCGAAGACGGATCCCGTTTTCGGAGGCGTCTACAAGATCTGTGGCATTGAACGAAACGGCCGCTTCGAAGAGAAGATTAAAATCTCCGAGAACGTGGAAAAAATCACCACGCCCGGCTTCAAAAAATTCTACCGCCTCTACAACAAAGAGGATCATAAGGCCATTGCCGATGTCATCACCCTTCATGATGAGGAGATTGCGGAAGACCAGCCCTATGATATCTTCCATCCCGTCTACACCTGGAAGCGCATGACCCTGGAGAACTACACCGCCAGACCCATGCAGGAGCAGATTTATGAGAACGGCAAGTTGGTCTACAAGCTTCCCAGTCTGGAGGAGCGCCGTGCCTACTGCGAACAGGAATTGGATACGCTCTGGGAAGAATACAAGCGCTTTGACAATCCCCATGAATACAAGGTGGACCTCTCCAAGGACCTTTGGGAACTGAAGCATAATATGCTGAATAAGGAAAAGGAAAAAGTGGACCATATTAAATAGCTGCCGGATGCGCAATAAAAAACATCTCCTGTCCTGGGACAGGAGATGTTTTTTCGTTTGGTAAGACTTCTAGCGTTCTTCTTTCCGCTTTTCTTCCACCAGGATCATCGCGGACGCTGCGACCAACAGGAGGGCAAGGGAGAAAATCCTGCTCTCGTCCCCCGTGGATGGGGCTTTTTGTCCTGCATCGCCCGAAGGCTTCGCAGCGGCCGATTCACAGATCACCGTGGGCTGCTGTGAGGGCAGGGGCCGATCCTTGGACTCCTCTTCCCGCTTGGTAACCATAAGCGTTGCTTCCAACCGATCCAAGCTGCCATCCTTGTATCTCACTTCGATGGTCACTTTCTGCTCTCCCACTTTGTGGAAATCGGGTGCGGTAACGAAGAACACCGTCTCCACATTGGTGAGATCTTTTCCATTCGCAACAAAGGCCCGGGCATCGACATTCTTGCCCTCTTCCGTCGTCACCGCTTTGGCAACCGGTGTGTTCTTCTCCGCATCGGTCTTATCGGGCTCCGGTTCGGGTTGGGGTTCTTCCTTTGCAAGAATGGTGAGAACTGCCTGTACCTGTGCCTTACTGCCATCTCGGTAGGTAACCTCCACCGTTACCACTTGCTCACCCACTTTATCGAAGTCCGGCTCGTTCACGTAAGAAATCGCCGTCATCGTTTCGAGTTTCTTCGCGTTGCTGATAAAGTCTTCCACGGCAACCGCAGTGCCTTTTTCTACGGAAACATTGGTAGCCCGCGGAGGATTCATCTCCGCATCCGTCTTCTCCGGTACAGGTTCTTCCTTCTTGGTGACCGTCAGTGTTGCCTCGACCTTGTCCTTGCTTCCATCGACGTAGGTTATCTC
>CALAJY010000044.1 GCA_937923265.1 uncultured Tissierellia bacterium
AGGAACCGAATGAACCGGAGCAACCGGAAGAACCGGAGAATCCGGAAGAGCCGGACCAGCCGGAAGAACCGAATGAACCGGAGCAACCGGAAGAGCCGGGAGAACCGGAAGAGCCGGAGGAACCGGAAGAGCCGGGAGAACCGGAAGAGCCGGAAGAGCCGGAGGAACCGAATGAACCGGAGCAACCGGAAGAACCGGAGAATCCGGAAGAGCCGGACCAGCCGGAAGAACCGAATGAACCGGAGCAACCGGAAGAGCCGGGAGAACCGGAAGAGCCGGGAGAACCGGAAGAGCCGGGAGAACCGGAAGAGCCGGAGGAACCGGAAGAGCCGGAGGAAGCAAATGGGTCTGCGGCAACGACAATAGGTTGCGATGATTCGGGGCGAAGGAACCCATCCTCTAATGCCGAAGCACCGAAAACCGGCGATCCAGTGCTTTTCTTCACGCTCACTGCGATGGCTGCGGGGATGACCCTCGAAAAAATTAAGAGAAGAAGAAAGTAGCGTTTCCGGTAATATGTAATCGAACCAAAGGAAGGCGGAGCCAATGAGCTTCGCTTTCTTTTCATGGTGGGGATTGGTTCATGATCAGGAAGGGATAATCATGGTTCTCCTCTTGACATTTTCAGGACTCCTTGGTATCCTATTCGGGTATCTGTATGGGCTGAGTTTTGCCCTTCGATATCTTCGGTAATGAATTCGCAGCGTCGATGTGCGAACAAAAAATTGTCGAATGTCCAAAACCCGCCTCCTTGATTGGCGGAGTCGAAATTATCAAGGCAGAAAGATGAAAAGGAGTGAAACCATGAAAAGCTATTTAGCGAAACCCCGCGAGGTGGAACGCAAATGGTACGTAGTGGATGCGACCGACCAGGTAGTTGGCCGTCTCGCCGCTAATGTTGCCGCCGTTCTGCGAGGAAAAAACAAGCCGACCTTCACACCGAATGTTGATACCGGTGACTATGTGGTAATCGTCAACGCAGAGAAGGTACGCTTAACGGGAAACAAAGAACACAAGAAGGTTTATGTGCACCATACTGGATATCCCGGTGGACGCCGTGAAATCTCCTACAAGCAGATGTTGGAAACGCATCCCGAACGCATTCTTGAGAAGGCAATTAAGGGAATGCTTCCCCACAACACCTTAGGACGTCAAATGGGACGTAAATTAAAGGTGTATGCAGGTCCTGAGCACAAGCACGAAGCTCAGATGCCCGAAGAACTGAAGTTTTAGGTAGGAGGACATAATGGATAATCAATATCGTGGAACCGGTCGTAGAAAAACTGCGGTCGCTCGTGTACGTCTTCTTCCCGGCAAAGGTAACTTTGTAGTAAACGGAAAAGACATTGAAGAATACTTTGACTATCAGACCCTGCGTGACCTCGCAAAGTCTCCTTTGACCTTAACCGGAAACAGTGAGGCCTTTGATGTTGCTGTTAACGTTAAGGGTGGTGGATTCACGGGTCAGGCCGGAGCGGTTCGTTTGGGAATTGCTCGTGCTCTGTTGGAGTTTGATCCTGATCTTCGTGCGACTTTGAAGCGTGCCGGATTCTTAACTCGTGATGCAAGAAAGAAAGAGCGTTATAAGTACGGATTCAAGAAGGCTCGTAAGAGTCCTCAGTTCTCAAAGCGTTAGTTTTACACGCACATCAACCACGGTTCTTCGGAACCGTGGTTTTTTTATTGCCTTTTTTCGCTCCTTCGCGCGTCAGCGGTGTGAAAGGAGGCGAAAGTTCGCTCGCAGGACACCGGGATCATTCGCCAAAACCAGGGGCTTGAAGAGGAGTGCACGAGAAGAGGAAGGATCGTTACAGGCAAAGGGATAAGTAAGAGAAAATTCGGATCATGAGGGATTCCATAGTGCTTCCGCCCCTGGGAAACTCCGATTTTTACCTTTTCCCAGGGTCCCCCGCCCCTGGGAAACCCCCGTTTTTGCTTTTTCTCAGGGGACCCCGTCGGCGGAAGCATGGAATCCACCATTTACGATTTCAACGCACTTCCCTTTGCGGTAACTTTGATTTTCAACCCCGCCTCCTCGCAGACTTCGGGGACCCCGTAGGAGGGTGTCCGCGAATGATACTTTTTTCAGGCACCGGAACCCCCGCTTTACTCCTTCGTTATTCTTTTTTAGCATAGCGAGGATAAAAAAGAATAAACGTTTTCATCCACTACTGTGCTATCATGATAATAGAGGCCCAATAAAAGCTGCAATTTATCACAATTTCTAAGGAAATTTTGTTATGATAGGGTTGCCAATAAATTCATAGAATGTATATTCTATGAAATTTAAGAATAGTACAGGGGGAATCGTGATGAATATTCAACATCTTCAGTATTTAGTGACCCTATATCATACAGGGAATATGGTGGAAGCAGCGAATGAGTGTTTTGTAACCCAGCCGACCATTAGCAAGGCGGTTAAAAACCTGGAGACGGAATTTGGAATTCGGATTTTGGAGACGAGTTACGTCAACCGGGTGGTCTTCACCTCGGAAGGCGAAGATTTTGTACGCCATGCCCAGGTGATTCTAAATTACTCCCGGAACATGAAGGAGCGTTTTAAGAAAAGTCATGAACTGAGTCTCCGGGTGGCAAGTCAGCACTATAGCTTTGTCATCGAAAGCATGTCCATCTTACTGGACCGCTACAAAAAAGAAAATTATGAGATGACCCTGATGGAATCCGACACCAAGACGATCATGGAATTTGTCTATGAGGGCAAGGCAGAGCTGGGAATCCTGTACCGGTCCCAGCGCAACCAAAAGGCCATCGATAAGGCCCTGAAGGAGCGAAGCCTGATCTTTGAAGAGATGGGATCATGCGGGTTTCGCGCTTTTATGGCACCGAAACATCCGCTTGCCAAGAAAAAGAAGGTGAGTCTGGAGGATCTGGCGGCCTATCCCTTTGTCTGTTACCTGCAGAGAAATTACTACGTGGATTTCTTTGAGGAGGGCTATATTCCCGACAGCTCACAGATTCTTCGCGTGACGGATCGTGATTCCATGTATGCGATCATGGAGAGCAATCTGGCGTGTACGATCGGTACGGGCGTTGTCCGAGAGGAACTGGATGAGAGCAAGTTGAGTTCCCGCCCGATTGAAGGTCTGGATGACCAGATTCAACTGGGAACGATTCGTCGCGAGGATCATGAATCGGGTCGCTTGGTGCAGGAGTTTGTTGATATCGTCAAGGAAAATTTTGAGAATAAATAACGGGGAGGGGAGTGGATTCCCTTCGCCCATTAGGAAAACGTTACATATCCATGGGAAGGACTTTTAGAAAGGATGAGGGGATGAAACAGGATTTGACCAAATGCAAGATGGACACCCAGGCGGTTCATGGGGGAAATTTGGAGAACCAATACGGAGCGCTGGCAACACCCATTTATCAGACATCCACGTTTGTCTTTGATGATGCGGCACAAGGGGGAGCACGCTTTGCGGGAAAAGAACCGGGGTATATTTATGGTCGCCTGGGAAATCCCACGGTTACGGTGGCAGAGCAGAAAATCGCCCTTCTGGAGGGAGCGGAGGCTGCAGCAGCCATGGCCGCCGGGATGGGAGCCATCTCTTCCACCCTTTGGACGTTTTTGAATGCCGGGGATCATATGATTGCCGGAAGAACGCTCTATGGTTGTACCTTCGCTCTGATGGAACATTCCCTTGAGAGAATGGGCATCGAGATTTCCTTTGTGGATACCCGAGACCCGGAAAATGTTCGAAAAGCCATGAAGAAGAACACCAAGCTCGTCTATCTGGAAACCCCCGTCAATCCCAGCCTGGACCTGGCGGACATTGAAAAAATTGCGCAGATTGCCCATGAACAGGAGGGCGTCCGGGTCATAGTGGATAATACTTTTTCCACTCCGGTTTGCCAGCATCCCTTGGCGCTCGGCGCCGATCTGGTGGTTCATTCCGCGACGAAATATTTAAATGGTCATGGCGATGTCATTGCGGGTTTTGCCGTCGGCTCCCGGGATGATATTGCAAGGATTAAGATGGTGGGAATCAAGGATTGCACGGGTTCCGTACTTTCTCCCTTCCAAGCCTATCTCCTGATCCGGGGCATGAAGACCCTGGGAGTTCGAGTTCGCCAGCATGTTGCGAATGCCCAAAAGGTGGCAGAATTCCTACAGGATCATCCCCAGGTGGAAGAGGTGCTCTATCCCGGTCTACCCAGTTTTCCACAGTATGATCTGGCACAAAAACAGATGGACTATCCGGGAGCCATGATTTCTTTTAAGGTGAAGGGAGGTCTGGAAGAGGGTGCATCCGTCATGAACAAGGTGAAGCTCTGTACCCTGGCGGTTAGCCTGGGAGATTGCGAGACCTTAATTGAGCATCCGGCAAGCATGACCCATTCCACATATAGTCCGGAAGAGCGAAAAAAGGCGGGCATTGCGGAGAACCTCATTCGTCTCTCTGTCGGCCTTGAGGATGCCGATGACATCATTGCGGATCTTGACCAAGCATTGCAACCAAGTAAATAGTGTCTTTCGTCTTCACACCACGAAGGATTAGATTACCTACCTATTGAGGGAAAAGAGGGAGCATTTGCTCCCTCTTTTCCTTTGAGAAACAACGCCAAACCGGGAGAAGGAGGCATTGTTGGACTCGGGAGCTTGTGCAAGGGTAAATGTGATTAGAAAAAACAACCTAGCCGCCATTCACTGCCGACTGGGATGTCACGGGCAGGCGAGGGAGGTGGCGGCAAAACGAAGAAATGGCCCAAAAGCAAACGAATAGGAATAGAAAATCGAATATTTGCCACCTTCTGACGGTGAGTCCCCTGAGTATCCGCTCGCTCCGTCTATTTTGCCGGGGGAATCCCCCTGGTTTTTCGCTCGCTCCGACTACTTGCTCCCATTCTCTGTCCCTAATCCCGGTCGGTTCATTCTTTTTGATTCAGAGGATGCCGTGCCCCTTTTTTCACATTCGTTAGAGGGAACTCCTGGGATATAGATCCGGTTTTGCCCTCGGGTGCGTCCCTTTGAATGGTGCATGACCCTAAAATTTATTTACCTTTTTTTGACCTGCGGCAAATTTCAACTTTATAAATTTTTTGTAATATTTGAAAGGTTATTGGAATTGTTGTGAGAAAGAAAGGGGAAATGAGTATGCGAAAGGGAAGATTGCAGCGGTTAGCTTCTTTTCTGCTGGCGCTGGCGGTGATGGTGTCCACGATGTCGAGGATACCGAGTCTTGCTGCCGGAACGGAAAAGGTGCCCACTCAGGCTGTGGGAGAAGCGGAAAGAAGCAAGCAGGAGAAGGGAAATGATGCGGATAAGGGGGATACTCTTTGGAACTTGCGGGATCAGGAGAAGATCGCCGGGAAGTTCAAGGTGGAGATTCAACTGCCGCAGGCGGAGGACCGGGCAGCGGTTCATTTCAATGGGAAAGAATATTCGGTGGGAAAGCCGGGCAAGGCGGCACTTCATTACATCGCCGATGACATGGAAACGGATGCTTCCTGGGGAGCCTTGAATACCGTTTCGGTCAATGGCTCCAAGGTCCTGCCCATTCATGGACCGAGCACGAAGACAAGAGCGGAGGCGATGACCGTTTTGGACGGGGTGACTCTCAGGTATGGAAAAGAGAACGTCATCACGGTGTATGCCGGAAATCCTGCGACGAGCTACCGCGAGGATCAGGCACCATCGATTCGAAATTATGATGATTTTAAGCTGAGCAAGATGGAGCTGACGTTACCCAGTGGTCAGGTCATTTCGCCCACCAAGATTCGTGGCTATCAGGCGGATAACAAAGAGGTCCCCGTTGCAAAAGCGAACCATGTGGTGGAAGAAACGTATGACCCGGAAAAAGACTATGGCATGGGGGATGGCGTCAAAGGATCCAACCTGAAGAAGTTTTATCGGATTGATTTCATCTATCAACTGCCTGCCTACCAACCGAAGGTGAGAGTGCTTACCCTAGATACGGAGGAACTAAACGGAGAGCAGCTGATTCAGCTTTTCCTGAACGGAAAAGAGGTGCGCCGTGCTACGCTGAATGTGGATAATCAAGCCCCCTCCATTCAACTTTCCAAAGAGTTTGAACAGGGACGGAAGGTATTGGCGAATGGAACCCCTCTGGGAGTTGCGGTCACGGACCGGAATGCCGTAAAGGACCTCGCCATTACTTTGGATGGCAAGGAGATTCCGAAAGACTACGTTTTTCAGGGAAAAGAGCTGGGACAGGACAATCATGTTCTGAAGATCACGGCAACTGATGAATTAGGGAACCGAGGAGAAGCGTCCTACCTGGTTCGCATGGCGACTCCCGGTGCTCCTGAGCTTGCCGTCTCCTCCCAAAAAGACGGGGATCATGTCAAACTGATTGCGGAATTGAAGCAAGCGGGGAAGGACGATGCCGTCATCCACTTTTATAAGAAGGCACAAACGAATAGTAAAACCTATGTAGGCTTTTCGGAGAAACCGGCGGCCCATCTGGACACCGCCAGGAAAGCTGAGAAAAAGATCGGAGAAGGAGGCACTTCGGTAGTCAGCAAAACGGGCGAGCTTCCTTATGCTCTCTATGAGTGGAAAACGGAGAAAACAGAGGGAAAAATTCCCATGGACATTGCGGGAAGCATCCAAAAAGGGGAATCTCTGGCCCTGATGATTTATAATCCCTCGTCAAAGACATGGGACCAGCTGCAGACGAAAAAGAGCCAAGGACAGGTGCTGCATTTTTCCGTAAGTCCCGAGATTAAGAAGTACAGTGAGCAGGGAACACTACGGCTGGCCCTGGTTCCCGACTTGGTCGGAAATGGATCCAACAGAATGGCTTGGATTTCCGATACCCAATTCTACACACAGCGCCAGCCCCTGATTGACGGAAAATATTATGAGCGCATGACCTCCTTCCTGAAAGGACAGTATGAATATGGGTCCATTGCCTATGTGGCGCATACGGGAGACCTCACCCAGACGATTCCTAACGTGGAGTCGGAATATGTGATTGCCAGCCGTGCCCAGGACATCTTAGACCGGGCGGGTGTCCCCAATGGGGTGGTTTCCGGCAACCATGACGTGGGTCATAATCCGAAACAGGAAGACTACAGCATGTATAAAAAGTACTTTGGAGCAGATCGCTACAAGGATAAGGCCTGGTTTGGCGGCCAGCTTCAAAACAACACGAGCCACTATGATCTGGTAACCATCGGGGGTCATGACTTCGTTGTCCTCTATCTTGGCTTGTACCACGAGTTCGCTCCCGAGACGATCCAATGGGTCGACCAGGTGCTCACGCAGTATCCTCACAGAACCGCCATCGTTGCCCTGCATCAATATACCACCCTGGGGAAGACCGTAAATGGAGTGGTACAAGGGAAGTACTTTGTGAATTATCAGGGTCATGATACCCGGGAGCTCTTTGACCGTGTCCTCTCCCACTATGACAATGTGAGAATGGTGCTCTGTGGTCATATTGCCGGGGTTTCACGAAAGACCAATCAGGGAAAGGGACAGTCGCAACCCGTTTTGGAACTGCTGGCGGACTACCAGTCCTTACCGAATGGCGGAAATGGCTTTATCCGGTACATGACCTGGACTTCCAAGGGAATGGACACCACCACCTATTCGCCCATTCTCAATCGGTTTAATGGCTATGAGGCCGCCGATGACCACTTCCATGTCGACTTTAAGCCGGTGGAGAATTTACGAAAGTTTTCGGCTTATCCCCTTCTCGTCCGGGGGGACGAAGCGGACCATGCCCTGGGGAGCAAAACCCTGCAGGGATCCGGGCAGGCGGAACTGGTCTTAGACCAGAAAGACGTGGACTTTGCGCAATGGTACGCCACGGCGGAAATCGGAGCAAGCAGGATCGTTAGCCAGGTTCAGACCCTGCCCAACTCCTTAGAGTCCAAAGAGGAAAGCCAATCCGATCAAGAGACCTCCTCGGAGAGCCGTCGGGAATCCGGCTCTTCCCCGGAAGACTCCACATCGGAATCCTCCTCTTCCGGCAGGGAATCCGGTGAGGAAGGAAAACCGGAAGAATCGTCCTCCCCGTCTCGTGACGAGAGCGAATCCTCCTCGTCTTCCAAAGCGGGAGCACCCGGCTCTTCGGCCTCTTCTTCCTGTCAATCGGGAGGGGAAGAGGAACCGCAAGAGGCAGCCCATGGATCCTCGGGGCATGCCGAAAGCAGGAGAGAAGGCAAGCGGAACCGGGCAGGAAAGCAAGCGCCAACCACGGGAGATCCCATTCTCTACTCGGTGGCCGGGCTCCTGTTCCTGACCCTCGCCCTGGAAAGCATCCGGAAGAAGGAAAAGGAAAGCAAATAACGGACCTGTTGCGGAAAAAGTCCTGCCCTTGGGGCAGGACTTTTTTTCTTTCCGAGCCCTTGGTCCCGCTATGATAAGATAGGGACAATGTGGAGGAGAAAACAATGAAGTATGATTTTACGACCGTCTATGATCGAAGAGGAAAAGATTCCCTGGCAGCGGATGGGCCGGGGACCAGTCCGGGCTACGCACCGGGAGCCTGTGGTCCGGGATTTACGCCGATTCCCATGTGGATTGCGGACATGAACTTCGCCACTTTTCCGGGGGTGGTGGAGGCCCTGATACGGCGATCTTCCTATCCGCTCTATGGCTATTTTGCCCCCGGAGATGCCTATTTTAACGCCATCCTTCGCTGGCAAAAAGAGCGAAACGGGGTGGAGGACCTTTGCCGTGAGGACATCGGCTATGAGAATAGCGTGTTGGGAGGGGTGGTCAGCTGCTTAAAAGCGGTCACGCAGCCCGGCGATGGGGTCCTGGTGCATGAACCGGTGTATGCGGGCTTTCTGAAATGCCTGAAAGCCAATGACCGGCTTCCCGTCCTGTCCCCGCTCATCCCGGATCACGGGCTTATGACCATGGACTATGCGGACATGGAGGAGAAGATCCAGAAGCACCGGCTCAAGGTGGTCATCCTGTGTAATCCGCACAATCCGACGGGTCGCGCCTGGACGCGAGAAGAGCTCCGCCGGGCCATGACCCTCTTCCGGAAGTATGACCTGACCGTGATTGCGGATGAAATCTGGTCCGACCTGATGCTTCCCGGCTTCCATCATGTTCCGGTGGCCTCTGTCTCGGAAGATGCCCGCCATCGCACGGCTTCGTTTTATGCCCCCTCCAAGACCTTCAATCTCGCGGGCCTGATTGCCGCCTACCACATTATCTATTCGCCCGAGCTCCGCCAACGGGTGGAAGAAATCGGCAAGGCCACCTACTACAACCGGCTCAATGTCCTGTCCATGCATGCCCTCCAAGGGGCCTATTGCAAGGAGGGCGGGGACTGGGTGGACCAGCTTCGGCAGCAGCTGAGAGACAATATGCAGAAGATGCAATCCTATTTGGAGACCGTCCCCGGCCTCCGCTTCCCTCATCCGCAGGCAACCTATATGCTCTTCGTGGATGTCAAAGAATATCTGCGGGTCCATTCCCTGACCATGGAAGAGCTGGAGGACCGCCTCTGGTCCTGTGGGGTCATGGTCCAGGATGGTCGCCAGTTCCACGGCATGACCCACCTACGGATGAATCTTGCCCTCCCCCCCAAGCAGCTGGAGAAAGCGATTCGGCGAATGAAGAAGTATGTCTTTACCGACGAGAAAGGATGATCATGAAGATTGCCATTGATATTGACGATACCCTGACCGATTCCTACGACTATTTTCAGCCCCATGTTGCCCAATTTTTTGGAAAAGACCCTTCCCTTTTGAAGGCTCGGCGGATTTCCTATGCGAATATCCCTCCGGAATGGGGGAAGGAAGTGGACTTCGCCCACGCCTTTTATGATCGCCTTGTTCCGTCTACCCCCTTTAAAGCCGGTGCCGCAGAGGGAATGAAAGCATTGAAGGCATGGGGTCATGAGCTGGTGATCATCACCGGTCGAACTAAGGACTTCTATCTCGATCCCTACGCCACCACTCGGGAAGAATTGCAGCGAGGGGGCATCGTCTACGACAAACTCATTTGCACCCTGGAGAAAGCAGATGCCTGCCGGAGAGAGGGCATCACCCTTCTGGTGGATGACATGCCCCACAATTGCAGGCGTGCCGAAGAGGTCGGCGTCTCCGCCCTTCTCTTTGCCTCTCCCATGAACCAAGGAAATCGACAGGGCCTGCAGGCGGTAACCAGCTGGCCGGACCTGCTGGAACGGATAAGAACCGGAAACTTTCAGCCCTTTCCGGGTCATCGTCGCTGCGGCCGAGAACTTGGGTGAGTGGATGGCTTGAACGGAGAGACGGGAGCCGAGTGACCTAGGAGAAGTGCGGGACGAGAACAAGTGGAGTGGGGAGCACCAAGCAAAAAGCCAGGGACGGTGCGGAAAGGGTGTCCGGTACCAACTGATGCAAGAAGGAGTATTGAGCCGGAAGGAACCGAGATGCCAGGGGAAAACTCCTGGGAAAAGTGCGAAAAAGGGGATTTCCCAGGGTGCAGTTCCCCTGGGAAATTGTGAAAAAGAGGGTTTCCCAGGGTCGAGGACCCTCCTGACGCGCTCGCACCCGCCCGCACCGCCGCTCCCCTAACCGGTGCTCCCTTCCGTGGAGACGCACGCATGATCCGGATAGCCCGGCTTCCGCAAATGTTCGTTTTTAGGGCTTTTTTAGCCCTGTTTTATTTTATTCCGTCATATTTCAGAAAATATCGAATCTTATTTCAAGTTTCCGTTTCATCTTGCTAGGCACAATATATAGAGGTACAATAGGGGCGTATTAACTATATGTACAGAGTCTGAAGGATTTTTCGGACCATAGACTGGGATAAAACAGCGGCAAGAAAGGAAATGGGATGGAAGCGATTCGGGAGAAAGAGACAAGCAAGACCGGTGAAAAAACGCCAAGGGTTATCAAACGGGACGGCAGCGAGGTCGCCTTTCAGCGAGAGAAGATTGTCGCTGCGATTGAAAAGGCCATGAATTCGTCTTCGGGGATTTACGAGGTCGGATTGGCGGAGCGGATTGCGCGAGAAATCGAAGACCAGGCCATGACCCTGCTTCGGCCCATGACCATCCATACGATCGAGGAACAGGTCTACTACAAGCTCACCGCCTATGGGAATGTGGCAACGGCAAAGGCCTATGAGTCCTACCGGTCGGTGCAGGAATTCAAACGCCATGCCAACACCATCGATTCGGATATCATGGGAATTCTCAACCTGACCAATGAGGACGTGATGAATGAGAATTCCAATAAAAATGCCGCGATCGTTTCCACCCAGAGAGATCTGATTGCGGGAGAGGTATCGAAGGATGCCGCACGGAGACTCTTGATTCCCACGGATATCGTCATGGCCCATGACAATGGAGCCATCCACTTCCATGATATGGACTATATTATCCAACCCATGTTTAACTGCTGTCTGATCAATTTAGAGGACATGCTGAAGAACGGAACCTGTATCAATGGCAAGAAGATCGATACGCCGAAGAGCTTCCAGGTTGCCTGCACGGTGACCACGCAGATCATCGCCCAGGTCGCCTCGGGCCAGTATGGGGGCCAGTCCATCAATGGCGTTGACCGCATTCTTGCCCCCTATGTGCGAAAGAGCTTCAAGAAATATTTCAAGGATGCCCTGGATGACCAGGTGAATTTCTATGGCATGGAGCCGGATGAAGAGAAGGCGGAAGAGGTGGCCTGGAAGAGAACCCGCAAGGAAGTGCGGGATGGAATCCAGACCATGCAGTACCAGATTAACACCCTGATGACCACCAATGGGCAGGCTCCCTTTGTCACCCTCTTCATGTATTTCCAGCCGGGCTATGAATATGAAAAAGAGGCAGCCATGATCACGGAGGAGATTCTCCGCCAGCGGTTGGAGGGCATCAAGAATGAGGCTAACGTCTATGTGACCCCGGCCTTTCCCAAGCTCATCTATGTGCTGGATGAACACAATGTGCATGAAGACACCCCCTATTACTATCTCACCAAGCTGGCGGCAAAGTGCACGGCGAAGAGGATGTACCCGGACTATATTTCCGCCAAGAAGATGCAGGAGCTCTATCAAGGCAATGTGTTTGCTCCCATGGGTTGCCGCAGTTTCCTCAGTCCCTGGAAGAATGAGAAGGGGGAGTATGTATTCGACGGCCGCTTCAACATGGGAGTGGTCAGCCTTAACCTGCCACAGATCGGCATTCTATCGGGCCCCGATGAGGAAAGATACTTTGAGATTTTGGAGAAGCGGCTGGAATTGTGTAAGAAAGCCCTCCTCTTCCGCTATGACCTGTTGAAGGATGTGACCAGCGATGTTTCTCCCATCCACTGGCAATATGGTGCCATTGCCCGACTCAAGCCCCATGAACCGATCAGAAACCTCCTAAAGGGCGGCTATGCCACCATTTCCCTGGGATACATTGGCATGTATGAGGCCTCCATCCTGGTCACGGGAAAGACGCACACCTCGGAAGAGGGTCATCGCTTCGCCATCCGGGTCATCGATCGGCTCCGGAAGGCGGTGGATGACTGGAAAGCGGAGACCGGTCTGGGCTTTGCCCTTTACGGAACGCCCGCAGAAAACCTGACCAACCGCTTTGCCAAAATCGACCTGGCACGTTTTGGATCCATTCCCGATGTGACCGACAAGGGCTATTACACCAACAGCTACCATGTGGATGTGCGGGAGCCCATCAGTGTCTTCGATAAATTTGACTTTGAGAGCGAATTCCAGGAGCGGTCCACGGGAGGCATGATCTCCTATGCGGAGATTCCCAACATGACCCATAACATTCCCGCCGTGCTCACCATGGTCAAATACATCTATGATCATATTCTCTATGGAGAGTTCAACACCAAGTCGGACTACTGTCATGCGTGTGGCTTTGATGGGGAGATCATCGTCAACGATGACAACGAGTGGGAGTGCCCCCAGTGTCACAACAAGGACCGGTCCAAATTGACGGTGATTCGTCGGACCTGTGGATATTTGGGAGAAAATTTCTGGAACGAGGGAAGGACCAAGGAGATTAAAGCAAGGGTGTTGCATATCTGATGAATGTCGCACAGATTCGAAAATATGACATTGCCAATGGGGAGGGCATCCGGACCAGCATTTTTGTTTCCGGTTGCACTCACCATTGTCCCAATTGTTTCAACGGGGAATACCAGGATTTTTCCTATGGAAAGCCCTGGACGGACCGAGAGACCCGGGAAGTGATCAGCGATCTCAAGGATCCCCAGGTGGCGGGTCTCACCCTCCTCGGTGGGGAGCCCATGCAAAATCTGGAACTCACGCAGATTATCGCCGCGATTCGCCGGGAAGTCGACAAGCCAATCTGGATCTATTCCGGTTACACCTTTGAGCAGATTCTCGCCGATCCCGCGAAGAACATCCTCCTGTCCCAATGCCAGGTTCTGGTGGATGGCCTCTTTGTCGAAGCCAAGAAAGACCTGACCCTGGCCTTCCGCGGATCATCCAACCAGCGGGTTATCGATATTCCCAAATCCCTGCAAGCGGGTCATGCGGTCCTCTATCATCTGGATGGGGGCCAGGCAGCGGGGCCTGTGAACCACTGAATTTCAAATTACGGTTTTCCCGGGAGTCTCACTCCCGGGAAATTTTTGTTATATGGGGGGGCCGCAGGGGAATCGCTCGCAGGCGTTTGTTTCCCAGGGGGATTCTCTGGCTGGTCGTATGTTGGGGAGGTTCCCAGGGCACCCCTCCCCTGGGAAACCCCGGTTTTTGCCATTTCCCAGGG
>CALAJY010000045.1 GCA_937923265.1 uncultured Tissierellia bacterium
CACCCTGGGAAACCCCGGATTTTGTACTTTCCCAGGGGAACCACACCCTGGGAAACACTCTTTTTTACACTTTCCTAGGGTTCCTGCCCCTGGGAAACCCCGGTTTTCCACTTTTCCCAGTGTACCCGGTAGGCGTGTTGCTAGCACGTAATTCCACCCTCGCGGTACGCTCCTTGCTTGAGTCGTTTTCTCTTTCCACCCGCCTCCCTTCCCATTTTCGCGAATTTCCAGTCCCTGAGTATTCCTGAATTCGGCCTTTTTAGACTTTACTCCATGCCGCAGCATTCCTTGCCGTCTTTTCCTTATCGACATGATCCAAATGGGAAAGAAGGGTAACTACTAAGTGGTTGAAAAAAGGCTGACTTTGAAATGACGGAGGAAATGATGAAAATTATCACCGTGGAGGAACACTATATTTCGAACGAGGTGAACCGGGGATTCTTGGAAGATGCGTCGAAGGAAATGACCCAAGAGCAAAAGGTAAAGGCAAAGTTTATCAGCGATTATATTCAGAAAGATGGAAAAATCACGGATTTGGGCCGGGGAAGAATTGAGTTCATGGATCGGGCAGGCATTGACATTCAATTTCTCAGCTATGGGAATAACAGCCCATGAGCCTGTCGGGAAAGGATGCCATCCGGCTTTCCCGGGAGGCGAATGATGAACTGTTTCGGGCCTGCAAGGAGAATCCCGACCGGCTGTATGGATTGGCAACGCTGCCGGCGGGAGAACCGGAAGCGGCCGCGGAGGAGATGGAGAGAACCGCCAAGGAGCTGCAATTCCGAGGGGCTCTCCTGCAGTGAAGCTTTCAGGGAGAATTTTTTGATCATCGTCGCTTTTGACCAATCTTTGCAAAGGCGGAGGAATTAGGATTTCCCATCCAGCTCCATCCGGGAGAAGTGGATCCCAAGGTGGAGGGAACCTACTATGAGGGGGATTGGTCGGACCAGGTTACCATGACCTTATCGGGTCATGGGATTGGCTGGCATTACGACGCGGGAATCCAGACCCTGCGTTTGATTTTGGCGGGGCTCTTTGACGAATATCCGGGGCTGACCCTGGTTTCGGGGCACTGGGGGGAGCTCATCCCGTATTTCCTGGATCGTCTGGATGAGACGCTGCCTCAAAAGGTAACGGGGCTGGATCATGAAATTTCCTATTATTACAAGAAGAATATCTATGTCACTCCCAGTGGAATGTTTTATTCCGCTCCCATGAAACTGTGCGTGGAGAGATTGGGAGCGGATCGCATCCTGTGGTCCACGGACTATCCCTACATGTTGCGGGAAAACTCTTTGGAATTTCTGCAGAGCATGGAGTTGGAACCGAGTGAGAGGGAAGCCATCGGGCATGGAAATGCCGAGAAGATTTACCACATTTAAGGGTGCTCTTGCGATAGAGCGAATGGGAAAAATCGGTGAGACAAACGGAGATTCGGAAAGCAAACACGTTCAAAGTCACAGAAGGGAGCAGCTATGGAGGAACAGTGGATTGAAAATGCAGGAGGTTGCATCATTACGAAGAACCTCCTGAACCGGGAAAGCCACTTCAAGTGGATTTTTCGGGAGATCGGCGTCAACAGTGAGGATAATGGTTGGCGGGCCTTTGGGGAAGAGGACAGCGAGGAATATGTGAATGATCCCAAAAATTTGGTGGTGGTGGACTTTAACACCTTAGCAAAAATCGAACCCGCCGTGCTTCGGATTTATGAATTGCCGGTGGGAAGTGACTTGGTCTTTCATCCGGAAGGCCCCAAGGGCTACTTTACCGATGCAAAAAGTGGACAGCGCATCGACAAGTAATGGAATCGACAGAAGGGGACGGGGCAGATGCTCCGTTCCCCTTATTTTTTTTGCTCGCGGCATTTTACCAGATAGAGGGCATCCATGCTCAAGACTTCCTCCTCCTCCTGGTTACGGCAGGAAAAATGTAAGCGGACGGTTCCCCGATCGGGCTTACTCCGGGACCGGCGCAGGTCCTTGATCCAGAGCTTGGAGTGCAGGAAGTCGCCCGCATAGACGGGCTTGCGCCAGCGGAGCTCATCGAGACCGATTCCCACGATGATTCCCGCGGCATCCTGCTCGGTTTTTACCCACTGGGACCAGGCAAAACAGAGGGTGAAATAGCCGGAGGCGATCACCTTGGGGTAGGGCGTTTCCTCCATCGCGGCCTCCTCTAGATGGAACGGCCTGGGATCATACCTTTTTGCGAAAGCAAGCATCTCCTCTTCCGAAACCCGCTTTGGACCGATTTCAAATTGTTCCTTTCTTGCAAAAGCCTGCTCATAATCTTCAAAAAACATTTTCTTCTCCTTGTTCCTTTGCGAGGGATTGCTCTTTCGATACTATATAATAGGATATCAAAAGAGGAGGTGCAGAATGCGAAAAGAAATCAAGACCCAAGCAATTTTTTTGCCACTCCCGGTTCTCATGGTGACGACAAAAAATGAAGACGGTAGTGCAAATGTGATGAACGCTGCGTATGGAACACTGGCGGATTTTCACACGGTTTGTCTGTTCATTGGGGATGGGAAAAAGACCATCCGCAATGTGGAAAGGACCAAGGCATTCACGGTGAGTTTTTGTGACAGGAATCATGTAGCCGATGCCGACTATGTGGGGATGACCTCGGGAAATCGTCTTGCCCATAAATTGGAGAAGACGAGCTTTGAGGTGGAGGATGCCTCCCATGTGGATGCACCGACCATCACAAACCTGCCCCTGGCCATGGAATGTGAGCTGGTGTCCTATGACCCGAAAAGCAGTCAGCTGCTGGGAAAAATTCGGGGTATCAGCTGTGATGACCGCTATCTTCGAGAAGACGGAAGCATTGATGTTTCTGGGATGCATCTTCTTTTTTTTAATTCTGCAGAAAACAGCTATCATCAACTGGGCGACTTTGTACAGAAGTCCTTTCAGAAGGTGGAGGAATCGATTTGAGAAAGAAAAAAGTACTTTTAATCAACGACTTTTGTGGGTATGGAAAGGTGGCCCTCTCCGCCATGCTGCCGATGATGACCTGTTTCAACGTTTCCTGCAGCTATCTGCCGACGGCGGTCGTTTCCAATACCCTGGATTATGGCTACTTTGCGCTGGATCCGCTGAGTGACTTTATGAAGGAGAGCATAAAGACCTGGGGAGAACTGGGGCTGCATTTTGATGCCATGACCACGGGCTTTTTTACGGACCCTCAGCAAGTCGGTCTGGTGGAGGACTATCTGAATCAACCGGAGCAGGAGAAAACGGTGCTCTTTTGTGATCCCATCATGGGAGACAACGGGGCCATCTATCCCGGGGTTTCCGTGGAAATGATCCCTGCCTTTCGCAGGCTGCTTGGGCGTTCTTCCATTGCCCTCCCCAACTATACCGAGGCCTGTGTCCTTACGGACCATCCCTACCGGAGGGAGGGGAGCAGTAAAGAGGAGTTGTTGGAGCTTTTGGAAGCGATTCACGAGCTCGGGGCGCAGTCCACGATTCTGACTTCCTGTCACCTGGGAGAGCAGGCGGTTGTTGCGGGAAGAACAAAGGCGGGGGAAACCTTCTTCCTTCCCTATAAGGAGGTGAAGGCTGCCTTTCCGGGGACGGGAGATGTGTTCACCTCGCTGATTGTCGGCAACTATCTCCAAGGGGCCTCCATGAAGGAAGCCTGCGGGGAGGCGGTCGCCTTCCTGTCGCAGCAGATCGCCCGTTTTCAAGATCAAGAGGATAAGCTCCGTGGCCTTCCCCTGGATGAGCTGGTGCGAGCCTATCGGGAGCGGAAAAAATGAGCCGGATTCTGATTCTCAACGGCTCCTATCGCCGGCATGCGTTCACGGTTTCCCTGATCCGTTCCTTTCAAAAGGGTGCGGAAGAGGCCGGCCATGAGGTGGAGGTGGTAAACCTCTGCGACAAAAAGATTCATCCCTGCATCGGCTGCTTGCAGGGGGGAAGGGACACCCTCTCTCCCTGCACCCAAAAGGACGACATGGACGACATCTATGGTGCCTATCGCAAGGCTGACCTCATCGTCTTTGCCACGCCCCTCTTCTTTTGGGCCATGAGCGGGCTATTAAAAAACTGCCTGGACCGACTCTGGGCACTGGCGGAGGGGGAGGAAGACCAGCTCCACGGAAACGAAAAGAGCGGCCTCCTTTTGGTTGCCGCCGGAGGAAGCCATCCCCAGAGCATTCTCGACCATTTCGACTATCTCATGACCCGGCTTCAGTGGAAGAACCGGGGTCATTATGTGTTGATGCACACCGATGATAAAAACATCCATGAGATTCCCCTGTGGGAAGAACTTATGGAACTTGGAAAAAACATATAGGAGGAAAGGGTGAAATTTCTATCCTGGAACATCGATTCTTTAAATGCCGCCCTCATGGGCACCTCCGCTCGTTCGGAATTGAGCCGGGCGGTCTTACGAACGCTTCAGGAGGAGCAGGCAGACTTTATTGCCATTCAGGAAACCAAGCTCCCGGAGGCGGGACCGGGCAAGAAACACAAGGAGGGACTCCTGCAATATTTCCCGGACTATCACTATGACTGGGTGAGCTCCTGTCAGCCCGCAAGAAAGGGATACGCTGGTTGTATGCTCCTCTATCGGAAGGACTATGAACCGGTGATTACCCATCCCGTCATCGGAGCGCCGGAGCCCATGGACTGCGAGGGCCGGATCATCACGGCCGAAATGCACGACTTCTATTTTACGCTGGTCTACACGCCCAATGCGGGGGATGGCTTGCGACGCCTGGAGGAGAGACAAGTATGGGATAAGCGCTTCCAAGAATACATTTCACAATTGGACCAAAAAAAACCGGTGATTCTCTGTGGGGATTTCAATGTGGCGGTGGAAGCCATTGATCTCGCCCACCCGGAGAGCAATCATCGGTCCCCCGGCTTCACCGATGAGGAGCGGACCGGTTTCCGTGCCCTGCTCGCCGGAGGCATGACCGATACTTTTCGACACGTGCATGGTCCCGTGGAAGGGCAGTACACCTGGTGGGCACAACGGGTTCGCACCAGCAAGGTGAACAATTCGGGCTGGAGAATCGATTATTTTCTCGTCAGTGACCGGCTCGGGGACCGCATTCTTCGTTCCGATATGGTGAATTCGGGAAGTCGACAGGACCACACGCCGATTCTTTTAGAAATTCAATAAGGAGACCATGGTGAAGTCGTACGAAGAAGGAACCGGAAATTCTGTTGAAGTCGCCGGGGTCTCCATCCACTTGGATCTCGAGAGCCGCTGTTATGATTTTTCCGTCCGGGGCATCGTCTGGAAGCAGCGCAGAGACCATGCCCCTTACTTTGTGAAGGCCGGAAAGAGGGTGCTTTTCTCCCAGGCAGCGCAGATTTCGGATGAAATTTTTCAGAGTGGCGTGGGCGTCGGGATTCGGTCGGTCTATCGCTTTTCCTCCTCGGGGGAAGAGGACCTTCGCCTGGTTACCCGGGTTTGGGTGGAGGAATCCTGCAAGAGGGTTCACTGTGAGTGGGTGGCGCTTTCCGCATCGTCCACCCATCCGGACAAGGTCTATTGGCCGGCTCCCATGGACTTTCGTGGGGGAGACCACCACTGGCAAAGCCTGATTCCCTTACGCCAGGGGCTTCTGCTACCCAATGGATGGCCGACGGCCTTTGGACCGCTTCCCTTTGCAGGCCGTTTCTACACCGCCGATGCCTATTTGCCCCTGTTTGGACAGATTCGGGGCAAAGAGGCTTACCTTGCCATCAGTCGGACCCCGGAAAATGCGGGCTACTATGCGGTTCATGATCCAGGAGCGAAGGACACCGTCCTCGGCCAGTGGATGGATCCTTCCTTGGGATCCATGGCCGACCGGCGGATGCTTACCTTTGTGTTCTTTGAGAATGCCGATTACACCCGCATGGCCAAGTATTATCGCAGGCTGGCGAAAGAGGAGGGGCGGCTTAGAACTCTCCGAGAGAAGGAACTGGAGACCCCCAAGCTGCGGCAGCTGATCGGTTCATCCTTCCTGCATTGGGGGATCAAAAATCGGGTGCAAAAGGATTCGCGGCTCTATGATGAGAAGAATCCCGAAAAGAACGCCGGTCTTGTCACTTTTCGGGAGCGAGCCGAGGAGATTCAAACGATCAAGGAGGCCGGGGCCGGTCGCCTCTATCTCCATCTGGACGGCTGGGCCCAGCCCGGGTATGACAACCGGCATCCGGACTATGGTCCCATCTGTGAGGAGGCCGGAGGTGTAGAAGGCATGCAGGCACTGCTGGAGACCCTCCACGAACGGGGAGACCTTTTCGGCGTGCATGACCAGTATCGGGACTATTATTTTGCGGCGCCGTCCTTTGATCCGTTCTATGCCTGCCGACTGGAGGATGGCAGCATTCCTCAACACGCCAACTGGGCGGGGGGAAGGCAGTCCTACCTCTGTGCCAGCCAGACCCTTTCCTATGTGCGAAGAAATTTCCGTCGCCTTTTGGAAAAGCTTCCCGACCTGGATGCCGCCTACCTCGATGTTTTTACCTGCAATGAGGGGGATGAGTGCTTCCAACCGGAACATGCCATGACCCGGTGGGACTGTTTACAGGCCCGGGCCTCCTGTTTCCGCTATCTTTCGGCCCGGGGACTCCTGCCGAGTTCCGAGGAAGTCAACGATTGGGCGGTTCCTTCCCAGGTATTCTGCCACTATGCGCCTTACGATTTCATGCTTCGTGAGCCGGGCACTCCCAGGTGGGGCCTTCCCATTCCGCTCTTTAACCTCGTCTACCATGACTGCGTGATCGAGCCCTGGATGATGGAAAAGATCGACCGAGAAGACCTCATGCTCTACGCCCTACTCAACGGAGGAGCCCCCTATCTCATCCGGAATGGTGCCTATGCGGGCATCGATGGTGATTTCGGCGAGGGGGACGGTTTCTCCTTCGCCGAAAAAGTTGCCCGGTCTCGCCTGGTCGCCGATTTTCATGAGAAGGTCGCCGACCGGGAGCTCATCGCCCATCACCTCTTATCGGACGACGGCCAGATTCAGGAATCCCTCTTTGCGGGCGGCTACCGCGTTCTTGTGGACTTCTCACAGGGAAGCTACCAGATCACAAAGGATGGTCAGCCCCTGCAATCGAACAAAGGAGTTAATCATGGAAGAAATCAACAATAAATTTCGCCAGCTCTTTCCTCCCCTCGAACCCTACCACAGCGACTATCTGCCCGTGAGCGATGGTCACCAACTTTACTATGAGGAATGTGGGAACCCCCAAGGCAAGCCCGTCGTCTTTTTTCATGGAGGCCCGGGTTGTGGATGCAGTCCCTCGTCGCGCCGTTTCTTTGATCCCTCCTTCTACCGGATCATCCTGTTTGACCAGCGGGGGTCGGGCCGCAGCAAGCCCTTCGCCAGCCTGGAAAACAATGATACGCCCCATATCCTTCAGGATATTGAACACCTACGAGAGACCCTTCGGGTGGACCGCTGGCTCGTCTTTGGCGGTTCTTGGGGAAGCACCCTCGCCCTGACCTACGCCATCCACTTTCCCGACCGGGTCATCGGCCTCATCCTCCGGGGCATCTTCCTCGGCCGACAGGAGGACATCGACTGGATCTATGAACGGGGTGGTGCCTCCGAACACTTTCCCGAGGCCTTTGCTCGCTATCTCGCTCCTCTGGATCCCCGGGACCGGGATCATATCGTTCCCGCCTACTACCGGCTTCTCACATCCCCGGACCACAAGGTGCAGGAAGAGGCAGCTCGTGCCTGGTCCGGCTGGGAGGACTCCATCACCACCCTCTATCCCCGCGAAGCGGAATCTGGAGACAGCTCCTACATGCTTCCCATGGCCCGTACCGAGTGCCATTTCTGGATGAACCACATGTTTTGGGACGACGATAATTACATCCTCCATCACACGGATCGGATTGCCTCCCTCCCCGTTCACATCGTTCATGGTCGTTACGACATGGATTGTCGTCCCATCGGGGCCTACCTCCTTCATCAGCACCTGGCCAACAGTGACCTGGAATTTGTGATTTCGGGACATTCCGGATCCGATCCCGCCATGTGTGACGGTCTGATTCGTGCCACCGAAGACTTCAAGCGCCTTTTCAAATAGGAACCCAGGTCCTTGTCAAGAGAATCGGGAACGAAATGAAAGATGATCCACCGACACCCCTCCCTTACGCAATGAGGGAGGGTACCTCGTCGGTCGGGCCATTTTTTGTTATGGCGAAATGGGTCGGCAAGCCAAAAAGCCAGGGGGAAACCCCTGGGAATGGGAGAGAGGCGGCTTAAACTGAGGATAAACAGGAGCGGGAAAGTGAAAAAGCAGGAAGGGACTGTGCGCGGAGAGCAGCCGACCGAATTTCTCTGGGAAAGAGTGGAATGGTCCAACGAGCGAGCAGCGAAGCGGCGAGCGTGGTGGTTTACCATTCCATTCGCAAAGACTTCCCATGAGACGAGTGCGAAGCACGAAGACAAATGGCAAGAAGTCGCCTGCTGCCAGTAGCCGACGAGCGGGAAGCCAGGGGGTGTCGCCTGAGAAAATGTAAAAAAGTGGATTTCCCAGGGTGTGGTTCCCCTGGGAAAGTACAAAATCCGGGGTTTCCCAGGGTG
>CALAJY010000046.1 GCA_937923265.1 uncultured Tissierellia bacterium
GGGAACACCCTCCCACAGGTCGCCCACGATTCCGTAATCGGCAACATTGAAGATGGGGGCTTCCGGATCCTTGTTGATCGCAATAATGGTATCCGAACCGGACATACCTGCCAAGTGCTGAATGGCGCCGGAAATCCCGATGGCGATGTAAACCTTGGGTCCTACCGTTTTGCCCGACTGGCCGACCTGGTGGTTATGGGTGATCCAACCGGCATCCACGGCAGCACGAGAGGAGCCTACCGTTGCTCCCAAGACCTCCGCCAATTCACGCACAAGCGCAAAGTTCTTCGGATCCTGGAGACCACGGCCGCCTGAGACGATGACCTCCGCGCCTTCCAGATTCACCTCTTCCGCATCCTCATCGTAGATGGTCTTAACCAGATGGGTGCGAATTTTCTCCTTGGGATAGTCAATCTGTCGATCAATGATCTGCAGGTCTTTTTTCTCCTCGACCTCTAACTTCGCAAAGACGCCCGGTCGAACCGTCCCAATCTGCGGCCGATGATCCGCGCAGAGAATCTGTGCCATCAGGTTACCGCCAAAGGCAGGTCGAGTCCACCAGACTTCTCTCTTCTCCGGGTCGATATCCAGCTGCGTACAATCTGCGGTGAGGCCGGTCTTGAGTCGGGAAGAGATCCGAGGCCCCAGGTCTCGTCCTTGATTCGTAGCTCCCACAAAGACCACATTCGGATGGAACTCCTCGACCAGGCGAACGATGGCATTGGCATACACTTCGGTATTGTATTCCCGGTAGAGGTCGCCATGGACCGTGTAGATTTTGTCCACCCCATACCGCTTTACCTCTTCTACCGCCGCATCGATGGGCTCTCCCACGATGACGGCACAGAGGTCTTCCTTGACGCTCTCGGCCATGCCGCGCGCTTCCGTAAGAAGCTCTAAGCCAACATTCTTTGGATGACCATCTTCCGCTACTTCAACAACCACCCATAAATCTTTATTATCAAACATCATTACCTCCTGTTAAAACAGCTTCTGATCATGCAGGGCGTTCACTAATTTTTCGACGGCCACATCCGCATCCCGATCCGTGATGATCAAGCCGTTTTTCGACTTCTGCGGCGTAAAGGTCTTTTTCACGCGTGTCGGGGATCCCTTGAGACCGATTCTCGCCTCATCCATGTCTGCCCCAAGCTCTTCAAAGGTGATCGACGTGATGTCCGCCTTGTAGGATTGCAGTTTTCCCTTTACGGTGGGGTAACGGAGTTCATCGGTTTTCGTGAAGGTGATTAGGCAGGGAAGCTGTGCTTCAATGATCTGCTTGGCATCATCCAGCTCGCGAGTCACATGAACCTTCTGATCTCCTTGCTCCTCCACATGGAGTCCATAGGTCACCTGCGGAATGTCCAGCTGCTCCGCAATCTCCGGACCGACCTGGGCGGTATCGCCATCGATGGCCTGCTTGCCGCAGCAAATGAGATCATACTGCCCTTCCTTTTCGCTGAGGTAACGGATTGCCGTCTGCAGAATATAGCTGGTGGCCAACGTGTCGGAGCCGCCGAATTTACGGTCGGTGACCAGGTAGGCCTTGTCTGCCCCAACGGCAAGACAATCTCTCAACATCGAGAGTGCCTGAGGCGGTCCCATGGAGATGACCGTAACGGTGGTCTCCGGATCTTTTTCCTTCAGTTGCAAGGCCTGCTCCAAAGCATAGGCATCGTAGGTATTTAAAATGCTGGGAACCCCTTGGCGAATCAAAGTATTTGTAACCGGATCAATCTTCATCTCTGTCGTGTCCGGTACCTGTTTACAGCAAACAAGAATCTTCATTCAAATCCTCCTCTAAACTTCTCAATCGACTTCTCTGGACTAGCGGAGGAGTTGGCCGGAAATGACCATCTCCATGACCTCAGAGGTTCCTTCGTAAATCTCTGTGATCTTGGCATCCCGCATCATTCTTTCCACTTCGTACTCCTGAATGTATCCATAGCCGCCGTGGAGTTGAACTGCCTTTGTGGTCACATCCATCGCGGTCCGGGACGC
>CALAJY010000047.1 GCA_937923265.1 uncultured Tissierellia bacterium
TCAGCTACACTCGCATTCTCAATAAGGCCAAGATTTTGGAAGAGATAGCCCAGTTCTTTTTCAAAAAAGGTCCGCTCCTTATAGCTTTCCAAGGCTTTTCCACGGTAGATGATTTGTCCTCCATTCCAAGCTTCCAACTTGGCCATCATGTTGAGAAGAGTTGTTTTGCCGGATCCGCTTTTCCCGATCAAAGCATAAATATTTCCGGCTTCAAAACGAAAGGACAAATCTTTGAAAATTTGATGATCTCCATAGCTTTTTTGGACTTTAATCAGTTCCATCATCTCTATTCTCCTTTCAATAAGGTAACGGCACTTCGATTTTCTCTCTTCATTTGCCGATGAAGAAGGATGCCCTCCATCATCATAAATACAAGAAAGACCAGAAGATTCAGTAGGACTTTACGGGATAAAACGAAAAGTAAGATCAGACCGCCTGCCATCACCCCTCCTTGTAATTTTAAATAGCTTTCATGATTTTTGAAAAAAGAAAAGCCTGAAATTCTTCGAATAAAAATCATTCGTCGGAAGTGTTCGAAATACAAACGATTCATGACCACAAAGGAAACGGCCGCTGTCAGTGTACCAATGATGCTCCCAATTAATAAGGTAATCAACTCAAAACGGTAGCCTGCCACCTGCTCTAGGTATACATTCCTTGTATTTTTTATATGAGAAACAGACCTGCTTAATCCATGTTTATGAAGAAGCTGTTCTACCCTATCAAAACTGGGAAATAGGAGATAGGCATCGATTCGAGAAGACCATTGCTTTGCAGAAGTGATAGACTTGCCTGTAGCTTTAGGCGTCAGCACAAGAATATAGGGATCCTCCAGATATTGTCTTGGTGGCTTCCCTTCATAGTTATAAAAGAAAACCGGGTCCGCTTTCGCACTTAGCAAACGAATAGGTTGTATATCTTCTTTACTTCGCTTGGATTCTTTTCCCCAAAAAGCCTCATAGAGATAGCTTTGAAGAGCTTTCTCAGCCTTGGCTTTTTCCTCTCTGGAACAATTCTTGGACAGGATTAGACCAAATTCGCCTTCCTGCAAGTGTTCCATCTTTCTTTGTTCATTTGGATCGGCAAGGATCTCCTCCCGTTTTAAATAGGATGGGCTAACCAGCAAAATTTTCCGACTTTCCTCCAGACTTGGCAAAATTGGGTCCTGCTCTCGTAAAAAATGCTCGCAATAGAAAACGTCATCTTCCATAAAAGCGTCCGCCGTGAAATCGTACCAGGCTAGATCCCGCTGATTTTGCAATTCTTCTTGATAAGGATCAAAGGCACCTAAATTCATACTAAAATGAAAAGCATCCGATCGCTTGGCCCATGCCTCCGTCCCCTCCTGAATCGTTTGATACAAAGGATAGACGACAGTGACCATGTGGGTTCCAAAGCCAACTGCCAAAAAAGCGATTCCTTGCCCAATTAATAGGACCGCAAGGGCCGACTTAATAGGCATTTTCCCCTTTATAAGATCAATTAAATGGCTTTTTCTCAGCACTCGCCAAAAAATGAGTTCCATCAGAAGGGATAAAAGAAGTAGGATTATGGCATAGATTCCGGCACAAGTCAAAAGGAAGAGAATAAATTTGTCGTTCCAAAGTCTGGTAAGGATAAGAAAGAAAACCGAAACCAGACCCGCTGCGAAAAAACCTAGCAAAATAGCGAATACATCGTCCAGCAGGGATGCTTTTAAAAGATGCCAACGACCTAGGCCCGAAAGGACCTGTATCCCTGATTTTCTAAGGTCTTGAATCCGGCGCATGGTGATGAGAAGAATGAAAAGCAGGCCGAAAAGAAGCAAGCTAAAACTAAGTGATGGCCGTGGGAGAT
>CALAJY010000048.1 GCA_937923265.1 uncultured Tissierellia bacterium
GTTTCCCAGGGTGGGGATCCCCTGGGAAAGTGCAAAAACCGGGGTTTCCCAGGGGCAGGGTCCCCTGGGAAAGTGCGAAAAAGAGGATTTCCCAGGGGTGGGGTTCCCTGGGAAAGTGCAAAAAACGGGGTTTCCCAGGGGCAGGGTCCCCTGGGACAGTGCAAAAACCGGGGTTTCCCTGGGAAAGTGCAAAAACCCAGGGGATTCCCCTGGCAATCCGGCGAATCTGGGCTAATAACCGGGGGAAATCCCCTGGCAATCCGGAGAATCCAAGCTAATACCGGGGTTTCCCCTGGGCAGGTTCCCCTGAGAAACCTAAAAAGGGGGAATATCCCGGGGATTCCCCCGGGATATTCCCTCTCCTTTGCTAAAAGCACCCTGTTACACGGATTCTACGATGGGAATTCCTTTTTCGCGTAAATCGGTCAAATTCTTTTCATGATCCTGTTGATTCACATAGCCCACACCGGGGAGATAAAGGGAGACCGAGAGCCCTTGGTCATGGAGACCGAGCAGTGTTTCGCGTACGCAATACTCACTGGCCAGGCCCGCCACGAGGATTCCTCCTCGCACGACATCCTCCAGTCTCTTTTCTTCCGCATTTTCTGCCAGGCATGCCGAATACTCTTCATGAGCATCGTCTCTTCCTTTTTTAAAGAGAGTGCTCTCATTGGGTCGGTAGGCTTCGTTGGGCAGGTCATAAAATTTGGAATAGAGGGCGGCCCCTTCCGTGCCGGCAACACAATGAACCGGCCAAATTCCTCCATTGCATTGAAAACTGCCATTCGTCTTCGAATGCCAATCTGCTGAATAAACCACCCGGAGTCCCGGCGTTTTTTGGAGAAATGAGACCAGATTCTCCATCGCCTCTTTCGCATTCTGACAGGCTAATGATCCGGAAATAAAATCATTCTGTGCATCCACAACCACCAAGGTTCGTTCCTTGTCTCCCATGATCCTCTTCCTCCTGTTTTTCCTATTGAAGTTGCTCTAATAGAGGCTTTAGGTCCTCGAAAGGCAGGGCAGATTGGCCGTTCACCACTTGGGGAGAACCGCCTCCCTTAATCTGCGCTTGGTCACGAACCCGGTTCATCCAATCTCGTGCCTTCCCCTCGGCGGAGGCAACGACGAGGGAACATCCTCCCTCATTTTCTGTGAGAAGAATCTTGGATACTTTGTGTTCCAGGGCCAATTTCTGTCCGAGCTGGCGGAGAAGCCCCCCATCATGGTTGGGCAGGTTAAGAAGGAAGTCCTGCTCCTGTGCCAGACGGTTGGCCTCCTCCTGTGCCAACTTCCCTTCCAGATCTTTTATATGATCCTTTTGTTCCCGTTCATTCGTCATCAGGGCCTGCACCCGTTCCGCCAGCTGCTTTTCGTTCACTTTTAACAGGGTTTCCAGCTGCCGGAGCTTCTTTTCTTTCTCCTCAAGGGCACGGGCGACGGTGGGACCGATGGCAAGATGAACCCGCATTCCACGGGATGTTTTCTCGGAACCCAAGATCACGCAGGCGCCAATCTCTCCGGTACGATGCACATGTGGCGTTCCACAGGGTTGTTCATCCAAGTCTCCAAATTTCACCAGACGAACCCATTCCAGATCCCGGTAGTCCGGGTTTGGATACTCTTTCCCGGGAACATAGCGAAATTCCACCGGAACATCCGCTAAGATAGCTTCATGGATGTAGGATTGCAGGTTCTCAAGCTCCTCTTGCGAAATCTTCTTATTGAGCTCGAACCATTGATCTCCCTCTGTGACATTCACCGAGAGGAGTTCCGTATCGGTTCCCCGATAGTAACCGTCAAAAAGATGGAGACAGCTCTGCGCCGTGGTGTTGGTCAAACGAGTGTCCGGGTCCACTTCCATGTGAATCGGGTTTTCAAGCTGTCCTTCCACTCGATGCCAGAGGCGGTCCCCTTCCCAGAAGAGCTCTTTGACGGCAAGGCCATTAATGGTGCCCTCATCCGCGGGCATGCCTCCCTTTTCTCCCCAAAAAACGGTATCCGCAAAGGAATAGGCTCCGTCTTTCTCTTCCACAATCTCCGTGTCCAAGGAGAGTCTCCAAAAATCATCATATTGATCTCGCATCGTTACCTCCTCCGTCAGCGTTTCAAAATTATATTCCTTATTTTATCATATGCTCTTCACAAAGCAGATAAGCCGATTTGCCTCCCGGAAGCCCACCGCCAAGTGAAATTGCAAGCTCTCTTGATTTTCCAGCAGACAATCGCTGGCGAACTCATGAACCCCTTGTTCGCATGCCCAATTTTGGCAGGCCAAAACGAGAGCCCGCCCTATTCCCTGCTGACGGCACTCGCTTTCCACAAAGATTCCTTCCAGGTAGGCAACCGGTGACGATTCCGTCCCCTCCACATAATCATGGCGGAGTTGAACCTGGGCGAAGGCACATGCCACGCCTTCTCTCCTACAGAGAAAGAGAGCAACCTCCGGACATGCCATCATCTCCTCAAATTCCTCTTTGAGCTCCGAAACAGGCGCATCCGGCCACAGCCTGTGAGCCAATATCGCAAGGTCCCTGAGATCTTCCTTCCCTGCCCAATAAATCCGTCCTTCTTCCCGCATCCTTTCACCTCATCCCTGCGACTGCAAGATTCTCCTTCTTGACATCTTCCCCAAAAATGACCTTATTAAGCAAAAACAGCAAAAAAAAAGAGCGTCCCGGAACGGAAATCCTCCATGCCGACGGGAATCCCAGAGGAAGCAAAAACGGCCGAAACGCTAAAAACTATCGACCGTTCGATTTCGCAAGGGATTGCTATCATAGCTGAAAGGAATTCACCAGTTTTTGATAGCGAAAACGGATTTCTTGCACCTCTGCGTTCCAACCCTCTATCTTTCTTGCATAGGCCTCATCAATGGAGTGGACCTCATCAAAAATCCGTTCAATTTCTCTTGCACTCATCTCTTGCATGTCAATAAGCTTTCGATGATACTCCCCTACTTTTTCCTGGTCATGGGGGTAATCCAATCCGCCCAAGAGATCCTGTACGCGATACCAGAGATCCCAACGGTCCACTTGATAGAATTCTTCTTCCTCGACTTCCTTCACAAGAGCAAGCAACTTTTCTTTGGCTGCTTCGGAAAAGTCCCGCAAGGCATCTGTGTAGGGGGCCGTGGGCACCGACATGATATCGCTGATAGACTCCGATCCGAAGATACTCGTCAGATCACCTATATCGAATATAGACTCATTCCACCCTTTTGACCGAAAGTATCCTTTTAACAAAGAGATAAGATGTCGTTTAAAGTCTTTGGGCATCGGCCCCTCAAACTTATAATGAGGATCCGTGATAAGCTTGTCTATCAGCGTCCCCACAAAGTATTCCAGGTCCTCTTCTTCCATGTAATGGTTGAGATAGGTGAGAAGATCTTGGACATCCGCCAATATGGCGTTTTGTTTCCCTCGATTTCCCAGTTCAAGCCCGTTTTCCCCTTCCCGGAACATCGCGTAGGGAGAGTGCCGACTTAAAAAGAGATGCTTCAATTCACTTACGATCTTGGGAATATTCCATAAGTCCTTTGCATCCTGTGCAGACAGGGACGAATCGATATATATTGTCTCTCCGGCAATGGGATAGAGAAGGATGTTCACAAAATCCGCCTCATTGACATAGTTGCTTATCTTCCCCTTGTTCCTGTCGATTTCCAATGCGTATTTATTGAGAAAACCGATTCCCATTCCCTGTCCGTCGAACGAATAGACATGGGAAATCAAATCACCGCGTAATACCCCCACATACATGGCCTTGTTGCCGCCTTTGGAATGTCCCGTCACAACGACTTTTCGGGGATGCCCTTGATCATCAACGCCAAATCGTTCCTTCATCTTATCAAAATACTCGACGGCGTCTAATTGCTGCTTCGTATCGGTCATTCCCGCAGAGGCACCATTCCCGTTATCCCGCCATTCCATGCTGCCTCCCGTTCCTTTATAGAGGACCAGCAAATTGTCTTCATAAATCAAGGCTGTTTTTACTACCGTTTCGTCTTTCGACCGGCTAATCGAGGAAGTGTCTATATTTCTAACTTGTATCTTATTGAAAACCTCAGGATGTTCTCGAATGGAATCAATCACCTTGGCAAACTCCCCCCGCTTCATCTCTCCTGGTAGCTTGCTATCATCGAATTTACTCCAGTCATAATTTATTGCCCACTGAAAAACACTGTTGTTAGGATGCAATTGAAAATACTTTACATAACTTAAATCGTAGACAATACAATTTAAGACCAGTAATTGGGGTTTTGTTAATTCTGCCATCTTTCCTCCCTATTTCGTGTCTTCCTGGTTTTGATCTTTAAGTTTTCCCCAGCCGAATTCGACCACATACTTTTGCCCAACATCCGGGAAAGCGCTTTTGTTTTTTATGGAATCATAAGGATCATTCACCACATGCTCCTCAAACCCCTCCGGGGTATATCCGGTAAAGCGCACCCTGCCATTCACAATGAGCTTACTCAGCTCGTTTTTAATCTGCTCCACCGTCTCCATCTTTAACTCTTTCTTGTCGGGAATCGGCAGAAATACACGGACTCCTATTTCTCCATTTTTATTGGCGTATTTCTGAAATTCTGAGAACGCCATCGATGGGCGAAACTCATCCGGTGTAATTCCATGTAAGAGCATCCCCGAATCTACCACGGATTTGGGAAAGTACTTTTGAACGATTTCTTTAGCCCGCTTCTGGTAGCGCTTACCCATGACGTACTCCACATAATCGTCATGAATCTCCCCGTGATTGTGAGAAACTTGAAAATGGTCCTTGGGATTCCCTCCCTTAGGATAAAGAAAAAGATAATCAATATAGCCGGTGTACCAGCTGCTGCTTGCCATGGACTGCAAATCAAACTCCTCTCCGTATTTGTCTTCCACCGCCTTAATCACCTTTTCTTTCACCTCATCCCGCGTATACTTCTCACTCTCTTTGATACTTTGTTCCTCATGGTCTAGATTCATGGCTTGACATCCCCCAATCAGCAATGCTGCAACGGCAAGAAAAGCAATTTTCGCCGATTTCTGTTTCATCGCTCTCGTTTCCTCCTTACTTCGCATCTTCTCGGTTTTGATCTTCATATCTTCCCCAGCCGAATACGACCACATACTTTTACCCAACATCCGGGAAAGCGCTTTTGTTTTTTATGGAATCGTAGGGGTCATTCACCACATGCTCCTCAAACCCCTCCGGGGTATATCCGGTAAAGCTCACCTTGCCATTCACAATAAGCTTACTCAGCTCGTTTTTAATCTTCTTCACCGTCTCCATCTTTAACTCTTTCTTATCGGGAATCGGCAGAAATACTTGGACTCCTATTTCTCCATTTTTATTGGCGTATTTCTGAAACGCTGAGAATGCCATCGATGGGCGAAACTCGTCCGGAGTCATTCCTCGAAAGAACATCCCCGAATCTACCACGGATTTGGGAAAGTATTTTTAACGATTTCTTTGGCTCGCTTCTGGTAGCGCTTTGCCATGACGTACTCCACATAATTGTCATGAATCTTCCCGTGATTGTGAGATGCTCGAAAATGGTCCTTGGGATTTCCTCCCTTGGGATAGAGATAGAGATATTCGATATAGCCGGTGTACCAGCTGCTGCTTTCCATCGACTGCAAATCAAACTCCTCTCCGTATTTGTCTTCCACCGCCTTAATCACCTTTTCTTTCACCTCATCCCGCGTATACTTCTCACTCTCTTTGATACTCCGTTCCCCATGGTCTAGACTCACGGCTTGACAGCTTCCCAATGTCAGAATTACCATGACGAGCAGTAAGAACTTAAAAGAAATTTTTTCCATTGCGTTCTCCTTACTGCAATTTATCGGAAATCTCCTGCGCGATCCGTTGATCGGCTATGATGAAATCTTCTTTTATTTTGATGGCATACTGAAACATTTTGAAATAGGTTTCTTTATCGAAATTGCCAACTTGCTCGAGAGAGTGAAATAATTCTCCGGAAGCTTCTTCGCCAGACCCCCTACTTTTAGAGAATACATCCGTTGGAAAGGCTTGTAAGCAGCTCATTGCTTCTTGCAAGGCGCTTTCGATTTCCGCAGCAGACTTCGATAGTTTCTCCGGATTTACCTTAATCAGGCCATTTTCCATTTTCAGATTCTTGCTCCTTCCCTAATAAATGAAGCGGTCCGCATTGTCAATTTTCTCAATAAAAGAAGCGGCAGATCCCTTCATCTCTTCATGTAGCCCTTCTATGTCCCGTTGAATCTCCTCGAGTTCCTGGCGAATTTGTCCTAAATTTTGATGGTTGGGGCCGTCTTGAATTCCATGATTCTGAATCTGTTGAATTTTTCCAGAAAGGATGAGAATGCTTTCCGACAGATGATCGAGATATCCCAAAACAAACTTTTCTGCAGCCATCATCTCTGCATCCGAAATAAACAGATCTGACAAATCTATTCCTCCTCACTTGCCTAATGTGTTCCATCAAATTGCTGTTTTAAGCGTAATACGTTCTGTCTCGTAGAATTGTTAAAAGCAGGTAAAATGATGGATCCCTTCCAAATCCGGTTCCATGGCAGACTCCTCCTTATTCCCTCACTCCATTTCTTACTGGTCCTCCCCCTGTAATCTTCCCCCAGCAAAACTCAAACATATACTTTTGCCCATCAGCCGGCAAAGCTGTTTTGTTCTTTAAGCAGTCATAGGGACACTCCCCACATGGTTTTCAAATCCCTCCGAAGTGTAGCCCAAAAATCAAATCACTCCATTTTGGATAAGATCCTTTCATTTCTCTTGAATGCCCTCCGTTTTGTCGATTGAAAGGTCATTTTTTAAGATATCGGTAAATAGACGTTGGCTCACCCAGCCCCGTCTCTTTCTGCGAATTTTTGAAATTAAAAAATTCCATTGAAGATCGAAACTCAACGGGAGCGCGGATGCTCAGGGTGAATCCTGCATCTACCACCGCCTTACTCTGCTTTTCCACTCTTTCCCAGGGGACATCACCCCTGGGGCCCCCCTTTTTTGCACTTTCCCAGGGGACCACGCCCCTGGGAAACCCTCTTTTTCACACTTTCCCAGGGGACCTCACCCCTGGGAAATCCCCTTTTTCGCACTTTCCCAGGGGACCCACACCCTGGGAAATCCCCTTTTTCACACTTTCCCAGGGGACCCCCACCCTGGGAAATCCCCTTTTTCGCACTTTCCCAGGGGACCACGCCCCT
>CALAJY010000049.1 GCA_937923265.1 uncultured Tissierellia bacterium
ACTTTCAGCACTTGTCAAATCAAGCTCATCCAGCTCAATTTCAATATTTATATGCTTATCGACATCGAGTTTGGACAAAAGTGCTACCGTCTCAACATGTTTCGTCCTCGGGAATTGATCAAAGGCACAGGCTTTCTCCGCCTTGTAGCCGAACTTCTCCATCTCCAGAATGTCATGAACCTGGGTGATGGGATTGCAGGAGATGTAAACGATGCGGTCTGCTCCCGCGGCACAAATTTTCGGCAGGGCTTTGGGATGGATGCCCTGGCGGGGAGGATCCAAAACAATGACATCCGGGGCTTCCTCTTCCCGGGCCATGCGGTCCAGCTCCTTTAACACGTCATTGGCAACCCATTTCACGTTGGCGAGCTCGTTGAGTTGAGCACTCTCCCGCGCCTTTTCCACGGCCTCTTCCACGAGCTCCACCCCGATGGCCCGGCGAGCGTGGCGAGCCAAAATCTGGGTGATGGTCCCCGTTCCCGAATAAAGATCATAAACGGTCTTTCCGGAAAGGTCCCCCGCAAACTCCAGGGCCTTGGCGTAGAGCCGCTCCGCTCCCGCTACATTGGGCTGAAAAAAGGAAAAGGGACCCACATGAAACTGAAGATCATGAAGGCGTTCCTCCAGATAGGGCCGACCCCATTGGAGGGTAAGCTCTTCGGGAATCACGGCATCGGCAGGGGAATCATTGCGCGTATGGTAGACCGAGGCTAACGAAAATTCCAGGTCCAGTCCTTGCAAGCCCTGCAGGTATTCCGCCCAAATCGGATCATCCGATTCCAGGGCAAAGGTGGTCACCAGGTTCACCATCAACTGCTTTTTGGTTAGGGAGGCCCGAAGGACCAGGTGGCGAAGGATGCCTTGGCGGCGGGACCTGTGGTAGTAGGGCAGACCGGCTTTGCGGAAGAAGTCCTGGCTGTAAGAGCGAAGGGTGTTAAAGTCCTCCGGCACAATATTGCAATCGGGAGTCGGTATGATCTCATAGAAATGACCCGGTCGGTGGAGGCCCAGTGTGAGGGGACCCCCCTTTTCCCGGTCCCCAAAGGTGTACTCCATCTTGTTGCGGTAGCCATGAACCAAGGGACTGTGGGTCAGGGGGATCTCCTCAAAAAGACCCGCCTCCCGGTAAAGATCGCGGAGCTGATGACCCTTAAGGAGGAGCTCCGTCTGGAAAGAGAGCTTCTGGTAGCAACAGCCCCCGCACTGGTCACATATCGAACAGCCCGCTTCCGTCTCCAGGGAAGACCGCTCCAAAAGCTCCAGAAGTTTACACTCTTTGGCCCCCGCCCGGTTGCGACCAGTTTTCGCCATCCAGACCTGGCCGGGCAAACCGCCTTTGGCAACAATGGCCCGCCCCCGTTCCAAATTCTGCTGATTGGTTCCCGATGCAATCTCCAGCCGCTCCTCCACGGAACCCTCTTCGCGGTCCAAAAGCTCGTATCCTTTCGCCCGGTTGGGGAAGTCTAATTTTTCAATTCGAACGGGAATGGTTCGCCTCTTCATCTCTTATCCTCTCTGTGTCTTTCTGTTAAAAACTCCCTATTTCACAACTCCAAAAAAGAGCCCTGTCCTTCTTATCGTTCCCTTATTTTATCATGGTTCTCGGCATCGCTGAAAAGTGAAATCCCGAAGGGAAGAAATAACCGCTATGCTATAATCAAGAAAGTATTCTTTCAATATATCAAGGAAATCAGGAGGCGAAGAATGATTCGGGTCAACATGATCTCAAAGGGGAAGACGTCAAGGGCCAGGGGGTTGGAACGGCTTACCAAGAAATTGTGAGACTGATTCAAACCCATGCTAACAAGGACCTTCAGCTCTCTTTCAATGATCCCAAAGGCTGCCAACTGAATCATGTACACACTATTCACCCTTACTGTTACTGGCAAATGAAACGGTCCAAGCTCCCTTCCTGCATGCATGTTCATTTCCTCCCGGAAACGTTAAAGGGCAGCATTCATCTTCCGCCCGGAATTGATCGCCTCTTTTACCGCTATGTGTTACATATGTATAAGAGTGCGGATGAGCTGATTGTTGTAAATCCGATCTTTATTGAGCCTCTCACGAAGTATGGTATTCCCAAAGAACGAATCCACTACATTCCCAACGTGGTTTCCTCCAAGGCCTTTTTTGCCGGTAACCGAGAGACCTTTCAGACAACGGCTGAAAAATACGAGCTTGCCCCGACGGCATTCAAGGTTCTCGGCGTGGGTCAGATGCAAACCCGCAAGGGTGTTCTTGATTTTGCTCAGGTCGCCCGGGCCCTGCCCGATATTGCGTTTTACTGGGCCGGGGGCTTCAGCTTCGGCGCCATCACCGACGGCTATTCAGAAGTAAAAGCCCTCGTGGATCATCCTCCCAAAAATCTTCATCTTTTGGGGATCGTGGATCGGAAGGATATGAACGCCCTCTATAATTGCTGTGATCTTCTTTTCATGAGTTCCTATAATGAGCTCTTCCCCATGTCGATTCTGGAGGGGGTCAATTCCGGAATTCCCCTTCTCCTTCGCGATTTGGATCTGTATAAAAAGATCTACTTTAGCTCCTATCCTTCTGCGGAGGATGTGGCCGGCTTTGTCGCTAAAATTCAGCAGTTGCGGGAGGATCCCCAGGCCTATCAGCGGGCCAAAGAAGCCTCCCAGAAAATTGCAAGCGACTATTCGGAGGAGCGAATCGCCAAACTTTGGATTGCCTACTACCAAGGCTTTCTGGAGCGCCATCAACAATAGAAGTTGGAGGATTTCCCAGGGGACACCACCCCTGCCTCCTAGGATTGCCTACTCCTTCGATTACTTTCCCTGATCCCGGTAAGTGGATGCCGATTCTCCTTTTCTTACGGCTTTCCTTCTTCGGAAGAGGGAGGGTCTTGACAGAGTCTCTCTGGCGGCTCCTTCTCTTCTTGAATCTCAACCGTGGGAATCTCCGAGAAATTCCGGGGATCCCAATAGGTCGGCATGAGGCGGCGATAGAGGGGACGTTGAAAACGGTCATCCACAAGGAGAAGGGAGCCATGATCCTCGGGACCACGAATCAGGCGGCCGGCCGCTTGGAGGACCTTGTTCATTCCCGGGTAGGTGTAGGCCATGGCGAAGCCATCCCAGCCTTGACTCCGGTAATAGTCCTTCGTCACATTGCGCTCAAAGGAAAGGCCGGGCAGGCCAACACTGACCACCATGCAGGCGGTCAGCGCCTTCCCCTGCAAATCGATTCCTTCCGCAAAGAGCCCTCCCAGCACAAAGAAGCCCAGAACGCCTTCCTCTTCTTCATAGGCAGCGAGAAGTTGTCTCTTCTCATCCTCGCTTCCTCCCATCTCCTGCTTCAAGGGAGGAGCCGCTCCTTTCGGCAGCCGGGTCAGGTAGGCCCGGTAGCACTGGTCCAGGTAGGAATAGCTGGGAAAGAAGATCATGGCATTGCCCGGATTCTGTTTTCGGAACATCTCCAGGGCATCCAGTAACCGGGTCATGTTCCGGGCTCGGTCTCCATAGCGCACGGACAGGGGCAGAATCCGGACCTGAAGATGGTCGGCGGGGAAGGGCGAAGGGAGGTCCATGGTCCAGCTCTCCTTCTCCCCGCCCAGCAGGCGCACATAGTAGGAAAGGGGGGTCATGGTGGCGGAAAAGAAGGTGGCTGCCCGTGCCCGCTCCAAGATGGCTTTCATCAGATGGGAGGAATCCAGGCATTGAATGCGCCAGAGAAGTTTCCCCCCCGTCTGGTAAAGAAGCTGGGTGAAGCCCTCCATCCAAAATTCATCGATGCGACAAAAGCGAACCAGCTCAAAGAAAAAGGACCGAACCTGTTCATAGTCCGGATGATCCGTTTCTCGTGTGAGAAAGGGATCCAGGTCCTGGGTGAGTTTTTGGCACAGGTCCACCAGATCCGAAGGATGATCCCGGGTAGCGGTGGCCGGTCGGTCCCCGTGAGCCAGGAAAAAATCATCCATGATCCGGAGGGCCTTTTTTAGGTCTTTCTGTACGGCCCCGTATTCCGTTCCCTCGAAAATTGACAGGAGGGTATCAAAAGACCCGCTGTTTAACTCTGCGGAATACATGTCCCGACCGCGATCCACCAGGTTATGGGCCTCATCCACCAGGATGACCAGCTTCTTCTCGTCCTCTTCCTCGGCCCTTCGTCGAGAGACGGCGGGATCGAAGAAATAGTTGTAATCGCAGCAGACCAGGTCGGCGTAGTTGGCCATGTCCAACTGGAACTCATGGGGGCACACGCGAAAGCGCTCGGAAAACTCGGTGATTGTCACCCGGTCCAGCCGGTCTTCTTCTTGGAAAGCGGTAAAAATCGCCTCATTGACACGGTCAAAATGACCCTTGGCATAGGGGCATTCCTCGGGATTACAGCGTACCTTATCATTCAGGCAGATTTTCTCCTTGGCGGTGAGAATCACGGACTTTAACGCGAGTCCCTCCTCGTCCATCTGCTTCAGGGCTTTTGTGACCTCTCGCTGTGTGCTGGTCCTTGCGGTCAGATAGTAGACGGTGTCTAACCGTTGCCTGGGAATGGAACAAAGGGCGGGATAGAGGGCAGAGATGGTCTTTCCAATTCCTGTGGGCGCCTGGACAAAGAGCTTTTTTCCTTCTTCGATCGCCTGAAAAACGCCCACCGCCATCTGTCTTTGTCCGGGTCGAAAGCTCCCATAGGGAAAGGCCAGCGTCTCCAGACAGGCATCCCGCTTTCTGCGCCAGGCAAGACGTGCCTTGGAAAAGTCAAGATATTGGCTCAACAGGTCCTCATAAAATTCCCGCAGTTGGGCAAAGGAAACCTTCCGAAGGAAGGTTTTTGAAGTTTCCTCATCCTCTGTGTTCACATAGGTAAGCTGAAGGCGAATCTCTTTTCGCTGCCTCTCCTTGCAATAAAAATAGCCATAGCACATCACCTGGGCCCAGTGCAGCGGATGATCATCCTCTTCCAGATCTTCCAGTCTCCTCCCCGTTGACTTGATTTCATCAATCATCGGGTTATGGGGATCTTCCAGGACTCCATCGGCGCGTCCGCTCACTCGAAAGGAGACGCCTTCCAATACCGTGACATCCACAAAGGGAACTTCTTTTTGATAGGCCGACCCATAGCCACTCTGAATCCGCTTGTGAATGCGAATTCCCTCTTGCATCCGTCGCCGCGACCGATAGAGGGAATCAATGTCCCCCGACCGCATGACGAAGTCGATGAGCTGATGAACACCCAATAGAATCTCTTCCACGTCTCCCTCCTTTCTTTGATGATCCGGGAATTTCAATGATGTAAAAAATGTAAAAAATTTTCCCTCCGTATTGAGAAAAGCCTTTGATTTCGCTCTTTTCCAGATAAGTACCCAAGCGAGTTTCCTAAGGATTGTGTATACTTAACGTAAGATGTTTCCTTGTGTAGAAAGAGGTAATGATGAATCGGAAATATACGCTCTCTCTGATTGGCCTTGGCGTGTGCGGGCTTTTAACCCTGTCTGCCTGTCATGATCCAGAGAATCAATTCGCTCTTGTAAAGCCTCAGGAATCTCAGGAGGAGGACGGAAGTTCCCCCCTGCTCCAAGTGATTCAAGAAAAAGAATTAAAAGAAGAACAATTTCCCATGGAGGAAATTATCGATAAGGACTTGGCTCCCGGCGAGAGAAAAATCGTGCAGGAAGGCGAACGTGGACAGAGCGAGATCATCTACGAGATTACCAAGGAAGGGGATCAGGAGCTCAAACGGATTGCCATTTCTGAGCAGATCATCAAACGTGCGGTTCCCCAGATCACCCATATCGGTCCCGTTAAAGGCGACCTCGAAGCCGATGGAAGCAAGAAGATTGTGGGATATTCCGAGGAGAAAACGCCTCCGAAGGTGGAAAGCCAGCGTGTGATTTTCAGTCATCCCTCGCATGGATCCACGACCACGGCATCCCAGAGTTCCTCCTCCACTTCTCATAGCGCATCGTCTTCGCACCATTCCGGCTCGGTCTCCAAGCCCTCCTCCTCGGAGGCGGGCAGTGGCTCCATATACACGGGAGAGCCGATCCCTGCTTCTTCCAGCAGTAAGTCCACCAGCTCCTCCCAAAAACCCGCTTCTTCCGAGACCTCCAGTTCCAAACCGGATAAGTCCTCGGAAAAGCCCCCCGTGGAATCCAGTCAGCCCACCCACCCCCCCGAAGACTCCTCGGAGAAGCCTCCGAAACAAGGGGATCCCAATCCACATCCACAGGATCCGCCCAAGCAGCCTCCCGTGGAACCAAAACCTACCCACTGATCCGAACCAACTTCTTCCCCAAGGTCCTCCGACCTTCGAGGAAGTTTTTTTGTTCTTTCC
>CALAJY010000050.1 GCA_937923265.1 uncultured Tissierellia bacterium
CGGTAGAGCAACTGACTTGTAATCAGTAGGTTGAGGGTTCAAGTCCTTTCACCAGCTTTCTAATCGGGGAGGTCACTTCTCGGAGTGGTCTTACTTCCGGGTGGAGTTGTTGGAAGAGCGGTTTCTTTTAGGCTTGGATGCGCGCCTATAGCTCAGTTGGATAGAGCAACGGACTTCTAATCCGTGTGTCTGAGGTTCGAATCCTCATAGGCGCGATAGTGGGGTATAGCCAAGCGGTAAGGCACCAGACTTTGACTCTGGCATCTCGTAGGTTCGAATCCTGCTACCCCAGTCAATTAAATATAGTCATGGCAATGATGGGGTATAGCCAAGTCGGTAAGGCACTAGACTCTGACTCTAGCATTTCGCAGGTTCGAGTCCTGCTACCCCAGTATGATCCATTAGCTCAGCCGGTAGAGCACCTGACTTTTAATCAGGGTGTCCGGGGTTCGAATCCCCGATGGGTCAGTGCTGGAGAGATACCGAAGCGGTCATAACGGGGCGGTCTTGAAAACCGTTAGGGTGAAAGCTCACGGGGGTTCGAATCCCTCTCTCTCCGCCATGCGGAGAAGTACTCAAGTGGCTCAAGAGGCTCCCCTGCTAAGGGAGTAGATCCTGATGAGGGATGCGAGGGTTCGAATCCCTCCTTCTCCGATAAGCGGGCCATTAGCTCAGTTGGTTAGAGCAGCCGGCTCATAACCGGTTTGTCCCGGGTTCGAGTCCCTGATGGCCCAGTCGTCTCGCTTCGGTTTGTTGAAAGCACATGTATGCCCAGATAGCTCAGTCGGTAGAGCAAAGGACTGAAAATCCTTGTGTCGTTGGTTCGATTCCGACTCTGGGCACTGAAAAGAACTTCGCTTTGCGGAGTTCTTTTTTCTTTCTAGGGGAAATGAGAAAAATCTCCCCGGAAAGTATTTTATGTTCCATACGGACAGGGTACAATTTATGGTAGAAACTTTGTATCGGAAAGGAGAGGGACATGCAGGAGAAAGAAAAAAGACCGGTTGCACCGGAGGACAAGGACCCCCAGGGCACCCCGCCGGGAAACCGTGAGGAGGGCTTTTACCGGTCCGAAAAGGGAATCAAAAGCAGCCGAAGAGAGAAGAAGCAGGGGAAACGCCCCTTTTGGGTGTACCCCGCCAACTATAAGCAATTGCAATCCACCAGTCTTCGAATCGGGAAACTGTTGCTATCTGTGGTGCTCATGGCCTTTTCCATGAACTACTTCATGATTGGTGCCAATCTGATTCCCGGAGGCTTTGTGGGAATTTCCATGCTGGCCCAGGAAGGTGTGAAGAATGTCTTAGGAATCAATATTCCATTTTCCTACTTTAACATTGGTCTTAATTTGCTTCCCGCAATCCTGGCCTTTTTTACCATCGGGAAAAAATTTGTCCTGCTCTCCGTATTAAATATCGTCCTCTACAGTTTTTTAGTGGATTTGATTCCGACCCATCCCTTTACGGATGATATGCTGATCAACATTGCTTTCGGTGCGGCCATTCATGGAGCGGGTCTTGCCCTTGCCTTGAATGCGAATGCCAGCACCGGAGGAACCGACTTCGTGGCCATGACCATTTCCAATAAGTACAATATCACGGTCTGGAACTACGTGTTTATCCTCAATGCCTTGATTATCATTGCGGCCGGCTTTATCTTCGGGGTGGAAGCGGCACTCTATTCCATCCTCTTCCAGTTTTTATCCACGGTCGTGATCAACCGGGCTCATCAACGATACCAGAAGAACACCATCTGGATTGTCACGGAAAATCCCGAGCCGATTGCCACCGACCTGATGAAACTCACCCACCATGCGATCACCTCTTTTGAGGGCGTTGGGCGCTATACCGAAAAGCGGAGATACCTGCTTTACATGGTGGTGAGCAAGGAAGATGTCCCCAAGGTGAAGAAGTATTTGAAAGAGAAAGACTGCAATGTCTTCATGAACATCACAAAGTCGGAAGAACTGAACGGAAGATTCTATTTGGAGCCACTGGACTAGAAAAAATGCAAGGAAGAAGAAAATTCCTATTGGTACTCTTCGATGAGGACCACATAGGAATTTTTTTTTTGTGCGACGCAGGGCGGAGCAGTAACGAAATTTTCCTCCATGGCGAAGGGAAACTCGGTTCCCCTCCTTGAGCAGCGTCGTGGTCCCCAGTTCCTGGCTCCCATCCACAAAAACAAAGCCGGATCGAATGGCCTTCTGCGCCTTGCCCCGGGAAAGGCGGAAGAATGCGGCAACCATGCTATCGATGCGAAGAGAGCTCACAACAAGTTCCCTTTCCTGTCGCTTCGGTTGTGCTTCCTCGGGAAGATCGTCTCGCCGTGAGACGGAGACGGACGCCCTTCCGACGCTGGTAAGCTGGTCCAGGATAAAAGGAGCCATCGACTCTTTGACAAAAAGGTAGGCCCCCCGATCATCGGGAAGAATGTCTCCAAGCACTTTTCGATCCAAGCCTAAGCCGATGAGGGCTCCGAGGTAGTCGGGATGTTGGAGCTTCACGAAGGCATGCGATTTCGAATCGATGCGAAGGATGGCGACCTGAAAGGAGCCGGGTCCAAAGTGGAGCAGCTTCCGCTCCTGGTCTTCGGAGTAGACTTTTACCGAATACTCAGAGAATTCCTGTTCATGGTGACGGAACTCGGAATACTCCTCCGGCGTGAGAAAATCGCTGTCGATCCCGCGGTTCTGTCGTTCACTCATGGCTGCCAAGTCGAATAAATGTTGTAACATATCTGCCTCCTTCCGCTATCCTACCACGAAGAGAAGCTGTAAAAAAGATGGAGCAATCGGCCAAACGAGCTATGAATATAATTCATAGAAAATATGAAAAATATCTTGCAATTGAGAATGCTCTTCGGTATAATAGCGACAGTTTAAAAAACGTTGAAAAACAGCGAACGAATCTTATATTAAAGGAGAAGAAAACAATGAAGAAGAAATTGCGTACCCTATTGGCCTTGGCCTTTGCCCTGGTGGTCCTGGCAAGTTGTGCGGGCAGAGACAAAAAGGCGGAAGAGAGCAGCAAAGACAGCGGAAAAGCGGAAACGGGAAGCACGGAAAAGGCAGCGGAGAAAAAGGAATCCTATACCATAGCGGTCCCGAATGATGCCACCAATGAAGCCCGTGCCCTGCTTCTTTTACAGGAGAATGGCCTCATTAAACTAAAAGAAGGTGCGGATATCACGGCAACGGTCCGGGATGTGGCAGAGAACCCGCACAACATCCAATTCAAAGAGGTGGAAGCCGCACAGCTTCCCAATGTGCTGAAGGATGTGGACTATGCCGTGATCAATTCCAACTATGCTCTTCCCGCAAAGCTGAATCCCATTACGGATTCGCTGGTGAAGGAAGGATCCACCTCCGCCTATTCCAACATCTTGGCGGTCCAGGAGAAGAATGCACAGAGTGATAAAACGAAGGCTTTAGTAGCTGCGGTTTGCAGCAAACAGGTTGCCGATTTCATCAAAGAAAAATATAATGGGGCAGTCATCAGTACGGTGGACAAGACCACCGATGGTTACGACAGCTCGGTCAACTATGAGAGCCTATCGGGCCAGACCATTACCGTTGCAGCGACGCCGACGCCTCATGCGGAGATTTTGGAAGTTGCCAAGAAGATTTTGGCAGAGAAGCAGATCAAACTGGAGATCAAGGAATTCACTGATTATGTTCAGCCCAACAAGGTGACAGAATCCGGAGAGGTGGATGCGAATTACTTCCAACATGAACCGTATCTGGACGACTTTAATAAAGAGAATGGAACGCACGTTGTGAAAGTCTGCGATGTTCACGTCGAGCCCATGGGACTCTATGGGGGCAAGCAGAAGACTCTCGATATCAAGGCGGAAGCGAAGTAAGGAAGTAAGAAAGTAGGGTAAGGATGGCATTCGTGCCATCCTTTCTTGTGGAAGGGCAAGGAAACAATGATTAAAGTAGAAAACCTATCAAAAAATTTTGAGGGGAACCGGGGACAGGTCAAAGCCCTGGACCATATCAATTTGACCGTTCAGGATGGGGAAATCTACGGAATCATCGGCATGAGTGGTGCGGGAAAGTCCACACTGGTTCGCTGTTTGAACTTTTTGGAAAAACCCACCGAAGGCTCGGTGTTTATCGATGATGTAGACCTAGGCAGCCTGGAGGAGAAGGAATTACGGGGAATTCGTCGCAAGGTGGCGATGATTTTTCAGCAGTTTAATCTTTTGATGCAGAGAACCTGCTTGGAGAATGTGACCTTGCCCCTGGAATTTTTGGGCGAAGATAAGCAGAAAGCGCGGAAACGTGCGATGGAGCTCCTCAGCCTGGTGGGCCTTCCCGACAAGGCTGACGCCTATCCGGTCCAGCTGTCCGGGGGACAGAAACAGCGTGTGGCGGTTGCAAGAGCCCTGGCCACCAACCCGGAGATTTTGCTCTGCGATGAGGCAACCAGTGCCCTGGACCCCACGACCACCAATTCCATTTTACAGTTGCTGCGGAAATTAAATGAGCAGTACCGCATTACCATTGTTATGATTACCCACCAGATGAGCGTGGTGGAAGAGATCTGTCAGCGGGTTGCCATTATTGACAAGGGTCATGTGGTCGAGGAAGGCCCCGTGAGTGAGATCTTTAGTCGGCCGAAATCGGAAGCGGCCAAGCGGCTTGTCTTCCCGGAATCCATCAATGATATTCCGGAGCTTACGACGGATAGCCGTTTCCTTCGTGTCGTCTTCAATGGGGCCGAGACGACCGGGCAGCCTCTTATTGCGCGGATGGCCAAGGAGCTGGGCGTGGAAGCCAGTATCGTTTCCGCCCAGACCAAGAGCCTGGGGGAACGGATGTATGGGAGCATGATCCTGTCCTTCCGGACTGACACGCAGGACTTTGATAAAGCGGTGTCCTATTTATCCGAGGTACCCGATTTGGTGACGGAAGAGATTGCGGTATTGGAACCCGAGAAAGGAGAAGAGGATGAGTGAATTTTTGAATAGCCCGGAAGTGGAAGAGGCCCTTCAGATCATCCAGACGGAGATTCCCTTTGCCATTTGGGAGACCATTTATGTTACCTTGCTGTCCACTTTCTTTGCCGTTCTTATCGGCCTTCCCCTGGGAGTTCTCCTCGTTGTGGGGGAGAAGAAGGGAGTCCTTCCCCTGCCCGCCCCTGTTTTGAAACTGCTCGGCTTTGTCATCAATATTCTTCGATCGGTTCCTTTTTTGATCCTGATGATCATGGTCTTTCCCCTGACCCGTCTTCTGTTGGGCACCGTGGTGGGAACCCCCTCTTCGATTGTCCCCCTGGTGATCTGTGCCTTTCCTTTTGTGGCTCGGCTAGTGGAGACCAGCCTTCGGGAGGTGGATGGCTCTTTGATAGAGGCGGCGCAAAGCATGGGAGCGAGCCCCTTTCAGATCATCTGGAAGGTGATGATTCCCGAGAGCATCCCCTCCCTGATTTCCAACCTGACCATCGCCATGACCACGATTCTCGGTTACTCCGCCATGAGCGGAATCATCGGTGGTGGAGGACTTGGAAAAATTGCCATCAACTATGGCTATTACCGTTTTAAGTATTTGGTCATGCTCGTTGCGGTGATTGTTCTGATTCTTTTGGTCCAGCTGATTCAATCCCTGGGCACCTATTTCACCGTCCATTTCGATAAACGACTCCGGTAAGAAAACCAGTGAGACCTTCCTCCATTGACAAGGGTCTTTCCCGGTGGTAGGGTAAGACGAATTCAATAGGACGTGGGGGAGCTATTGCTGAGAACGGTAAGACCGGACCCGTAACCTGACCTGGACAATGCCAGCGTAGGCCGACGAATGAAGTTTTTGCAGTGAATCTTCTCCCTTTGGGAGAAGATTTTTTTGTGGAGGGAAGCATGAATCAGAGTAAAAAATACGTTAGGTCCCTGGCGGGTATCGGCCTGGTGCTCCTGCTGTGGCAGCTGGTGGCACAGCTCCATCCCATGGGAAAGTTCATGCTGCCGGGTCCCATTCAGGTGGCGGCATCTTTCGTGGACCATTGGCAGCTCCTTGTGCACCATGCGGGAACCACCCTGATGGAAGCCGGGATCGGGCTGGGCATCGGTATTGCCTTGGGCTTTGCCACGGCCCTCCTTATGGAGCGCTTTCCCCTGCTCTACGACATGTTCTATCCCGTTCTCATCATCAGCCAGACCATTCCCACGGTTGCCATTGCCCCCCTTCTGGTCATCTGGTTCGGTTTTGACCTTTTGCCGAAGGTGATCATCGTGGTGATTTCCACCCTGTTTCCCATCACCATCGGCCTCTTGGATGGCTTCCATTCCATCGATCCGGACTATCTACAGCTCTTGCAGTCCATGAATGCCAGCCCCAGGCAGATGATCCGCTTTGTGAAGCTGCCCTTTGCACAGAGTCATTTCTTTTCGGGCTTGCGCATTGCGGTCACCTATTCCATCGTGGGGGCGGTGATTGCCGAATGGCTGGGCGGCAACAATGGTCTGGGCGTGTACATGACCCGGGCGAGGAAGTCCTATTCCTACGATGAGATGTTTGCCATCATCATCTTTATCACGGCACTCAGTCTTCTGTTAATGGGGGCGGTGAATCTATTGGAGGGCATCTCGATGCCTTGGAAAAGAAAAGAGAGGAGTAAGAAATGAAACGAGGAAAGTTTTTATCCTTCCTGCTCGTTGCCATGCTCGTTCTTCTGGCGGGCTGCGGAAGCGGGGAGAAGAAAGAGGAAGATACGACGTCAAAGGCCCAGGCGCCTTCAAGCAGTCAGGGGAGCGGCGAAGAGGGCAAGAATGAGGAGTCAAAGGAAAAGAAGGAGGTCACCAAGCTCACCTTTGTCCTGGACTACACCCCCAACACCAACCACACGGGAATCTATGTGGCACAGAAGCTGGGCTACTTCAAAGAGGAAGGCCTGGATGTTACCATCATGCAGCCGCCGGAAGATGGCGCCCCTGCCTTGGTCGCTTCCGGAAACGCGCAGTTTGGGGTGGACTACCAGGACACCATCGGACCGGCCTTTGCCAAGGAGAATCCCCTGCCGGTGACCAATATCGCCGCGCTGATTCAGCACAATACCTCGGGCCTCATCTCCTTAAAGGAAAATCCGGTGAGTCGCCCCAAGGATCTGGAGGGAAAGACCTATGCCAGCTGGGGCATGCCTATTGAACAGGCCATGGTCAGGGACGTCATCAAGAAGGACGGAGGCGATCCGGAAAAGCTGAAGATTATCACCGCCAATGCGGCCAGCATCTTTAGCATGAAGGGGTCGGACTACCAGACCATCTGGGTCTTCTATGCCTGGGACGGGATCGCCGCCAAGGTGAAGAAGATCGATTCGGTTTACTTCCCCTTCCGGGATTTCAACCTTGCCTTTGATTACTACACGCCGACCCTGATTGCCAATAACGCGTATTTAAAGGATCATCCGGATATTGCCAAGGCCTTTTTACGTGCCGTGCAGAAGGGCTACGAGTATGCCATCAAGAATCCGGAAAAGGCGGCAGACATTCTTTTGGAACAGGCTCCCGAGCTGGACCGCGATGTGGTGGTGGAAAGCCAGAAATACTTGGCGGATAAATATATCGATGATGCACCGTACTGGGGCCAGATTGACAGCAAACGCTGGAACCGCTTCTATCAATGGCTCTTCCGGGAGAAGCTGATTGAGAAGGAAATTCCTCAAGACTTTGGCTTCACCAACGAATATCTTCCCGGGTTCAGCAAATGAGCCTGCTGGAGGTAAAAGAACTGAGCAAATCCTTTGCGGACAGACCCATCCTCCAAGACATCCGCTTTTCCCTGGAGGAAGGGGAGACCCTGGCCCTGCTCGGGGACAGCGGCGTAGGCAAGAGCACCCTGTTCAATGTGATCTCGGGCTTTCTCCTGCCCGACCAAGGGGAGGTCCTGTTGGAAGGAAAATCGGTCCTGGGCCGGACCGGTCACTTCAGCTACATGCTCCAGAAGGACCTCCTTCTTCCCCACCTGAAGATCATCGACAATGTGAGTCTCCCTCTGCGGATTCGGGGAATGGGGAAAAGGGAGGCCCGGGCCAAGGCCTCACCCTATCTGAAGGAGTTCGGCTTGGAGGGAACGGGCCGGCAGTATCCCAACCAGCTTTCCGGTGGGATGCGACAGCGGGCCGCCTTTCTTCGCACCTATTTGGCCTCCGGCCGGATCATGCTCCTGGATGAACCTTTTAGTGCCTTGGACGGGGTGATTAAAAAAGAGCTGATTGCCTGGTATCGGGAAGCGGCCAAGCATTTTGGCCTCTCGACCCTGTTTATCACCCACGATATTGAGGAGGCCCTCCTGCTGGCGGACGAGATTCTCCTCCTGCAGGGGAAACCGGGAACGATCCGTGGTCGCTTTCGTCCCAACCTTTCGAAGAGGAAGGGGATGGAATTGGAAGAAGATTTTTTCCAAACGAAAAAGGAGATTGCCCGGCAGTTCCAATCGGGATATGCTTCGTACTAAAAAAGAGCCGAAAGGCTCTTTTTTTTGCTTCTTTTTTAAGTGTGTAGGCCCTGCGGAGATCCGCCCTTACGTGGGATTTCTCCCTAGACGCGGATTTTAAAGTGGCCTGCTGCCGGAGGTTGTCCTCTATGCCCCTTCGAAACAGCGATGAAAGTTTTCTTCGATGATCCTTTCCATCTCTTTTTCGCTCTTCTGCTTTCTTCGGGCCAGGCAGGCAAGAATCTTTTCCACCAAATCTGGCCAGCCATACTCTCCTCGCACCCATTCCAGGGAATTGGGACCGTCGGTCTCGGTCAGAATGCGGTCTGGAGGAAGAAGATCCATCAGCTTCAGGGTGAGCGAGGAATCCATGAAATCGGAACTGATGGTAAAGTAGGCTCCCCGGTCCAGGTAGGCAGGGACCAGGGAGAGGGGGCCGCTGTACCAATGAATGATGCAGCGGGGAAGGCGAATTCGTTGCAGCTCCTCCAGCACCTCTTTTTCCCGTCCCTTTGTGTGAATATTCGAAAGCAGAGATCTTTTTTGTGCCTCCTCTAAGAAAAAACGAAACACGCGGAGCTGGTCCTCCGGGTGACTGGAGGAGGGGGCCCACACGGAATCCAAACCGATTTCTCCGATAAAATCGCAGTCTTCCAGATAGGAATCCAGCCCCTCCAAAGAAGTCTTTGCACTCACCTTCCAGGGATGGATGCCAAAGCCTTTTTTGATGAGAGGATGATCCTTGGCGAGTTTCTTAACAAAGTCGTAGCTTCCCGGGTCCTCAGCGACCCCCAAGGTAAGGATTCCCTTTTCCTCGATGTTTTGTAACGCCCGGGGCAGCCGATCCCTGTAGGCATCCATATGATCATGTGCGTTGATAAGCAACTCCTTCTCCTTTCCGAAATTCAGCGTACGTCTTCCTGGTAAAAGTTCTGAACTAATCATACCCCAGTTTTCTTCCCGAAGGAGGGAAGCACCGGTGATAGAAACCTAAACAAAAGATAAGATAAGAAAATTCAAGTGAAATTCATCAGTTAATAGGAAATGGAATATTTTAATATATATATATGATGTGCTATAAGCGAATAAAAGTGAGCGAAAGGAGATAAAAATGTCATTCAAGAAAATTGCTTTGTTTATCCTTCTCGCAGTTTCTCCGATTATTACCAAACTGGTTTATGTCTATGCGACAGGGAATCCCGTGCGAGGCTGGAGTCAGATGGGAATATGGTACGCCGCATTTCTTTTTTTCGGTGTGAAATATTATCTTCGTTCTCAGAGGTCATCGAAGTAGCACGAAGCGAGGGAGGAGTGGATCATAAAATCGATTGGTAAAGGTGTTGGAATTCGTTGCTTTCTTAGTTGTGGTCAACCTCATCATCTGTTGTTTCACGGGCTATTGGAAGGATGGCTGGGTGCTTATTGGAATCATGGCCGGCACGTATTATGCCTTTCTACGTTGGCCCTTTGAGCCGGATTTGAGTGAATACTTTGAATAGTGTCTTGCATTTTTGAGATGGAAGCGTCGGTCTTCCCTGTACAGGGAAGACCGACGCTTTTTTTAGATACCGCGAAAGGAAGCAGAATATGGGTTCCCCTGGGAAGTGCGAAAAAGGGGGGGCCAGGGTCGGGTTCCCCTGGGAAATCCGCCTGTTGAGACTCGCGAATCCCGACACCCTGCCAGGCCACGTGATGAGACCCCGAATGCACGCAACCAACCGGGCTTGGTGGTTTTCGGGGGTAAAACTTTCCCGATTTTGTTTGCTACTTTTTCCGCTTTATGGTATAGTTAGCAAGTCAACCAAATAATGACATAGGGGTATAGTTCAGTGGTAGAACGTCGGTCTCCAAAACCGAATGCCGTGGGTTCAAATCCTGCTACCCCTGTATGGGCTTGTAGCTCAGGTGGTTAGAGCGCACGCCTGATAAGCGTGAGGTCGATGGTTCGAGTCCATCCAGGCCCATTTCAAGAGTTGCCTTGGCAACTCTTTTTTATTGCCCTTTTTTCGGAATCGAAGAAAGGAGGTGGAGCAAGAGACTCTGCAGGAGGGGAAGGATATTTTCTTTCAGAAAGTGCCCCTCATCTTCCAAGACGAGGAAGGGGGACCGCAATTCATAGGGGGATTGATCATGATCATAGCCCGGACTCACGGCTATGAGAAGCGCATGATCATGAAGCCGGGCACGATGAACCGGAAGACGGAGGGTCCAGTATCCCTCCTCTCCGGCGAGATCCGCAAAGGACGAGCGCAGAAAGAGGGAGGGGAGGTCCCGGGAACTTTGCAAAGTGATTTGCAGAAAGTCGCCTTGCTTCTGTAGTTTTTCCAGACAAAGGGACCCTTGCTTTTCTGGAAGGGGCAGAGAAAAGAGAAAGATGGAAAAAGCATCCGTCAGGTAAGGGACCAGCCAGGCGGTGGCAAACAGGTCGTCTCGGTTGTGAAGCAAGGCGAGGGCCTGATTTTCTTCGGTCGGATTCTTTGCCAGGGGGATCATGTCTTTTCCCGTGAGTCGGTCCTCCCGTTGAAAACCGGATTTTTTCTCGAGAAGCTGTAATTTCATGCTCTCTTTGGAGAAAAAGGGCCGATATCTTCGCACCAATGGATAGAGATCCAGATGGGAGAGCGGGGGGAAGCCAAAATGGTAGCGCTGACCGCGGGCGGCCAGAAAGGGAAGATCAAAGGAAGATCCGTTGAAACTGACCAGACAGGAGGAGGGATGAGCCGCCAAGAAGTGCTGCCAGCAGGACAGAATCGCTTCTTCTTCCGCATCCTCCGCCCGGTCCCAAATCCACTGGTGGAGGAGTGGGGGTCGGTTTGCGGAGATTTCCAAACAGCCCAAAAGAAAGACAGGATGCCCCTGCCGGCTGAGCCCCTCCGTTTCGATGTCGATGACCAGAAAGGAGCCGGGGGGATCATCGAGCAGCAGAGAATCGTAAGACCTTTGGAACCGGAGAAGGTCTGCATAGGTAATGGGAAATTGGCGGCTTTCTTGGATACGCTCTTTCATGGGGGCTCCTAGTCTTTTTAACAAGCTATGATAAAATAAAATCGGTATTTTGGTTAAGAACAGTATAGAACAGAATCGAGGAAGACATGATTTATTTTGATAACGCTGCTACCACCGCAGTGGATCCCCGGATTGCGGATACCGTGCGGGATATTTTGGTGAACCATTGGGGGAATGTATCTTCGCTCCACCATTTGGGGGTAGAGGCGGAAAAGCATTTGGAGAAGAGTCGTCACACCATTGCCCGGTCCCTGGGCGTGGATGATAAGACGATTATCTTCACTTCTTGTGGCAGTGAGAGCAATAACATGGCCATCCACAATGCGCTCGTCCGGTGCCGGTCGGAGAAGAAGAATGTGGTCATGTCACCCATCGAACACTCTTCGATTTTTAATTTAAAGAAGCATCTGGAAGACCGGGGCGTTGAGGTTCGCTTCTTGCCCGTGAACGAAGTGGGAGTGGTACACCCGGAAGACCTGGCGTCTTGTGTGGATGAGAACACCGCCATCGTCTGTGTGATGTTTGTCAACAATGAATTGGGAACCATTGAACCGATTCAGGAGCTGGCAAAAAAGACCAAGGAGATCAATCCCCACGCCCTGTTCCATGTGGACGGGGTTCAGGGCTATGGTAAAGTGGAAATCAACTTGGGAAACTCCGAAATTGACAGCTTTTCCTGCAGCGGACACAAGATCCATGCACCCAAGGGCGTGGGCTTCCTCTATATTCGAAAGGGTATGGACTTTGAACCCCTGATGATCGGGGGTGGTCAGGAGTTCGGCATTCGACCGGGAACGGAAAACGTGGCCTATATTGCCGCCCTTGCCCAGGCCTATGAGTTGATGCAGGAATCCCACCGGGTCGAGGAAATCTATCGACATGCCATGGAGCGGGTGGACCGGATGAAAGGGGTTCGTTTAAACAGCCCCCGCGAAGGCGCCAGCCCCTATATCATCAATATCGGGGTGAAGGGCATCAAGAGTGAAGTGATCCTCCACATGATGGAGGAGGAGGATATGTACCTGTCTGCCGCTTCCGCGTGCAGCAAGAATGCCAGAAGCCACGTCCTGGAGGCCGTTCATGTTCCGGAGGAATACATCGATGGCTGTCTACGGATCAGCTTCCAGCGGATGAATACGCTGGAAGAAGTGGATCCTTTCTTTGATAAGTTGGAAGAGAAGATTGAGGAAGTCCGGGCGATTACCGGAAGGAGATAGAATGACAAATTGGGTAATTTCCGCCTCCTATGGGGAGTTGGTGTTAAAAGGGAAAAACCGCCGGACCTTTGTGGATAATGCGGAAAAACATATTCTGAGAGCCCTGAAGGACTGCCGAGTCCTTCAGAGCTTTCATGATCGGGGAAAATTCTTTGTCACGGTCCCGGAAGAGGAAAGGGACCGGGCGGCGGAGGCCATGCGCCGGGTCTTTGGACTGGTATACGTGACCCCTTCTCTGCAGGTGGAGGCGACAAAAGAGGAAATTCGAAAAGCAGCCTGCTACTTTGTGGAGGAACGGCTTGCCAAAGAGCCGGAGCGGAAGGAGGCCATCCCCTTTAAAATGTTGGCCAAGCGGTCCAACAAGCAGTTTCCCATGACCTCTCCGGAGCTTGCCGCGGAGATTGGGGGCGACCTGCTGGAACGCTATCCGCAGTTGACCCTGGACCTTCACCATCCGGAGTTCACGGTGACCGTTGAGATTCGCGACCATGCCTTTGTTTACAGTGATCGCCTTCATGGCCTGGGCGGTCTTCCCGCAGGCTCGGGGGGAAGGGGCCTTTTGCTCCTGTCGGGAGGCATCGACTCCCCGGTGGCGGGCTTCGATATTGCCCGTCGCGGGTTGGCCCTGGGCTGCCTTCACTTCCATTCCTATCCCTTTACCAGTGAGCGGGCGCAGAACAAGGCCCTCCGTCTGGCCGAGAAGCTTTCCGAGTGGACCGGACCCATGCGGGTATATATGGTCAACTTGGCTGAGACCTATAAGGCGATCAACCAACATTGTCACAGCAAGAACACCACGGTCCTGTCTCGGCGGATGATGATGCGGATCGGAGACCGAATCTGCCAAGAATACGGCTATGATGCCCTGGTGACCGGAGAGAGTTTGGGCCAGGTGGCTTCCCAGACCATCCAGGGAATTTCCGTGGTGAATCAGGTGGCGGATCATCCCATTTTACGGCCATTGATTTCCCGGGATAAGACGGAAATCATTGAGATGGCAAGGAAGTTGGATACCTATGAGACTTCCATCGAGCCTTTTGATGATTGCTGTTCCCTGTTTGCCCCGGATCATCCCAACACCAAGCCGCGTTTGCATGACCTGGAAAAGGATGAGGAAAATCTGGATGTGGAAGAATTGTTGAAACAGGCACTGTCCACCTTGAAAATGGTGGATATCCGATAAGGAGGAAGGTATGAATCAAAGAAGACGGCGGAGAGGCTGTTGTGGCTGTGGGGGATGGGGCGTCGGCAACATTCTGGCCCTGGTCATGAGCTACAATCTGCATCATAGTATCTTTAAGGCGCTCATTCACGGCTTTTTGGGCTGGCTCTATGTAATTTACTCGGTTTTGTTTCATTAATGACAAAATTGCCACAAAAAACTTTCCTTTTCCTAAATATGATTTATACTATGATTGTTTTAGGATAATGAAAGGAGAGATTTCATGTTCGATTGTATGATTATTGGAGGCGGTCCTGCCGGAGTGAGCACCGCCCTCTATTTAAAAAGCAAGGGAAGGGACATCCTTCTCTTGGAAAAACGAGCCATTGGCGGCTTAGCTGAGAGCGTCAGTCTGCTGACCCACTATACGGGACTCTTGACCGATGAGAGCGGACAGCATTTTGGGGTCCGACTGCGGAAGAGCCTGGAGGAGAATGATATCGCCTATAAAATCGAGGAGGTTGTGGAGATTTCCCATGACAAGACCTTTACGGTGCGCAGTGAGAAGGCGACCTATGAGGCAAAGAGCCTGGTTCTTGCCATCGGAAATGAACGGCTGGTTCCCTCGGTTCCCGGGAAGGAGGCCTTCACACCCTACGCACGAGAGATCACCGAAAAGACCGACCGCATTGCCGTGGTGGCAGGCGGCTCGGACGGCGCTTGCAAAGAGGCGATTTATCTCTCGAAGTACTGCCCCGAGGTTCATATCGTGGAAAAGCGGGATGGGATCTTCTGTGTCGACCAGTTCCGAAAGATGATTGAGAGCAGGGAGAACATTCACTTTCATCCGGCACGGGAAATTGCGGAGATCACAGGAAATCCTCCGGAGAAAATCCTCCTTGCGAGTGTAAAAGGGGAGGAGGACTTGGTCCTGGAGGGAAAGCTTCTTGTCTTTGCCTATATTGGTCAGAAGCCCAAGAGTGATCTGGTCAAGAACCTACTGCCCTTGAAAGAGGGATATGTGGACAGTGACTTACAAACCCCGGTTCCCGGTCTTTTCGTCGCGGGAGACTGTCGGGTGAAGCAGGTTCGGCAGATTGCGACCGCGGTCGCCGATGGCTGCTTGGTTGCCAACCGGGTTCACGCGTTCTTGGGATAGTTTTTGCTTTGAAAAAGAGCCCTCAGAAGGAATCTTGTATTCCTCCTGAGGGCTCTTTCCATAGAGTGCGGATTTATAGATTACTTTAACAGCTCTCTGGCGGCATCCAGAGCCTTGTCATAGTCCGGATGGTTGGTGTTCTGCTTTACATATTCCACATACTTTACGGTGTTATCTTTATCGACAACAAAGATGGACCGGTTGAGCAGGCTCAGGCCTTCCATGAGAACCCCATAGTTCTCGCCGAAGCTTTTCTGTTGATAATCCGAGGTCACCGTCAAGTGCTTGATTCCCTTAGCCGCGCAGAAACGAGACTGGGCGAAGGGCAGGTCCATGGAGACCACCATGATTGCCACATCGTCACCGAGCTTATCCGCTTCTTCGTTGAAGCGAATGGTTTCCAGTTCACAGACATTGGTGTCAATGGAGGGAACGGCGACCAGGAGCTTTACCTTATCCCCCATATCCTTCAAGGAGAAGGAGCTCAAGTCTCCTTTTACCACCGCGAAATCGGGAGCCTTGTCTCCCACCTTTACTTCTTTTCCCAAAAGAGTTAACTCATCATCACCCATTTTAAAGCCAGTGCGTTTTTCCATGTTGCTACTTCCTTTCTTTTCTGATCAAATTTGTCGGAATTTCCGACTGCGATACCTTTCATACCCCCATTAAAAAAAATCAACCATGCACCGCTTTGCGGGCATCTGGGTATAAGTAAATAGAAAATAAGCAATTTGTTCCCAACAACAAAGGAGGAAGGAGAAAAATAGAATGGATACAACCTTTGTATATTTAACCGATGGCTGTGAAGAGTGTGAGGCGCTCTTGGTGGTCGATTTGCTTCGTCGCGGTGGCGTTGATGTGAAGACGGTCGCTGTCACCGACGTCGAAGGGGGACTTCACTATAGGAAAGAAAATGAGAGACTGGTCCTAGGATCCCATGCGATTCCCATTCTCTGCGATATCACCATTGACGAAGTCGTCCTGGAACAGGCGGATCTTCTCGTTGTCCCGGGAGGGAAGAAGGGAACGGAGCTTCTCAAGACCTCTCCACATTTACGCGAGCAGCTGTCCTCGCAAGCCCAAGCGGGGAAATACGTTGCGGCAATCTGTGCGGGTCCCACGGTGCTCGGAGCCTTTGGTCTGCTCGAAGGGAAAAGAGCGACCGTGTTTCCGGGCTTTGAAGAGGGCCTGGAGGGGGCCAAATACGCGGACAAAGCAGTGGTCCGGGACGGGAAATTGGTCACGTCTCGTGCCTTGGGATCGGCAATACCCTTTGCCTTGGAATTGCTCAGCCAGCTAAAGGGGGAAGAGGCCGCAAAGACCGTTGGTCAGAGCATTGTATATAACGAGGGAAACAAAGAGATCTGGTTTTAGGAGAGGAGCACAAGGAAACATGGAAATTTATGACTTTAAGATGGAAAATGCGCAGGGAGAGATGGTGGACTTCTCCCAATATCGAGGGAAGGTGCTCTTGATCGTGAATACGGCAACGGGCTGTGGCTTTACGCCACAATATGAAGGGCTGGAGGCTCTGTACGAAAAATACCATGATCAGGGACTGGAAGTTCTGGACTTTCCCTGTAACCAGTTTGGTCACCAGGCGCCGGGAAGCAACGAGGAGATTGTGAATTTCTGTCGCACGGAATATGCAACCCGATTTCCCCAGTTTGCTAAGATTCATGTAAACGGAGAGAAGGAAGCGCCCCTGTATCATTTTTTGAAAGAGGAGCAAGGAGGCGTTCTCGGCAGTGCTATTAAATGGAATTTTACAAAATTCCTTGTGGACCGAGAGGGTCATGTCGTGAAGCGTTTTGCCCCCACCACGAAACCGGAGGATCTGGAGGAGGAATTGAAAGCCCTTTTGTAATAAAATGAATATGGAAAAAACACTTGACCCCGATCAAGCCATGGCTTGATCGGGGTTTTTGGAGGCGTTCGCATTTTCCCTGTTGAGATCTAGGAGGAGACGTGCCGTTCCTTTCCTCCCGGAATTTGGTCTAAATATTTTGCGGCATAAGTGCATAAAGGTTTGATGGATAAATTTTCGGCTTCGGCGACAAGGACGGCTTCTTCCAAGAGCTTGCGAGCGATTCCCTGTCCACGCATACGGGGAGAAACAACGGTATGTGTGATGATCATGGTGTTTCGTTGATTAATCCATTCAATCGCGCCTAGTCGTTTCTGGTTCTCTTCATAAAGAATGGAGTTACCGATTCTTCGATATGACATACGACCTCCTTTCCATACGGGAATTGATACCCTATTTTCCCGAAAAACTGACAGGATATGTGAAGAATTTATCGATAATTTCATCCAAGCTATGAAGAAAGCGGGGAAGAGAATTCCGCGGGATGGATATTTTCAAAAAAAAGAGTACAATGGAACTAGCGGTGGCACGCTATTTTATTGAAGGTAACGTTTCCCTTTCTTTTCAGGGAGAAATGGGAAAAGAAAAACAGGGAATTTCCCAATTGAGGAGGATTTATGAAACGTAGCACAAAGACCATGGATGGAAACACGGCGGCGGCTCATGTTTCCTACGCGTTCAGTGACGCGTCCACCATTTATCCCATCACGCCATCATCTCCGATGCCGGAGCTGATTGATAAGTGGGCAGCGAATGGAAGAAAGAATCTGTTTGGAAATACCGTATCGGTAACGGAAATGCAGCATGAAGGCGGAGCGGCCGGTGCCGTCCACGGCTCCCTCGTCGCAGGTGCCTTAACCTCTACATATACCGCTTCTCAGGGACTTCTTTTGATGATCCCCGATATGTATAAGATGGCGGGCGAGCGGCTTCCCGCCGTATTCCATGTTGCTGCAAGGTCCCTGTCCACCTGTGCGATCAACATGTATGGTGACCATCAGGACGTCATGGCAACTCGGGCAACCGGCTTTGGTCTGTTAGCTTCGGGATCTGTCCAGGAGATCATGGACCTGGCGCCCGTTGCGCATGCAACGGCCATTCACTGCAGCATTCCTTTTATGCACTTCTTTGATGGTTTCCGTACTTCCCATGAGATTGACAAAATCGAAGTCTGGGATTATGAAGACTTGCGCGATATGTTGGATATGGAAGCGGTCGCTCGCTTCCGGAAGAAAGCCTTGAGCCCGGAGCATCCCACGGCAAGAGGAACCTTTGAGAAGAACGGATATTTCCAGAGAACGGAAGCACAGAATGCTGCCTATGAAAAGGTTCCGGAAGCGGTGGAACACTACATGAACATGGTGAACGAGAAGCTGGGCACCGATTACCGGCTCTTTAACTATGTCGGTGCGGAGGATGCCAAGCAGGTCATCGTGGTGATGGGCTCCGGTTGTGACACGACCCAGCAGACCGTGGAATACCTCAACGCCCGGGGAGAAAAGGTCGGCGTGGTCAAAGTTCACCTGTTCCGTCCCTTCTCGGCAAAGCACTTATTGAAGGTAATCCCCGAGTCGGTGGAGCGAATCGCGGTCCTGGACCGGACCAAGGAAAAAGGGTCGGTCGGGGAACCTCTTTACTTAGATGTTTTACAGGCCTTCTCAGAGTCGGATCGTCATCCCTTAATCATTGGCGGTCGGTTCGGCTTGGGACAAAAAGACACCAAACCCGCTCATATTGCGGCAGTGTTTGAAAACCTGAAGAAAGAGCAACCCAAGAATCACTTTACCATTGGCATCAATGATGATGTGACTCATACCTCACTGGAGGTTGATAACAGCTTCGTTATTTCGGATGGACAGACCATTCGCTGCAAATTCTGGGGCAACGGCGGTGACGGCACGGTGGGCGCCAACAAGGATGCCGTTAAGATCATCGGAGACAACACGGCACTCCATGCCCAGGGCTATTTCGATTACGATGCCAAGAAGAGCAATGGTTTGACCACTTCCCACCTGCGCTTTAGCCCCAATCCCATCCATGCCGCTTACCTGTTGGATGAATCGGACTTTATCTCCTGCTCACCCCAGGCCTATGTGAAACAGTATGACCTGATTGAAGGCTTGAAGCAGGGTGGAATTTTCCTGCTCAACACCATCTGGGATGAACGGGAATTGGAAGAGCAACTTCCTGCTTCCCTGAAGCGGGAAATCGCCAAGAAAGAGGTGGAATTCTGGACGATCAACGCTTCCAAAATTGCGGAAGAAGTCGGCCTGGGTCACAGAACGAATATGGTGATTCAAACCGCCTTCTTTAAGCTCTCCAAGATTCTTCCCATCGATGAGGCCATTCAATATCTCAAGGCTTCGATTCAGAAGACCTACGGAATGAAGGGACAGGATATTGTCGATATGAACATCGCCGCGGTAGATCGGGCCCTGGAAGCTCTCCACCGGGTGGAAGTTCCGGAAAGCTGGAAGACCGCAGAAGACCCGGAGGAAGTGGCGAAAGAAGAACCCGAATTCATTCAAAACATGGTTCGGCCCATCATCAATCTGAAGGAAGATGAACTGCCCGTTTCCACCTATCTTCCCTATGATGATGGTGCTTACATGGCGGGAACGAGCCGCTATGAGAAGCGAGGCATCGCCCTTCACGTGCCGGAATGGAATGTGGACAACTGCATTCAGTGTAACCAGTGCTCCTATGTTTGCCCCCACGCCTGCATCCGTCCCTTCCTGTTGACACAGGACCAGGTGGACGCGGCTCCGCAGGAAATGACCGCAAAGAAGGCGGTTGGCAAGGGTCTGGAGGACTACCAATTCCGCATTCAGGTCTCTCCCTATGACTGCATGGGATGTGGCAACTGTGTGGATGTGTGCCCCGCCAAGGAAAAGGCCCTGACCATGCAGCCCATCCAGAAGGAAATTGAGGAACAGGCAGAAAATTGGATTTACTGTGATGAGAAGATTGGCTACCACGATGAGATGGAAGCGAGCAATGTCAAGGTCTCCCAGTTCCGTCAGCCGATGTTGGAGTTCTCCGGTGCCTGTGCGGGCTGTGGGGAAACGCCGTATGCAAAATTGGTCACCCAGCTCTATGGCGACCACCAGTACATTGCCAATGCAACCGGCTGCTCCTCGATTTGGGCCTCCTCCGTTCCCTCCATGCCCTATTGCACCAACGCATGTGGACGCGGTCCTGCCTGGGCAAGCTCCCTCTTTGAAGACAACGCGGAGTATGGCTATGGAATGGCCCTTGCCAGCAAGAGCAACCGTCGCCTGCTGGAAACGCTGATGAATCGCTATCAAGAGACGGCAAAGCCCTCCCAGCTCACGGAAGCCTTTGCGCAGTGGATTGCGGATAAGGATGATTATGAAAAATCCCGCAAAGCCTCCGATCGGATCAAGGAAGAGCTGGCCAAGGTAAAACCGGAGGGAGAGGAAAAAGAGATTCTCGACCAGGTGATTTCGATGACCGATGATCTGGTGAAGAAGAGCTTCTGGATCTACGGCGGAGACGGCTGGGCCTATGATATCGGCTTCTCAGGTCTCGACCATGTTCTTGCATCCGGAGAAGATATCAACGTGATTGTCTTCGATACCGAGGTATATTCCAATACCGGTGGGCAATCTTCCAAGGCAACGCCCTTGGCTGCCGTGGCAAAGTTTGCTGCAGCGGGAAAGAGAAACCGGAAGAAAGACCTGGGGCTGATGATGACCACCTATGGCTATGTCTATGTGGCACAGATCGCCATGGGCGCCGACCACAACCAGACCCTGCGGGTCATCAAAGAAGCCGAAGCATACCACGGACCTTCGCTCATTATTGCCTATGCCCCCTGTATCAACCATGGACTGAAAGCGGGAATGGGGAAGAGCCAGCGGAGAGAGAAAGAGGCCGTGGCTGCGGGCTATTGGCATCTCTGGCACTTCAATCCGGAATTAAAAGAGAAGGGAGAGAATCCCTTTGTTCTGGACTCGAAAGAGCCCACCGCCGACTTCCAGGAATTCCTTCAGGGAGAGGTTCGTTACGCTTCCTTGAAGAAGGCCTTCCCGGAGATTGCGGGAGAGCTTTATGCAGAGGCAGAGCGGGCCGCCAAGGAACGCTATGAATCCTATGTTCGGATGGCAAATAACAAGTAGAAAAAATTGATGATTTTTTCCTTGTGAAAACCAGAGGGCCATTTCCCAAGAAACGTTGGGAAATGGCTCTTTTTTCTTGAAAAAAAGCGGGGATTGGCCTATGATTCAAAGGGCCTTTTGATATAATAAAGAAAAGGTTTGCGAATTCTTTATGGATAGAAAGCGAGAAGAGCATGAGAGAATATGGACTTTTTGATGTCCTGGGACCCATCATGATTGGACCTTCCTCCTCCCATACTGCCGGAGCTTGTCGAATCGCTCGGGTAGCAGAGGAAATCTGTGGGCAGGGCTTTAACAAAATCATTTTTTATTTGCACGGTTCCTTTGCCGAGACCTATCTGGGTCATGGAACCGACAAGGCCTTGGTTGCCGGGGCGCTGGGACTGGCACCGGACGATGTCAGGCTTCGGGATTCCTTCCAGATGGCGAAAGACCGGGGAATCTCCTTTTCCTTTATCAAAAAGAACTTAGGAGAGCACGTCCATCCCAACACGGTTCGCATTGTCTTCTCTTACCCCGATGGGAGAGAAAAGACCGTGACCGGCTCCTCCATCGGAGGGGGCAACATCCTCTTAACGGAAATCGAGGGAGTGACCGTCGAGTATACCAATAAGCGACCGACCATGATCCTAAAATACCCCGAGCAAAAGGGAGTGATTGCCTTTGTTTCGTCGATCATCGCGGAGAACAATTACAATATTGAGAGCATGATCACGCAGAAGGAAGGGGACCGGGTGACGCTTCTGATTGAGCTGGATGAGGAGCTGGATGAAAAAACCAAGGACGAGATCCTCCGGGATCCCCGCTTTACGGTGGCCACCTATATTCGCTGCGTGGATGAAAAGGAGTCAGGAGAGAAGGAACAATGATCTATACACAAGACGAACTCATTCAATATTGCGAGGACAAGAATAAAAGAATTTATGATCTTGTCCTGGAAGATGAGACGAAGCGGTCACACAGGACAGAAGAGCAAGTTCTGGGAGAGGTGCAGCACATGTTGGATGTGATGAAGGCCTCCTCGATTTCCTATTTGGAGCGAACGGGTTCCACGTCGATGAACCTGATCAGTGGCTACACAAAGAAATTGGAGACGTATTCCAAGTCGGGGGATTCCCTTTGCAATCCCAACACGATCCACCTCATGGCGCTGGCATTTTCCACGATGGAATGCAATGCCTCCATGGGAAAGATTGTCGCTTCCCCGACTGCGGGAGCGGCGGGAATCGTGCCCGCCGTCCTTCGCTTGTACATGGAAGAGCACGAGGTGAAGGACGAAGACCTGGTCAAGGCCCTGCTGACGGCAACGGGAGTGGGCCAGATCATCGGCCACTATGCCAATTTTGCGGGAGCCGAGGGCGGTTGCCAGGCAGAAACAGGGTCGGCGTCGGCCATGGGAGCGGCAGCCCTATGCGAACTCAAAGGGGCAACCATCGAGGAGATTTTAAACGCCGCCAGCATCACCTTGATTAACATCATGGGCTTGGTTTGTGATCCCCTGGGTGGGATTGTGGAATTTCCCTGTGGATTTCGGAATGCCTCTGGGGCGGTAAATGCCTATATTTCGGCGGATATGGCCCGAGCCCATGCCTTTAGTGTGGTTCCCTTCGAGGAAGTGGCAACCGCGATGGGCGCAACGGGAGCAACCCTGCCGGCTTCCCTGCGGGAAACCGGTTTGGGCGGCGTTGCGGGCACTCCGACGGGAATGCGGATTCGCAATGAATTCTTCCAAAAAGAGGGTCATGACGGCGAGTAGCCAATTCGCAGGAGTGGGGGGGGGAATCGCCCCACTCCTGCTTGATTGGATAAAATGCACAAGGGCATAACATTTTTGCCAAGGAGGTTTATATGTCACAAGCAAAAAAATTCACTTTGGGGCTGATTCCGAAAATTATTGTTGCAATTATCCTAGGTATTCTTGTAGGAACCTACCTGCCCCATTGGGTTACGCGAATCGCGGTAACCTTTTCCACCATTTTTGGGAGCTTTCTAAATTTTGTTATTCCACTCATGATCCTCGCCTTTGTCTCCAAGGGAATTGCGGACCTGGGCGAAGGAGCGGGAAGACTGCTCGGCATCACGGCGGGTCTTGCCTATCTCTCCACACTGATTGGAGGATCCCTCTCCTACACGATGGCGAACGCCTTGTTTCCCCATTTTATCAGCGCGGACCAGGTCCAGCAGGTTACGGGAGCGGGTGGCAAGGCTCTCAAGCCCTTCTTTGAAATCCCCCTCAACCCGATGATTGAGGTAACCGGGGCCCTGGTCTTTGCCTTCGTTTTGGGAATCAGCATCTCCTGGATGCGGAAGCAGGGAAAAGGGGACACCATGTACCATCTGATTGGGGAATTTAATGAAATCATCGTTAAGGTGCTGAGCACAGCCATCGTGCCGGTCCTTCCCTTCTTCATTTTTGGAAACTTTGCCAACATGGCGGTGGCCGGAACGGTGGGCGCCATCATGTCGATTTTCCTGAAGATTTTCCTCTGCATCATCGCTCTCCATCTCATCTACACCTTCGTTCTCTTCCTGGTTGCCAGCATTTACAACAAGGGCAGCATCGTTGAGCGGCTGAAAAATCAGGTTCCGGGCTATCTCACTGCCGTGGGAACCCAGTCCTCCGCAGCGACGATTCCCGTGAATGTGGGAATTGCCGAGAAGAACAAGGTAAGCCGGGTCATTCGCGAATTCGTTGTGCCCTTGGGTGCTACGGTACATATGCCGGGGTCGATGATCACCATCACCGCCTGCACCTTTACGATTCTGACCCTGTTCGGCTATGATCATGGATTTCTTCTGATGTTTAGGTATATCGCAATTCTGGGAATCGCCATGGTTGCCGCACCGGGAGCTCCGGGCGGTGCCGTGATGAGTGCACTGCCCTTCCTCTATGTGGTGGGGTTGGCATCCGACGGTCCGGAAGCCAGTCTGTTGATTTCTCTTTACCTGGCTCAGGACAGCTTTGGCACGGCCTGCAATATTTCGGGAGATAATGCCCTCGCTCTGATTGTCGATAAGATTTATTTTACGAAAATTTTAAAACGGAAAAAAACAGCAGAAGATCTGTAAGCTGCTACCCTTGTGCATTCTAAGGCATTCGCTCCGAGCGGATGCCTTTTTTTTACCCTCACCACATATGGTAAAATAGCCCGGGAAGGGGACGCAAACGATGGACTTAAAGCAATTTTACCGGGAGATGGACCGAGACAATTTGCAAGGGATTTACCTCTGCCAGGTGACGGAACCCTATCTTTGGGACCTGTTGAAGGCAGGGATTCAAAAGGGACTTCTCGCCCCGGGAACGGAGGACTTCAATCTGGAGCTTCTCTCTGCGGGGGAGATGACCTATGATCAATTTACGACGGCGGTGAACACACTCCCTCTGTTTTCCAAGTATCGGCTGGTGATTCTCCAGGATTTGCTGTTGGACAAGGCCGGTGTGAGCAAGATGGAGCAACCCCTGAAATGGCTGGCGGCCTACGCAAAGAACCCCGCTCCAAAGACCCTTCTTTTTCTGGTCTACCGAGGCGAGAAGCCCTTCAAAAGCAGGTATTGGAAAGCGGTGGAAGGGCTCGTTACGCCGATCACCCTCTTTCGGCTGAAGGGACCGGAGCTGAACTCCTTTATTGCGAACCGATTGCATAAGGAAGGCGTTCGCGCCTCGCGGGAGACGGTGAATTACCTGATTGAGGCATCGGGTTACCTAAAAAGAGACGCCGATGAGACCCTTTACGTGGTGGAAAATCTCCTGACCGCGGCCATAGGCACCGCGAAGGAGGGGGTGCTTTCGGAAGAAGCGGTCCGGGATTTGGTGCATGATCCTGTGGAGGATAATATCTTTAAGCTGATGGACGCCATCAACAGCCGGAACCTGAGCCTAGCGCTGCATCTTCTGCGAGGCTTTTTTACACAGCAGGGGGAGGAGCGACGGTACTACTATATGCTGATTCGCCAACTGCGAAACATGATCGGGGTAAAACTGCTTTCCTCCCGTCGTTATCCGCCCAGGGAGGGCAGACAGAAGCTGGGCATCAGTGAGTATGAGTACAAGAAATTGCTGGGAGGGGTAAGGAACTATTCCTCGGAGGAGCTGGTTCGCGCGCACGGAGCCCTGTCTGAGATTGAGTTTTCTCAGAAAAGCCGTCCCACCAACCTGCCCCTGGAGATGGAACGTTTTTTATGTGGCTTTTTAGGTCATTAAGTTCATAAAAATGTTGCGTCATTATGCTCCTTGTGGTATACTTCTTCGGTATCATGCGAGGAGGTGAGAGAATGGCAAATATTAAGTCTGCAAAGAAAAGAATTGAAGTTGCGGAACGCAATCGTTTAAGAAATAAGGCAAAGAAAACGGAAATCAAAACCTATGTAAAGAAGTTTGATCAGGCGATTGAGGAGAACTCACCTCAAGTTGCACAGGAGCTTCTGAAGACGATCGATAAGAAGTTGAAAAAAGCGTCTCTGTCCAGTGCGGTTTCCAAAAATGCGGCGGGTCGTAAGATCAGCCAGCTGCAGAAGAAACTGAATGCGGCTTCCCAGAACAACTAGAATGCTTAAAGAGCAGGGCCTTGGCCCTGCTTTTTTTATGTCCTGATGCCGGGTTTCCTATGCTATACTAGGGGTAAGTCTTTGGAAATATATAGAGAAAGGACCCGGTGCGAATGAAGAGAGCGCAAGGGAAAATGGACAAGGAAATACCGGAGATCTCCACGGAAGGGGACACCAAGCCCCTGGTTCGAAAGGGATTGGAGGAGCGGCTTCAAAGGGCTTCCCATCGGGAACGGGTCCTGGATTTTGAGGAAGCCGGCAAGGAGACTTTGGATTCGGAGAGTCCTTTTGAGGAGTCCCGGAAAGAGAAAAAGAGTCGTGCTTCTCGTTGGATCGAGGGTTGGGGAATCCCGATTTTAATCGCTCTCCTTGTTGCCATTCTCATTCGGATTTTTATCGGAGGCGCTACGACGGTAAAGGGGGATTCCATGAAACCCACCCTCCATAACGGGGACCTCTTGGTGATCAATAAAATTCCCGCTTACACCAACCATTTTCGGCGTGCGGAAATCGTCATTTTGCGAGCCCCGGACCAATCCGGAGAGCTCTATGTCAAGCGGATTATCGGCCTTCCCGGAGAAACCGTGGAGATCAAGGATGGCCGGGTTTATGTAGACGGCTATTTAATGCAGGAATACTATGTGGATAAACTGCCCACGGGGGTGTACCGGAACGCCCGTTGGGAGTTGGGACAATCGGACTATTTTGTGATGGGAGATAACCGGCGGCAGGGAGCTTCCAATGATAGTCGGATTTTTGGTCCGGTGAATGTGGAATCGTTCATTGGAGTTGCCATTTTTCGCCTCCTTCCCCTCTCGGGAATCGGTGGAATCTAGAAGCGGAGTTGTCGATGGATCATAAAAATCCCCTTCCCTCTTCCGATCAGGAAAGAGAGAAGGTTGCAAGAAAAAAACAGGAAGAAGTCGGTTGGCTGGATTGGTTAAAGGTGATCGGGAGTGCTATCGTGATCGCCTTTTTCATTAGCACTTTTATTGTGAGCTCAACGGTTGTGGAGGGACGATCCATGCAGAACACGCTCCACAATGGGGACCGGCTTTTTGTCATGAAATTGGGGAGCTCGCTTTCCGACCTGAAACGGGGGGAGATCGTGGTTTTTCATGCTCCCGATGCGAAAAACATGGATTACATCAAGCGAATCGTCGCTCTTCCGGGAGAGTATGTGCAGATTGAGAATGGATTGGTCTATGTCAATGGGAAGCGGCTGGAGGAGAACTACATCAACACCACCTACACCCATACCGGAGACCAAAAGGAATGGGTCGTGGGAGAAAAGCAGATCTTTGTTTTGGGAGATAATCGGCAAAAGGGAGCGAGCAAGGACAGTCGCGTGTTTGGTCCCATCGATGCCTCCCGAATCATCGGCCATGCGGCCTTCCGCTACTACCCCTTCACCTCGATGGGAGGTCTTCAATGAGTCAACAGGAACTGATTCGAAATTTTTCCATCATCGCGCACATTGACCACGGCAAGTCCACCCTCGCTGACCGCCTAATCGAAAAGACGGGGGCGGTCACGAAGCGCGAGATGCGAAATCAGCTGCTGGATTCCATGGATCTGGAGCGGGAGCGGGGGATTACCATCAAATTAAAGGCGGTAAAGCTTTTCTATGAAGCCTCCGACGGAAAACTGTACACCCTGAATCTCATCGACACCCCGGGTCATGTGGACTTTAACTATGAGGTGAGCCGAAGCCTCGCAGCCTGTGAGGGGGCCATTTTAATCGTCGATGCCACCCAGGGGGTGGAGGCCCAGACCCTGGCAAACTCCTATCTCGCCTTGGATCAGGATCTGGAGATTTTACCGGTGATCAACAAGATCGACCTGCCCAGTGCGGATATCCCCATGGTCAAAAAGGAAATTGAAGAGATTTTGGGGTTTGATACGGATTCCATCCCCCTGATTTCTGCCAAGGAGGGAACGAATATTTCCGCGGTGCTGGAAGACATTGTCAGCGGGGTTCCCGCGCCGCAAGGGGATCCCAAAGCCCCGTTGAAGGCCCTGATTTTTGACAGCTACTATGATCCCTATAAAGGGGTGGTCATGTATGTGCGCATCAAGGATGGACGAATGAAAAAGGGGGACCGCATTCGTCTCATGGCCACGGGAAAAGAGTATCTGGTGGATGAGCTGGGCTATTCCGCCCATGGTCATGTCCAGGTCGATTCCCTGGAGACGGGCGATGTTGGCTATGTGGTCTGTTCCATAAAGACGGTGGGTGATGCACAGGTTGGCGATACGGTGACCCATGCGGATCGACCCGCCACCCGGGCCTTACCCGGATATAAACGGGTGATTCCCATGGTCTATGCCGGCATTTATCCGGCGGAATCGGAGAGCGTGAACAGCGTTCGAGAGGCCCTGGAAAAACTTCAGGTCAACGATGCGGCACTCACCTTTGAAAAGGAAAGCTCGGTGGCCCTGGGCTTTGGCTTCCGTTGCGGCTTTTTAGGCATGCTTCACATGGAGATTATTGAAGAACGCCTGGAGCGGGAGTTTGATCTGGATATCATCGCGACGGCGCCCTCCGTTATATATAAGGTACATTTAAACGCGGGAACGGTGGTGGACATTCAGAACCCCGCGGATTTCCCGGATCCCACGGACATTGATTTCGTGGAAGAGCCGGTGGTGAAGGCGTCTTTGATGACCCCGAAAGATTATATCGGTCCCATCATGGAACTCTGCCAGGACCGGCGAGGCGTTTTTGAGAACATGGAGTACCTGGACGAAAACCGAGTGACACTCCATTATGATCTTCCTCTGAATGAGGTGATTTACGACTTTTTTGATGCCCTCAAGTCGAAAACGCGAGGCTATGCCAGCCTTGATTATGATTTGAAGGGCTACCAGCGGTCCGACCTGGTGCGCATGGACATCCTGGTGAATGGAGAACCGGTGGATGCCCTTTCCCTGATTGTCCACCGTGACAAGGCCTATGAACGGGGACGGACGATCTGCGTTCGCTTGAAGGATGAAATTCCTCGCCACCAGTTTGCGGTGCCCGTCCAAGCGGCCATCGGGGCCAAGATCATTGCCCGGGAGACCGTGGCGGCGGTCCGCAAGGACGTGCTCGCCAAGTGCTACGGGGGAGACATCTCGCGAAAGAAGAAGCTTTTGGAAAAGCAGAAGGAAGGAAAGAAGAGAATGCGGCAGATTGGCAATGTGACAATTCCGCAGTCCGCCTTCCTTTCGGTCCTGAAATACGATGAGGATCAATAGAGAATAGGTACGAAACCGCAACGAGGGAAACGACGTTTCCCTCGTTTTTTATAGGAGTATAAGGAAATGACCGAGCAAACTCTGGGGCTCTACCTGCATATTCCCTTTTGCAGGGAGCGATGCAGCTATTGTGATTTTTTGACCTTTCCGCATGCCGAGGCACTTCTCCGCCCCTATCTGGAGGCCCTGGCCAAGGAGATCCGACTGTGGAAGCGGGAGCGGGAAAAGGGGGGAGAGGAAGGTCTCCCTGTCGACACCATTTACCTGGGTGGGGGCACGCCGAGCCTGCTGAAAGCGGACGAACTCCGCCGCCTGTTTCGGGAGGTCCACGAGGCCTTTCCCATTTCTCCCCGGGCAGAGATCACCATGGAAATGAATCCGGAGGCGGAAGGGGATGCCCGCGTTTTGAGAGCCCTTGGCATCAATCGAATTTCCCTGGGCATGCAGACATCCAGTCCCCGCCTCCTTGCCCAATGCAGGAGAACCCACAGGAGTGAGGACGGAGGGAAGACAATGGTTGCCCTCCGATCTGCGGGTTTTGACAACATCAATGTTGACCTGATCTATGGATTACCGGGGCAAACGCGCAAGGATCTGGAGGGAGACCTTAACTGGCTTGCCATCCATGATCCGAATCATGTTTCCTGGTATGGTTTGATCTTGGAAGAGCAATCCCTTCTGTATCAACAGGTGCGGCAGGGGACCATGCAACTTCCCGGAGAAGATGTGCAGGCGGATGAGTTTTCCTTTCTGTTGGCGGAATTGGACAAGTTGGGCTACCGACGCTATGAAATCTCAAACTTTTCGAAGGTGGGAAAACAGTCTCGACACAACCTCAAGTACTGGACGGGGAAACCCTATCTGGGGCTGGGCCTGGGAGCCAGTTCGTATCTGAATGGGGAACGCTATCACAACCCCGGAACCTTTCGGCAATATTTTACCGCGCTTCGCCAAGGTCGGCTTCCCCGAGAATGGGAGGAGAGGACGAAAAAGGACGACATCTTTGAGAGGATCATGATGGGGCTACGGCGCGTTGAGGGAATTTCTTTCCGGGACTTTGCACTTGCCACGGGAATCGCCCTGGAAAGCTGCGTCCCAAAGAGCATGGCCAAGGCCTGCCGGCAGGGCCTCGGAGAAAAAACGGCGGATGCCTTTCGGCTGACCCGACGGGGGCTGGACTTACAAAATCGGGTTTTGGTCGACATGATGGAAGAGATGGAGGAAAGCCTCTGAGTTTTTCAGGAGGGTGTTGACAAAGGAGGGAAAAGCCTTTATCATAGTCTTAGCACTCAGAGAGATAGAGTGATAACAATACGGAAAGGGGGAAGAAACGATGGATCAAAGAAAATTTTTTATCTTGGGCGCCATATTGCGGTCCTATATCGAAAATGGAGATCCCATCGGCTCTCGAACCCTTCAAAGAGACTACCGGATGGAAGTATCTCCCGCGACCATTCGCAATGAGATGAGTGATTTGGAGCAGTTGGGCTATCTTATGAAGGCCCATACCTCTTCGGGAAGAATCCCCTCCGATCAGGCCTACCGCTGGTATGTGGATGAGCTGATGAAACGGGGAACCGACGAGGATGGGTTTCCGGAATTGGGAAGCCAGAGCCTGCTCAAACAGTCCAATGCCTTGGACACCGTTTTAGGCAATGCCCTGAAGATCCTCAGCGATGCGACCAATCAGGTTGCCTTTGCACTGGTACCGGGTCGGGGAGAGGACGGACTCCTTAAAATTCGGTTTCTACCGCTTTCCTCCCATGAATTGGTCATTGTGACGGTGTATCGTTCCAAGTTTATTCAGACCGATCTCGTCCATCTCACAGGGAGCTATTCGGAGGACCGGCTTCTGCGAGCGGGAGCCATCTTTCAGGAGCTGTTGGAAGGTCACCGATTGAAGGAGGTCTTTTCCTTCTTGAATGCGGACTTTTTCAGCAACCAGTACAGTGCGGGTAATGTGCTCAGCGAACTGGTTCCCGTGATTCGGGGACTGATTGAAAAGAGCGTGGCCCCCGGTCTGAAGTTGGAGGGCCTGAACCGCTTGTATCAGGGGCGAGAATCCGGAGACTGGGAGGAGATCACCGACTTTATTCGCCGTTTACAGACGGACGGCACCCTTTTGGACTACCTGAAACAGATGAACCGAGAAGCGGAGGTCCGGGTTTTGATCGGTGAGGAGAATGAACTTCCCTATTTAAAGGAATCAAGCGTTGTTGTGGCACCCTACCATGTCCATGGAAATTTTGTGGGCCATATCGGTATTTTGGGTCCAACGCGGATGCATTACCGCAAGGTCATGAGTGATGTTACAAAAATGGCAAAATACATCGACTCCATTGCGCAGCGCATGTAGAGTTGAGGGAGAAGGAGGTCGGAATGACGAAGGATAAGCACTTTTCTCCGTCGGAGACAAAGCCGGACAAGAAAAAAGTTGAGGTGACGACTCCGGACACAGAAGAAGAGGAAAAGAAGGAAGAAGACGTGCAGACCGACGAGGAAAGCGTCGAGCAGGAAGAGGAAGTGTTCGAAGCGGAACTGGCGGATGACGAGGAGGATGAGCAGGCGGAAGAGGTCGAGGAAGAGGAAGCGACGCCGACGATCTCCGAGGATCATGTTCGCTATCTTCGTCTGCAGGCGGATTTTGACAACTTCCGCAAACGAACCGAACGGGAAAAGAAAGAGACCATTCGCTTTGCGAACGAGAAGCTGATGGATCCTCTTTTGGAAGTCCTGGATAATTTTCAAAGAGCCCTGAAGGATGCATCCGATGAGGACGCCTTTGTCCAAGGGATGCAGATGATCCAGAAACAGCTGGAGGATGTGTTGAAAGCCAATGGCCTGGAAGAAATTCCCACCGACGGCGAAGCCTTCAATGCGAATCTTCACAGTGCGGTCGCCACGGAAGAAAGCGACCGGGAGACTGGGACGATTCTGGAGACCTTCCGCAAGGGCTATTACCTGAACGGTCGGGTGTTGCGACCGGCGATGGTGAAGGTAGCCAAGTAAACAAGGGCCGGATGGCCGTGGATAGAGATCAAACAGTTTGGCAGTGGACGAAAGAAAGCTGCAGGAAGAACTCTGAGGAGGAATTCAAATGGGAAAGATTATTGGAATCGACTTAGGAACAACGAACTCGGCAGTCGCCGTTATGGAAGGTGGAAAGCCCACCATCGTAGCAAATGTAGAAGGAAATCGGACCACGCCCTCTGTTGTGGCTTTCACGAAAGACGGAGAAAGACTTGTGGGGGAAACCGCAAAGCGCCAGGCGATCATGAACCCCGATCGGACGATTGCCTCCATCAAGAGAGACATGGGAACAAGTCGGAAGGTGACGATTGACGGAAAGAGCTATTCTCCCGAAGAAATTTCCGCGATGATTTTGCAAAAGCTGAAATCCGATACGGAGAGCTATCTGGGAGAGACCGTGACGGAAGCGGTCATCACGGTGCCCGCCTACTTTACGGATGCACAGCGGCAGGCAACCAAGGATGCCGGAAAAATCGCGGGCCTGGAAGTAAAGCGAATTATCAACGAGCCGACGGCGGCAGCCCTTGCCTACGGAGCGGACAAGGAAGAGGACCAGTCCAAGATCATGGTCTATGACCTTGGCGGTGGTACCTTCGATGTATCGATCTTGGAAGTTGGAGACGGCGTTTTCGAGGTGCTCGCAACCCGCGGAAACAACCGCTTGGGTGGCGATGACTTCGACAATGTGGTCATGAACTACGTGGCCGATGAATTTATGAAAGAGAACGGAGTGGACCTGCGCAAGGATCCGACGTCCGACCAGCGTTTAAAAGACGCCAGTGAGAAGGCGAAGAAGGAATTGTCCTCCGCGATGACCACGAATATCAACTTGCCCTTTATCACCGCAGTCAATGGACAGCCGGTCCACCTGAACATGGACCTCACCCGGGCAAAGTTTGATGAACTCACCGCTGACTTGGTGAAGAAGACCGAGGGCCCTGTCAATGAAGCCCTGAAAGATGCGGGCCTGCAGGCCTCGGACCTGAACAAGGTGCTCCTTGTTGGAGGGTCCACCCGTATTCCTGCGGTCCAGGAATCGGTTCGCAAGTTGACCGGGAAGAACCCGCAGAAGGATATCAACCCGGATGAGTGTGTCGCCCTAGGTGCTGCCATTCAGGGTGGAGTACTGACCGGAGAAGTGAAAGACCTCCTGCTTTTGGATGTGACTCCCTTGTCCCTGGGCTTGGAAACCCTGGGTGGTGTGACAACTGTTCTGATTCCCAGAAACACCACGATTCCCACCAAGAAGAGCCAGATTTTTACGACGGCAGCGGACAACCAAACTTCTGTGGATATCCACGTTCTGCAGGGTGAGCGGGAGATGGCGGCGGACAACACGACCTTAGGCCGTTTCCAGCTGTCCGGTATTCCCGCGGCTCGTCGTGGCGTTCCTCAAATCGAGGTCACCTTCGATATTGACGCCAACGGTATTGTCAATGTCAGTGCAAAGGATAAGGGAACCGGTAAGGAGCAGAAGATTACCATCACTTCCTCCACCAACCTCTCCGAGGACGAAATCAACCGCCGTGTTCAGGAAGCGGAGCAATACGCGGAAGAGGATAAAAAGAAGAAGGAGCTGATCGAGGCACGGAACCAGGCGGAAACCATTATCTACCAGACGGAGAGCACCCTGAAAGAACTTGGCGACAAGGTCGATGAAGGGGACAAGAAGAAGGTGGAAGACAAGCTAACCCAGCTGAAGGATGTGAAGGATTCCGATAACCTGGAGGAAATCAAGAAACGCCTGGAAGCGGTAACCACCGAGTTGAACAATCTCTCCCAGAAGCTCTATCAGCAGAATGGAGCCCAGCCCGGAGCAGAGGGTCAGGCGCAAGGTCAGGCCAAGAGTGACGATGATGTAGTCGATGCCGATTACGAGGTCGTGGATGACGATGACGAGGAAAACCGCAAGTAGTCTGAAGAAACGGGAAGGGCGCCGATGGCGCCCTTTTCTTATGGGCAGACTTCGAGTACAATAAACTGTTGAATGTCACGAAGAGAGTGTGGTTTCATGCTCTCTTCGATCTGTTATAGAAGCAGGGAAAGGAGAGCGGTATGAAGGATCCCTATGAAGTATTGGGCGTAGAACGCAATGCCGATCTTAATGAGATTAAAAGGGCCTATCGGAAAAAGGCCAAGCAGTATCACCCCGATCTAAATCCGGGGGATGAGGAAGCTGCGGAACATTTCAAGGAATTATCGGAGGCCTACTCCATTCTTCAGGACAGTGAGAAACGGCAGATGTATGACACCTATGGGGCAGCGGCCTTTGAGAATGGAGGCATGGGACAGGGTTCCGGCTTTGGCGGTTTTGGCTTCGATATGAACGACATCTTCGGAGACATTTTCGGAGACCTCTTCGGGGGAGGAAGAAGCCGCACCAACGCCGGTCGACGAGGACCGCAACGAGGGGCGGACATCCAGGTTGAGATCTCCCTCACTTTTAAGGAAGCGGTCTTTGGTTGCAAGAAGAAGATTAAACTAAAGCGGGAGGAGGACTGCTCGGTCTGCCACGGTACGGGGGCCGAAGAAGGCAGCGAGCGAAAGACCTGTCCCCGCTGCCACGGAAGTGGAATGATCAGTCAGGAGACCCGATCCCCCTTTGGGCGGATGATTAACCAGACAATTTGTCCGGACTGCCGGGGTGAAGGCACGATTCTGGAGCATCCCTGCAAGAAGTGTGGAGGGAGCGGAAGAGAGAAGAAGCAGGCTACCCTCAGCCTGGAGATTCCGGCAGGAGTGGACGATGGCAATATCATGACCCTGCGGGGCGAAGGCCATCGCGGTCGTAAGGGGGGCAGCCCCGGAGATGTGCATGTGATTTTCCGTGTGGAGGCTTCGAAGTTCTACCAACGGCACGGCAAGGATCTCTACTTTGAAATGCCACTTTCCTTTGTCCAGGCGGCCCTGGGAGACACGGTCCAGGTTCCCACGCTGGAAGGAAAAGAGGACTTTAAGATTCCGGCGGGAACCCAGACGGGAACCGACTTTACGTTAAAGGGAAGAGGCGTCGAAGACGTACGAGGAGGGAAGCGGGGAAACCTCTACTTCCGTGTAAAATTAGAGACGCCCACCCACTTAACGGATAAACAGAAAAAGGCCATGCGCGCTTTTGGAGACAGCATGGGAGAAGAGGTTACGGAGTCGGAAAAAAACTTCTTCGAAAAAGTAAAGGATTTATTTGACTAATGGAACACAATTTTTTGGAACTTACCATTGCCTATTCCCGCGATTTGGATGAAGAGGTGAACACGCTTCTCGCCAAGTCGGAGATTTTAGGGACGGAGGTGGTGGATTCCCACACCATCAAGGACTACGAGGAGAGACAACCCGAATGGGAACTCGCCGATGAAGGAGAACTGCTGGACGGACAGAAGGCGCTCCTCTCCGAGGATTTAGACGAGAATTCTCTCGCGCAGAAGGTGTATTTTGAGGATTCCTCCCGGGGAGGCCTGGCGATGGAGAAATTGGAACGGACCTTCTATGAGCGCTACGGTGGGGAGATCCAAATCATGGGGGAAGACCGGGTGGTGAATGATCACTGGGACCGAGAATGGAAAAAATTCTATCACCCCATCAACGTGGGAGAGGGAATTCAAATTCTTCCCGCCTGGGAACAGGCAGATTCCGGGGACCGGGAGGTCATTCGGATAAATCCCGGAATGGCCTTCGGAACGGGAAGCCATGAGACCACCACCCTTTGTCTTCGCATCTTAGAGAAAGAGACTCTACAGGACAAGGAATGCCTGGACCTCGGCTGTGGTTCGGGAATCCTTGGGGTTTACATGAAAAAAAGGGGAGCCCAATCGGTTCTGGGGGCAGACCTCGATGAGGATGCCCTACAATCTGCTCGGGAAAATGCTAAAGGCAACGGGGTAGAGATTTCCTTTCAAAGTTCCGATCTTTTCTCCACGATTTCCGGAAGCTATGACCTGATCTGTGCCAATCTGCTGGCGGTTCTCCTTCTTCGAATGCTGCCGGAGACGGGGAATCATCTGAAAACCGGTGGACGGTTGATTCTTTCAGGAATTCTCGCCGAGAAAAAAGAGGAAGTGTTGGAAGCCCTTGAAGAAAATGGCTTTGCGACCCTGCAGATCCTGCAAGACGGAGAGTGGGTTGCGATGGAAGCAAAGAGAAAGGATGATCAATGAAAGTCGCATTTCGCACATTGGGCTGCAAAGTGAATCAATATGAAACCGAGGCCATGCGCGAATTGTTTGTCCGTCAGGGCTATGAGATCACGCGGTCCTTGGAAGACTGTGACGTCTATGTGGTGAATACCTGTACGGTGACACACATGTCCGATTCCAAGAGTCGACAGACCATTCGGCGTATCAAGAAAAATAATCCGGATGCGGTGGTCTGCGTGGTGGGTTGCTATTCCCAGGTGGCCCCGGAGGAGATTGAGGCTATTGACAATGTGGATATAATTATAGGTACAAAAGGTCGTGCCCAACTTCCCGATCTGGTTCGACAGTTTCGCCTGGATGGGAAGCGGAGAGTGGAGATTCGTGATCTGGAAGAGGACCGGGCTTTTGATGAGTTAACCATCCACACGGAATTTGAGAACACCCGTGCCTATATTAAGATTCAGGAAGGCTGCGATATGTATTGCAGTTACTGCATCATTCCCTATTCTCGGGGACATATCGCCTCTCGCCGTGCCCGGGCGATTGAAGAGGAAATTCAGTACCTTGTGAAAAAGGGATTCAAGGAAGTGGTGCTCACGGGAATTCACGTTGCGAGTTATGGGAAAGATCTGGGGGGAGCCTTTGGTCTCATGGAGCTGATCGAGCAGCTGAGCCGGATTTCCGGGTTGGAACGAATTCGACTTTCCAGCATTGAGCCTCGGTGGGTGACCGAAGACCGGCTGGAACGACTCTCGCAGATTCCTGCTTTTTGTGACCACTTCCACCTCTCTCTCCAGAGTGGATCGGATCAAATTCTTCGAAGCATGAACCGAAAATATGACACGACGGTGTATCAGGAGCGCGTGGACATGATCCGGCGCTACTTTCCCCACTGTGGAATCACGACCGATGTCATCGTCGGCTTTCCGGGAGAGACGGAGAAAGCGTTTCAAGAGACCTTGAAATTCTGTCAAACCATTGGCTTTTCCCGCATTCATATCTTTCCCTATTCACCCCGTCGCGGAACGCCGGCGGCTCTCTTTACCGGGCAGATTAATCCGGAGGAGAAGAAAAATCGGGTTCATCGCCTGGAAGAACTGGAAGAACGCCTGCGGTATGCCTTCCTAGACCGGGAACTCGGACACCGGGAAGAGGTTCTGTTTGAGGAGCTCTCCGGGGACAGCACGTTTATGGAAGGATATACAAAGAATTACAATCGAGTGAAAATGCCTCGAAAGGATGAATGGATGAACCAAGTTATCCTTTGCGATTTGGTTCGGAGGGAGGGAGATCTGTTGGTTGCCCAAGAGGTTCCCTCTGGAGAAAGTTCCCATCAATAGCTTTCTTTGAAATAATCTTCTGGGAGAAGCGTAGAAATGGAAAAGAAACATTCAGTACGATCCTATTTGATTCGGGTGCTCAATGGCATGGCCTGGGGCTTGTTCTCCTCCTTATTGATCGGCCTGATTATCAAGCAGATTGGGGCCTTGGTCCACGTTCCCCTCTTAATCACGATTGGGACCGTCGCACAGAAGCTGATGGGACCCGCCATCGGCATTGGGGTGGCCTATGTGTTACAGGCACCGGCCCTTGTGGTAATCAGCGCCACCGTCGTCGGAGCGGTGGGTGCGGGGAGCATCAGTCTCGGTGCCAATGGGGCAGCGATGATCACCACCGGGGAACCGGTGGGAGCCTTTGTGGCAAGCCTTGTGGGCGCGGAGTTAGGTCGAAGAATTGCGGGAAAGACGCCGATGGATATCATGTTGGTGCCCTTGGTTACGATTTTATCGGGTGGGCTGGTGGGCCTCTTCATTTCCCCCTATGTCGGAGACATGATGAATGCGCTGGGAGGCTTGATTAACCGGGCAACCGAACTGCAGCCCATTCCCATGGGGATTGCGGTTTCGGTCCTGATGGGCATCATCTTGACCCTGCCCATATCGAGTGCGGCCCTGTCCATTGCCCTTCATCTGAGCGGCCTGGCTGCGGGAGCTGCCACCATTGGCTGCTGCTGCAACATGATTGGCTTTGCCGTGATTTCGTATCGGGACAATGGCTTCGGGGGCAGCTTGGCCCAGGGGGTTGGAACGTCGATGTTGCAAATGCCCAACATCATTCGTAAGCCGATCATTTGGTTGCCGGTCATCCTGTCCTCGGCGGTATTGGGGCCGATTTCCACAGCGCTGTTGGGGATGACCTCCAATGCTTCTGGGGCGGGAATGGGTACCAGTGGATTTGTGGGACAGTTTGCCATGCTGGATACCATGGGATCATCTCCGGCGGTACTGGTCCAGATGGGGCTCATGCATTTTCTTCTCCCCGCCCTTTTGAGCCTGCTCTTTGCCGCCTTTTTTCGGAAAAGAGGATGGATTGCTGCGGGGGACATGACCCTGAATAAAACGTTGGATCGTTAGGTCGGCTTTGCCAGGAAAGGAGTAAGGATGTCGGACTGCATTTTTTGTAAATTAGCAAACCATGAGATTCCCACGGAGCGAATCTACGAAGATGAAGAGGTTTTCGCCTTTAAGGACCAGGCTCCGAAGGCACCGATTCACTATCTCTTTGTGCCGAAGAAGCATGTGGAAAGTGCCAACGCCCTGAAAGACGATGCGACGATTGTTGCGAAGATTTTCCAAGCCATCGCAAAGGTTGCGGAACGAGATGGCTTTGCCCAAAAGGGCTATCGGGTGATCAACAACTGCGGCGACGACGGCGGTCAATCGGTTCATCACCTGCATTTTCACGTGTTGGCGGGCGAGCCAATTCGTTTTCCCTCTTTTGATGAGGAAGAAAACAATAAGTAGAAATTTATGCGTTAATTTTTGCAGCTTTTTCTCTTTTCTGGTATACTAGTCAGGACATTGAGTCTATGACTCCGAGGGGGTGAAGAAATGACAGAGATTCGCGTGGGAGAAAACGAGTCAATCGATAGTGCTCTCAAGCGTTTTAAGCGTCAATGCGCTCGTGCGGGCGTACTTGCCGAATATAGAAAACGTGAACACTACGAGAAGCCGTCCATCAAGAGAAAGAAGAAGTCGGAAGCGGCTCGTCGTAAGAATCGCAAAAGATAGTTTTTATTACTAAAGAAGCTAGTGCCCAGGCACCGGCTTTTTTTGTGGGAATATACATTTCGGTCTTTCTGGGTATCAATGTGGCAATAGGAAGGAGGAGGCCATGAGTTTATCATTGCTTTCCACAATCTTGCTCATCGTCTGTTTTGCACTTGTTGTGCTTGCCCTCTTCTTGCCCAAGGCTAGAGGCACGGCGATACTAGCGGGTCTGAGCCTGATTGCATATCTAACCGTCGGTTACCGGGCAGGGAATGCCGGTATCTTGGAGATTTTCATCCTCCTCTGTGGGGTTTTCTTACTCTTCTTGGAGGCGGCGGTCTCCGGTTTCGGCTTATTGGGAATTACCGGCCTGGGGCTCCTTTCTTTTGGGATTGTGAGCTCGGGGGAATCCCTGCAAACCGGCTTTGTTTCCCTGCTGAGCTCCTTTGGAATCGCCGTGGCCTTAGCTGCTTTATTGTTTAGAGCGGGCTACCGATCTCCTCTGCTGGAAAAGTCAATCTTAGAGGACCGGATGACCGCAGAGGAGGGTTTTCTTGCTCGAGAGAACCCAAAACACCTGCTGGGAAAAACGGGAATTGCCCGCACCATCTTGCGGCCCAGCGGAATGATTGAGATTGAAGGCAAGCGGTATGACGCCTTAACTTCCGGGGAATTTATCGAGAAGGGGGCTTCTATCTGTGTGGATCGGGTGGAAGCGGGAAAAATTTACGTGAGGAGGAACCTATGCTAGATTTTTTATTTGACGGGGGATCGGTTATCGTTTTGGTCATTCTCGTAGTGGTGGCCTTGTCCATATTCTTTAGTTTTTTCCCTCTTGGGCTGTGGATTACCGCCCACTTTTCGGGGGTCAAGGTTAAGATTTCAGAGCTCATTGGCATGCGGCTACGCCGAGTAAAACCGGCTATGATTATCAACCCCATGATTAAAGCGACGAAAGCGGGCCTGGACCTGAAGCTCAATGAGCTGGAAGCCCACTATCTGGCGGGCGGAAATATCAACGCGGTGGTAAATGCCCTGATTGCCGCACAAAGGGCCAATATTGATCTGAGTTTTAAGCAGGCAGCGGCGATTGATCTGGCAGGCCGAAACGTGTTTGAAGCGGTCCAGGTTTCGGTCAACCCCAAGGTGATCGAAACGCCGGAAATCACTGCCGTGGCAAAGAACGGCATTGAGGTTCGTGCCAAAGCAAAGGTTACGGTGCGTGCCAACATTGACCGTCTGGTCGGCGGAGCGGGAGAAGAGACCATTATCGCCCGTGTCGGAGAGGGAATTGTCACAACGGTGGGTTCGGCGGCCTCGCATTCCCAGGTTTTGGAGAATCCGGATTCGATCTCGAAGACGGTCCTGGAAAAGGGGTTGGATTCGGGAACCGCTTTTGAGATCCTCTCCATAGATATTGCGGATGTGGATATCGGCCGCAACGTGGGAGCAAAGCTGCAGACGGAGCAGGCAGAAGCGGATAAGCAGATCTCGCAAGCAAAAGCGGAGGAGCGCCGTGCACAGGCTGTGGCTTCCGAGCAGGAGATGATAGCGGAGATTCGTCGCCAGCGGGCAAAGGTCGTGGAAGCGGAGGCAGAGGTGCCCATGGCACTGGCCGAGGCGCTTCGATCCGGAAATCTCGGTGCCATGGACTACTATAATATGAAAAATATCATCTCCGACACGAAGATGAGAGAATCTCTGGCCGGAGATCGGGTGGAGAACCTGCAGGATGATAAGGATCAACAGTAAGCGGAGAGGCGGTTCATTATGACGGGTAGCCAAAAGGACTTTAAATCCGTTACGCGGGAACAGCGCCGGCAGTTGATGGAACAAAAAGTACGATCCCTTCATGAGCGAAAGAACTTGAAGTATCCCAAGCAGAATGGGAGGAAGGAAGAAAATCTCAATTTGTTTTATGCCAAGGAAGGGGAGGAAGATCTCCTTTCCCTTCTCAACCGGCTCTTCTTTGGGACGGCTTCCATGAAGCGGCCGATCTCGGGGGGGGAAGGAACAAAGGGAACACCGAATCATGATCCCGGGAAGGCGCCCGTTCGGGAACGTCCCAAATGGAAGCTTTCCATTGCACAGAAAAGAACCCTTGTGGAGGAATCCGGCTACTGTCAGGAGACCCGCGAAAGCCGGCTGCTGGGGGAAGAGGAACAGAGAGCCTTTGAAACCCGCGTGAATACAGAAGTCCAAAGAAGGCAAGAAAAAAGTATTCGGAATATTTCCCATGAAAAGGATTCACGTGTTATAATCCAAAATGTACGTGAGCTTTCCAAGCAAGAGAAGAAACGAGTAATTCGGTCGGCCATGCTCTGGAAAGAAATCTTAGGGCCGCCGAAAGCAAGAAGATAGAACCTAAAGGAGGTCTCATGGAAATCGTTTTAAATGGTAGAGATTTGACACTGGAACAGTTAATCGCAGTAAGCCGTGAGGGCGCCAAAGTATCTATCGATCCTGCCAGTGTAGAGGATGTAGAGCGGTCACGTAAAATCGTGGAAAGCATTGTCGAAGAAGAGAGAGTGGTTTACGGTGTGACCACCGGCTTTGGATCTCTTTGCAATGTATCCATTTCCAAAGAGGATAATGCCCAGCTTCAGGAGAATTTGATTCGGACACATTCCTGCGGTTACGGACGTCCCTTCCCGGAGGAAGTGGTTCGTGCCATTCTGTTAATCCGTATCAATTCCCTGCTCAAGGGCGTTTCCGGCATCCGGATGTCGACGATCAACACCCTGTTGGATATGCTCAACAAGGGAGTTACGCCGATGATTCCGGAAAAAGGATCGGTCGGCGCATCTGGCGATTTAGCTCCCTTGGCTCATATGGTTCTTCCCATGTTGGGCTTAGGAAAAGCGTTTTACCAGGGAGAATTGCTCTCCGGAAAAGAAGCGATGGAGAAAGCCGGGATCGAAGTGATTCAGTTGGCAGCAAAGGAAGGATTGGCTTTGATTAACGGAACTTCCGTGCTGACTGCGGTCGGAGCCTTGGCAACCTATGATGCGATCCGTCTGGCAAAATTGGCAGACATCGCCGGCGCTCTTTCGATTGAAGCACACCGTGGAATTGTCGATGCTTTCTATGAAGACCTGCACAAGATTCGTCCTCATGATGGCTCATTGAACACGGCAAAGAACCTACGTTCGCTGTTGGACGGATCCACCTTTGCAACCCACACCGCGGAGCTGCGCGTACAGGATGCCTATTCCCTGCGTTGCATGCCCCAGATTCATGGAGCCAGCAAGGACACCATCCGTTATGTCAAGGAGAAAGTGGAAATTGAGATCAACTCCGCAACCGATAACCCCATCATCATCTCGGAAGATGAGGTCATTAGTGGCGGAAACTTCCATGGTGAGTTGATGGCACAGCCCTTCGACTTCTTGGGAATCGGTGTTGCGGAAATCGGAGATGTGTGCGAGCGTCGCATTGAGCGCTTGATGAACCATGCACTGTCGGATATGCCTTCCTTCCTGGTAAGCCATCCCGGTCTGAACTCCGGATTCATGATCACCCAGTACAGCTGCGCGGCGATTGTTTCGGAGAACAAGGTGTTGGCACATCCTGCCAGTGTGGATTCGATTCCGACCTGCGAAAACCAGGAGGATTTGGTTTCCATGGGATCTCATGCCGCTCGTAAGGCGCGTGAAATCGTGGACAATGTGTGGAGAGTGGTTGCCACGGAAATCATGGCGGCTTGCCAGGCAATCGACCTGCGTCGGGATGTCAAGGAAGACTCCAAGGACCGGAAGTTAGGCAAGGGAACCCAGATTGCCTACGATGAGGTTCGTAAACTGGTAGATTTCATCGATGAAGATGCTAAGATTGAAATGTATGACGAATTGGAGAAGATTACCAACGGCCTCAAGGCCGGCAAGGTATTGGATGAAGTAGAAAAGCAAGTTATCTTCGAACTCTAATTCAAGGCGGGAATTCCCCGGCCCCAAGGGACTGGGGAATTTGTGTGTTTAGAAAGGATATTCTCTATGAAAAGAGTAATGTGTATACCCAACTATTCGGAAGGCCGCGATGAGGAAAAAATCGATAAGATTGTGGAATGCTTTCGTGCCAAGGAAAATGTCAAACTGTTAAACTATCAGCCCGATAAGGATCATAACCGGACCGTGATCGAGGTCATCGGAGAGCCGGAAGCGGTTATTAAGGCCGTGATTGAATCCGTAAAGGTTGCTTCCGAACTGATCGATATGTCGAAACATGAGGGAGCCCATCCCCGCATGGGAGCCACGGACGTGGTTCCTTTCGTACCCATCACGGATGTTACGGTGGATGAGTGTGTGGAGTATGCCAACGAGGTTGGAAAGGCCATCGGAGAGATGGGAATCCCCGTCTACATGTACGAGGATGCTGCCAAGGATAAGAAGAGAAAGAACCTGGCCAAGGTTCGTAAGGGCCAATACGAAGGCTTCTTTGAAAAGATCAAGGATCCCGATTGGAAGCCGGATTACGGTCCCGCAGAGATGAATGAGAAGTCCGGTTGCACCGCAGTGGGTGCCCGTTTCCACCTCATCGCCTTCAACATCAATCTCCGCACCGAGGACAAGGAGATTGCGGACAAGATTGCTCGGAAAGTTCGCCACATCAGTGGGGGTCTTCACTCTGTCAAGGCCATCGGGCTTGCTTTGGAAGAGAAACACCAGGTCCAGGTTTCCATGAACCTCGTGGATTTCCGCAAAACCGCGATCTATCAGGCCTATGAGATGGTAAAGATGGAAGCGCGTCGTTATGGAGTGAGCATCGCAAATTCGGAGCTGATCGGCTTAGTTCCCCTTCAGGCATTGATCGACACCGCTTCCTACTATCTGCAGATTGAGGACCTGCAGATGGATCAAGTCGTTGAAAACCTCTTGATTGGAGAATAAGATGACCCAACTCAGTGAACTCACCATTCAAGGTTTTAATGAGGAATTGGCAAAGAAGACGCCGACCCCCGGTGGCGGATCTGTGGCGGCTTTGAACGCCAGCTTAGCTGCTTCTCTTTTCGCCATGGTCGCGGCGTTGACCACGGGCAAGAAAAAATACCAGGATGTGGAAGAGGAGATGCAGGAAATCGGCAAGAAGAACAACCGGTGGAAAGATGAGTTTGTCCAGGCCATTAATGAGGATGCCTCTTCGTTCGACGGTGTTGTGGAAGCTTTTGCCATGCCGAAGGAAACGGAGGAGGAGAAGAAGGCTCGGTCTGCGAAAATTCAGGAGGGCTATCGAGCAGCGATTTCTGTTCCCATGTCCTTGGCATTAAAGACCCTGGAGGTCTATCCTTCCGCGGTAACGTTGGCCCAGAAGGGAAATGCGTCCGCCCTTTCGGACGTTTCCGTGGGTGCCATGAACCTACGCGTTGCCTTCTTCTCTGCGCTGGAGAACGTAAAGATCAATCTGAAGAGCGTAAAGGATGAAGCCTACGTGAAGGAGATGGAAGAGAAGATGGCAAAGGCCATCAAAGAGGTGGAAGAGAAGGATAAGGAGATTCAACTAGCCCTTCAATCCCGTTAGTGGAAAAAGCCAAAACAAAAATCCCGAGAGCCTTGCTCTCGGGATTTTTTATTGGAATGTTTTCGCTTATACCCACTGCCGATCTTTCACGACTTTTTTACCATCTACATACACCGCCTTGCAGAGGTTGGTGGCAAAGAAATACAGGAGATAGTCCAGGCTCCGGCAATCGAAAATGGAGAGGTTTCCTCTCTTTCCCGGGTTTAAGCTTCCCATGGTCTTTTCTCTTCCCACGCTGTAGGAGGCGTTGACGGTGACACAATTCAGCACCTCGATGGGGGTTAGCTTCATCATCATGCAGCCCAACTGCATGATGAATTGCAGATTGGCGGTGGGACAGGATCCCGGATTGGCATCGGTGCAGAGGGTGATGGGCATGCCCGCTTCCACCATCTTTCTCGCGGGGGCATAGGTGTCTTTGAGAAGGGAGAAGGTGGTGCCGGGCAAGAGGTTCCCAATCACCTGAGCATCCGCAAGAAGCTGAATCTCCTTGTCCGAGATGTTCATCAAATGCTCGGCAGAGGTAACCTTTAATTCATTGGCGACCTCAATGCCACCGATGCTCTCAATCTCATTGGAGTGAATGCGCAGTTTCATCCCATGCTCACGCGCCGCTTCCAGGACTCGCTTGGACTGTTCTGCCGTGAAGACATCCTTTTCGCAGAAGACATCGCAGTATTCCGCATAGCCTTTTTCCATGACCTTGGGCATCATGTCGATCACTTCATCGACATATTGATCGGGATTATCCTTTCGGGACTCGGGGATCACGTGGGCCGCCATAAAGGTCGGGACCACCTCCATGGGGGTATCCTTGCCCAGGTTGTTGATGACCTTAAGCTCCTTTTCCTCGATCTCCCAGGTGTTGCCATAGCCGCTTTTTGCTTCCACGCAGGTTACCCCGTGGACCATCATGTGTTCAACCAGCTTTTTGGTCTTTTTGTAGAGCTCCTCGCAGCTTGCTTCCTTGGTCGCCTTCAGCGTGGACAGGATGCCGCCACCGGCGTTGAGAATATCCAGATATTCCATTCCCTCCAGCTTCATGGCGAACTCGTTTTCCCGTGATCCGCCAAACACCAGGTGCGTGTGGGCATCGATGAGTCCGGGCGTGGCTACAGAACCCTCGTAATCCTCGATTTCCGTCTTGTCATCGGCGTAGTCCTTGTAGGCTTCCCCCTCTCCCACGGCAGCAATTTTTCCGTCTTTGAAACCGACAAAAGCGTTTTTCAATACCTGTGCTTTATTCAATTCCTCCCCGGTTAAAGGATGACCCGGGTCATTGGGTTGGAACAGTTCGTTAAAATGAATCAAAATCCGATCACAAATCAAGCTAATCCTCCTTTTTCTCCTCCAAACTTTTGCATGGATGACGTTTGAACAATTCCATTATAGACGAAAGTGCCTTTTACGTGCGATTTATTCCCTGTTAGCATGGACAACATCGTTTTCATAAAGTAAAATGAGAGTTGCGTAGAAACTGCTGTTTTCTGATTGAAAGCGGGAAATCTTTTTCTCGCAGGTTATTTCAATAGGAGGTGGAAATGAGTTTACAAGAAAAAATGGAACAGGCGAGACAAATTAAGTTGGATTATTTGCCGCCAAAGAAGAAATTTGATCCCAAGATTCGGCGAGCTCCTCACAGAGGATTCCGTCTTAATAAGGACCAGACAAGAACGGCTTTGAAGAATGCCCTTCGTTATATTCCCGAAAAGTATCACGAGGAGTTGATTCCCGAGTTTTTGGAAGAGCTCACCACACGGGGAAGAATCTATGGGTACCGCTTCCGTCCGGAGGGCGCCATCTATGGAAAGCCCATCGATGAGTACAAAGGGAACTGCATCGAAGGCAAGGCCCTCCAGGTTATGATCGATAACAACTTGGATTTTGACGTTGCCCTGTATCCTTATGAATTGGTAACCTACGGAGAAACCGGTTCGGTTTGCCATGACTGGATGCAGTACTGCATGATCAAGAAATACCTGGAGGAACTTCATGATGACGAGACCCTGGTTATGGAATCGGGTCATCCTCTCGGACTTTTCAAATCCCGCAAAAACGCACCTCGCGTTATCATCACCAACGGTTTGATGATTGGCGAGTATGACAATCTGGACGACTGGGAAATCGCGGAGGAAATGGGAGTTGCCAACTATGGACAGATGACCGCCGGTGGTTGGATGTATATCGGACCCCAGGGCATCGTCCATGGAACCTACAACACCCTGTTGAATGCCGGCCGTTTGAAACTGGGCCTTTCCAACGATGCCAACCTGAACGGCAAGTTCTTCGTATCCTCCGGTCTGGGCGGTATGTCGGGTGCTCAGGGAAAAGCGGCGGATATTGCCGGTGCGGTATCCATTATCGCGGAGGTTGACAAGTCCCGAATCGATACCCGCTTGGAGCAGGGCTGGATTGACCGCATGACGGATGACCTGGACGAAGCCCTGGAGTGGGCACAGGATGCGGTAAAGAACAAGAAGACCCTTTCCATTGCTTATCTGGGAAACATCGTGGACCTTCTGGAATACATCGAGAAGAAGGACATCCATATTGACTTGCTCTCTGACCAGACCTCATGCCACAATGCTTACAATGGCGGCTATTGCCCGGTCGGTATCAGCTTTGAAGAGCGCACCAAATTACTTGCAACCGACAAGAAGAAATTTGTGGAATTGGTCAACGAGACCCTTCGCCGCCACTTCGAAGTGATCGAGAAATTGGTCGCGAAGGGAACCTACTTCTTCGATTACGGCAACTCCTTCATGAAGGCCGTCTTCGACTCCGGCGTCAAGGAAATTTCCAAGAACGGTGTGGATGATAAAGATGGGTTCATCTGGCCCTCTTACGTGGAAGACATCATGGGACCCTTGCTCTTTGACTACGGCTACGGTCCCTTCCGTTGGGTTTGCCTGAGCGGAAAGGAAGAGGATCTGGATGCCACCGACCGGGCCGCAATGGAATGCATCGACAAGGATCGTCGTTACCAGGATCTGGATAACTACAACTGGATTCGCGATGCCAAGAAGAACAAGCTGGTGGTTGGAACCCAGGCTCGTATCCTTTACCAGGATGAGGTGGGTCGTGTGAAGATCGCTCTCCGCTTCAACGAATTGGTTCGCGAAGGCAAGATTGGCCCCGTAATGATGGGTCGTGACCACCATGACGTATCGGGTACCGATTCGCCCTTCCGTGAGACCTCCAACATCAAGGATGGATCCAATGTGATGGCCGACATGGCGGTACAATGCTTTGCAGGAAACGCTGCTCGTGGCATGAGCCTTTGCGCTCTCCATAACGGCGGCGGCGTTGGAATCGGTAAGGCAATCAACGGTGGATTCGGTCTGGTTTTGGATGGCTCCGAACGGGTCGATGAAATCATCAAACTCTCCCTTTCCTGGGATGTAATCAGCGGCGTGGCTCGCCGTAACTGGGCAAGAAATGAACATGCGATGGAAGTTGCTACCCAGTTCAACGAGGAGAAGCGCGGCATCATCTCCCTGCCGTATCTGGTAGATGAGAAGCTCTTGGACAAGGTCCTGGATGACTTTGACCATGAGAAAGCACAAGAAGAGGCAAACAAGTAGTCTCTCATGGACTACAGGCAGTGAAAATACAAAGAAGGACCACCCTGCGGCAAGCATCGGTGGTCCTTTTCTTATGGTAAAATAGGGCTGATAAAACGGAGGAACTCCCGGATTGCGGGAGCAAGGAAGAATAAAGGAGGACTATGTCTGAGACAAGAACCTTTCCCGAGGAGCGGCAAGAAGTCATTGCGGCGCTCTTTGGCGAACTGGATGGAAATGTGAAGCTCATCGAGAAGGACTTAGGCGTGGATATTCATCTGCGTGAGGGCCGCATTCAGATTAGCGGGGAACCCTATGCCGTGGAGGATGCCCAACAGGTCATGGCGGGCATGGTTTCTGTGATTGAGCGGCAGGGTTTCATCAGCAAGGCGGAAGTGAGTTATCTGGTGAGCATGTCCAACGCCGCAGATGATGTGCCGGTTGGGGAAATCCTCCGAGATGTGATTGTCTCAACGGCTCACGGTAAACCCATTCGGGCGAAAACCCTGGGACAAAAGCGGTATGTGGATGCCATTGCCAAGAATGGCTTTACCTTCGGCATCGGACCGGCGGGAACGGGAAAGACCTATCTGGCGATGGCCATGGCCATCAAGGCCTTCAAGAGCAATGAGGTGAATCGGATTATTTTGACGCGACCGGCCGTGGAGGCGGGGGAGAGCCTGGGCTTTCTTCCGGGAGATCTTCAGGAGAAGATCGATCCCTATCTGCGCCCCCTGTACGATGCTCTCTACGAGATTTTGGGGGGAGACACCTATCTGAAGCTAAAGGAGCGGGGCCAGATCGAAGTCGCTCCCCTGGCATACATGCGAGGACGAACGCTGGACAACTCCTTCATCGTGTTAGATGAGGCACAGAATACCACGACGCAGCAGATGAAGATGTTTTTGACCCGCCTGGGCTATGGATCCAAGGCGGTAATCACGGGCGATGTGACACAGGTGGACCTTCCCTCCGGGAAGAAGTCGGGTCTTCAGGTGATTCAGCGCATATTGAAAAATGTGGAGGGGGTTGCCTTCTGTCGGTTCAACCGGGCAGATGTGGTACGCCATCCCTTGGTACAAAGGGTTATTGACGCCTTTGAACGGTATGAGGATAAAAATGATGGAAAAGGAAAAGACAATAAAGGGGCAAGAAAATAGTCGGGGGGAGCATTCCTTTCTCTTACACCTGCTCATCACCCCGGATGACGAGGCCTTGTCTCCGGAAGAGGACTGTCAGGACCTGCTTTCCGAAGCCCTTCGGCTGGCCGGTGAAGAAGAGGAGCTGAAAGGGAATCTGGAACTCTCCCTCCGTTTCGTGGACGGGGAGGAGATGCGGAGCCTGAACCGGCAATACCGCAACGTGGATGCGACGACTGATGTGTTGAGTTTTCCCGCCTTTGAGCCGGAAGAATTGGAGGGCTTTTTTCAGGGAGACCGGCAGGGCCTCTTAGGGGAGGAGGAGAGAATTCCCCTGGGGGATATTGTGCTCAATGTGGAGAAGATCCGGGAGCAGGCTCGGGAGATCGGTCATGGGACCGACCGCGAGGCGGCTTACTTAGCGGTCCATTCCTTCCTCCATCTTTTAGGATATGATCATCTGACCGAAGAGGACCAGGAGGAGATGCGAAGCCGGGAAGAACGCATCATGACCCGGCTGGGTTTTCCGCAGTTGGCAGAGGGGCCGCATCCGCTTCATGAGGGGGGAACCCTGTCCCAAGGGGAGCCGGATGCCGATGCGGAGGTTCGAAAAAAAAAGGACTTTCACTCCGCCTTTATCGCGGTCATCGGCCGTCCCAATGCGGGAAAGTCGACCCTGGCGAACGCCCTGCTGGGTGAGAAAATTTCCATTATCTCGGATAAACCCCAGACCACGCGGAATCAGATTCCTCTGATCTACACCGATGAACGGATGCAGTTGGTTTTTAAAGACACACCGGGCATTCAAATCCCTCGAAATGAGCTGGGGGAGGCGATGCTAAAAATGTCAAGAACGGCCCTGGATGATGTGGATCTTTGTCTGCTGGTTGTGGATAGCAGCCAATATTTCGGAAAATTGGACCGGCAGATTGTGGAGGAGCTCGGTCGACTCAAAAAGCGGAAACAGCTTCCGATGATCCTCCTGCTGAATAAGAGGGAGGAGTGCAAAGAGGAGGAGCTGAGGGACCTGGAGCAGACCTACCGCGATTTTGACCTTTTTGACCGGATCTTGCCGATTTCCGCGAAGGATGGATTGGGATTATCCGAACTCCTGGATCTGCTCTATGTCTACAGCCCCAAGGGACCCATGTACTATCCGGAAGACATGATGACCGATCGCAACGAACGCTTTGTGATCAGCGAGATGATCCGGGAGAAGCTCCTACTTCACATGGAAGACGAAATTCCACATGGAATTTTCGTGGAGGTCACTAAGATGTCCTACCGGCAGGATAAGAAGATGGCGGACATCTATGCCACCATCTACTGCGAAAAGGAATCGCACAAGGGCATGGTCATCGGCAAGCGAGGGGCCATGCTGCGGACCGTGGGAAGCGAGGCCCGAAAGGATATCGTCCATCTTTTGGACTGCCCCGTGAACCTACAGCTCTGGGTGAAGGTGGAGAAAAATTGGCGGCGGAAGAAGAACAAGGTGAAACAGTTTGGCTATGAGTAAAGAAGACCTGTCAGGACTGCATGGAATTGTTCTCAATGTTTACGATGTGCAGGAATCTTCGCGAATGGTGGACCTGCTCACGAAGGAACGAGGCCGCGTCTCCTTCTTTGCACGCGGAGCGAAACGAAATAAAAGCCGCGTTTTAAACCTTTCGGAGCGCTTCGTCGAAGGGGAGTACAATCTCGTGCAGGGGCGAAGCAGCTACTATTTAAAGGACGGCCTGCTCCTCGATGCCCATATCGGTCTTCGCCGGTCGCTGGGTAAGATGAGCAGTGCCGGCTTTTTTATGGAGTGCCTCTCCGCGGTGCTCTTCGAAGAAGAGGATCCGAGTGTGTTTCCTTTACTGCAGAAAGCCCTTTCTGCCGCGGAAGACGCAGAGGGAGAAGCAGCCTTGAGTGCCCTGATCGGTGCGTTTCTCCTGAAGCTTTCCAGTGTTCTGGGCTTTCGACCCACCCTGTCGGCCTGTATGACCTGCGGGAAGCCGGTGGACCGGAACTTTCAGTTTGATCCCCTGCAAGGCGGGGTGGTCTGTGAGGACCATGCCATGGGTTCCTCGGGCTTTGCCTTAGAGCAAGAGAGCTACCGGCTGCTCTGTAGCTATATATTAGAGCCTTTTTCTGCTATAATCAGGAATAGCGTAAAAATGTCTCAAAAAGAAACTATCCGTCGGGTAACCGACTTATGCTTTCGATATTTTTGTATTCACACCGGAAAAGAGTCGTTCAAGAGTCGATCCCTGCTCCGGCAGTTGGAACTTATGTCCTAGAATCGACCGAGAACGGATCGGAGGAAAGAATGAATTTGCAGGAAATGATCTCAAGATTAAAAGCTTATTGGGCTGACCAAGGCTGCAGTGTCCTGGAACCCTATGACATCGAGAAGGGCGCAGGGACCATGAATCCCAACACCTTCTTGCGGGTTTTGGGGCCCGAGCCCTGGAAGGTGATTTATGTGGAGCCCTCTCGGCGTCCCGCGGACGGCCGTTATGGGGAAAATCCCAACCGCCTTTATCAGCACCACCAGCTCCAGATTATTCTGAAGCCCGCTCCGGCGGACATCCAAGATCTCTATCTGAAGAGCCTGGAAGTGATCGGCATTAATCCCAAGGAACATGACATTCGTTTCGTAGAGGATAACTGGGAATCTCCAACCCTGGGAGCCTGGGGCGTCGGCTGGGAAGTCTGGTTAGACGGTATGGAAATCACCCAATTCACCTACTTCCAACAGGTCGGAGGAATTTCCTTAAATCCGGAATCCGGAGAAATCACCATGGGACTGGAACGGATTGCCATGTATATCCAGGAAGTGGACAACGTCTATGACCTCGCCTGGGATGACCATCTTACCTATGGGGACCTCTTCCATTTGCCCGAATACGAGAATTCGAAATATTCCTTTGAGACGGCAAACGTGGACCTCCTTCACATGCTCTTTGATGAATATGAAAAAGAAGCCAATGCGCAGCTGGATCACAAGCTTATTTATCCGGCCTATGATTACGTGCTGAAATGCTCCCACACCTTCAATGTGCTGGATGCCCGCGGGGCGATTGCCGTTTCCGAGCGGAGTCATTATATTCAACGCGTGCGTGACTTAGCGAGAAAGGTCGCACAGTTATACGTGGAGAAGCGGGAAGCCATCGGGCATCCGCTTTTAAAGCAGGGGGAGGAAAGCCATGAATAGATATCTGTTGGAAGTCGGTGTGGAGGAATTTCCTTCTCGCTTTATCGCATCCACGAAGGAGCAGTTTGCTCATCTCTTCCGGGACCTTCTCACCAAGGAAGGCCTCACGATTGATCAATTTCGCATCGAAAGCACACCCCGGCGTTTTACCATCTGGCTGGAAAATCCGAAACAGGAGGACCAGGACCAAGAGGAAATTGTGAGAGGTCCCGCTGTGAAAATCGCCTATGATGCGGCAGGAAATCCCTCGAAAGCGCTGCAAGGCTTCATGCGAAGCAAGGGGCTGGAGGAGACCGATCTTTTCCGGGAGCAAAAGGGAAAAGAGGAGTATGTGTTCGCCCGGATCAAAAAAGAGGCACTTTCCGTGGAGAGCATCCTGGCGGAGGTGGCACCGCAGGTCATCCGTCGCATTTCCAATCCTCGGTCCATGCGCTGGGGCGGAAAGAACCTGCAGTTCCTTCGACCGATCCGCTGGATTTTGTCCCTGTACAACGATCGGGTCTTGCCCTTTGAGCTGGAGGGCATCCCCGTTTCCAATCTGACGCGGGGGCATCGCTTTTTAGGCAAAGACTCGATAACCGTCAACCACATCGAGGACTATGAAAAGCTGTTGGAAGAAAACTATGTCATTGTCAGCGAAAAGGAACGGGAAAACCGCATTATCCGGGGTATGAACCGGTTGGCACGGGAAAAGGGCGGCCACCCGATGGATGATCCGGTCTTGCTGGCGGAGGTGGTTCACATTGTGGAGTATCCGACGCCCTTCCTGGGAAATATTCCCTCGGAGTATTTGGAGCTCCCCGCTCAGGTGATTATCACCCCCATGAAGGATCACCAGCGCTATTTCCCGGTGCTTGATGACCAGGGAAAACTTCTCCCCTATTTCCTTTCGGTACGAAACGGCGATGAGCAAGGTCTGGAGAATGTGCAAGAGGGCAATGAAAAGGTGCTGGTTCCTCGGTTGGAAGATGCAAAATTCTTCTTTGACCAGGATCTGAAGAAGTCCCCGGAGGATTATGTGCAGGAACTGGAAGGTCTTACCTTTCATGAAAAGCTGGGGACCATGCTGGATAAAACCCATCGGCTGGAGAAACTCGTTGCGCAGCTGAGCACGGGGCTCTCATTAGGGCAGGACACCACCGATAACGTCGTCCGGGCCGCCCACCTTTCCAAGGCGGACCTAGTGACCAAGATGGTGGTGGAATTCACCGAGCTGCAGGGGGTCATGGGCCGCATTTACGCGGAAAAGGCCGGCGAGTCTCCCATCGTTGCCCAGGCGATCGAGGAGCAGTACATGCCCGTTTCTTCGGGGGCATCCCTGCCGCAGACGACCTCGGGAACGATTCTGTCATTGGCGGATAAGATTGACCTGTTGGCGGGGATGTTTGCCATTAACGTGGAAGTGACGGGCTCGCAGGATCCCTTTGGTCTGCGGCGAGCCGCCATCGGCGTCATTGACATCATGCTCAAGCAAAAGCTCCATGTGGACCTCACGGAAAGCTTCCGGGATGCACTGCTTCTCTATGTAGAGAATCGGGGGCTGGTCTTTGACTATGAGGAAGTCATGGGCCGGGTCGAAGAATTCTTTGGCGGAAGGCTCAGGAATAAGCTCTTGGAATTGGGCTATCGCTACGACGTCGTCGATTCCGTGATCGCCACCAAGGATAAGGATTTGGTTTCCTGCTTCCGACGCACCAAAGCGGTGAAGGAATTCCTGGACCAAGATGAAAACTATCAGACGACCACCAGCTTCCTTCGAGTGGGAAACATGGCCAAGAATGCGGAGACGACGGAGCTTTCGGAGGATGTCCTTCAAGAAGAGGATAAAGCCTTTTATGCCAGTTTCTCTCAGCTGGATGCAGCAAAGGAGGAAATCCATCGCGGCCACTATCAAGAGGCCCTGGAGGCCCTGAGCCGCTGGATGCCGCAGGTGAATGACTACATGGATTCCACCATGATCATGGTGGAGGATCCGACCTTACGACAGGCTCGACTGGCGCTGATGGCACGGATTCAAGAGGTGATTACGAGCCTCTTCCTGCCGGACCGGATTGTTCGGGAAGAGCGCTAAACCAGGTTAGGAGGAATGATGATACCCGTTTCCGTTTATATTGTTTCGGATTCCACAGGAGAGACCGCAGAGGCAATGGCTCATGCGGTATTGAGCCAGTTTCCGGAGCTACAGGCGGAGGTCCGTCGCTTTATGAAGGTGGAAACGGAGCAACAGGTTCGTGGGATCTTTCAAAAGGGTCTTCCACAGGAACCGGTTCTTGTCTTCCACTCCATTGTGATGGAACGCCAGCGGCAAGCCCTGAATGAGGAATGCGCGCGGCGGTCCATTCCGGTGGTTGACCTGTTTTCCGAACCGCTTGCCGTCGTGGAAAAATTAACGGGGGAGAAGCCGGAAAGGAAGCCGGGCCTGATTCGCGAGCTGGACGTTGCCTATTTCGAGAAAATTTCCGGCATCGAGTTTGCGGTTCGCTATGATGACGGACGGGATCCTCGGGGCCTGTTGCTTGCGGACATCGTCCTTCTTGGGGTATCTCGGACCTCAAAAACGCCCCTGTCCATGCTCCTGGCGACGAAAGGATATAAGGTGGCGAATCTTCCCTTGGTGCCGGAGTTTTCCTTGCCTCCCGAGCTGGACCGGGTGGATCCCCGAAGAATTGTAGGCCTAATCATCTCGCCCGGTCGGTTGAATGAGATTCGGAGGGAACGGCTTCGCCTTTTGGGCTTGGCGGCGGACTCCTCGTATGCGGAAGATGGCAGGATTGACAAGGAGCTGGTCTATGCGAAGGAGGTCTTTGATCGCTTGGGCTGTCCCGTGATCAATGTTTCCGATTCCACCATTGAACAGACGGCGGCGCAGATCATCAGCGGCTTGCGGAAAGAGCTCGGAGAGGAGATTCGCAGGAGCACCTCCGAATAATCCTAGGACGTTCTACCCGGAAAATTTTTCCTGGTTTGGAGCAGAGCGATCTGCTCCTTTTTACGTCTCCGGGGTATCTATAGAAGCAGGGAAAGGGGGAGAGTATGGCCCAGACAATACGCCAACGCAGAGAAGAAGAGGAACACCGTTTTTTAGCGCCCTATGCCAGCTTTGCCGATGAGACGCGGGGACGGCGGACTCCCGAAGAGAAAGATGAATTCCGCACCGATTTTCAAAGGGATCGGGACCGCATTCTTCATTCCAAGACGTTTCGACGATTAAAGCATAAAACACAGGTGTTTATTTCCCCGGAAGGGGATCATTATCGAACCCGCTTAACCCATACCTTGGAGGTGGGGCAGATAGGGCGCACCATGGCACGCGCCCTGCAGCTGAATGAGGACCTAGTTGAGGCGATTGCCATGGGGCATGATGTGGGTCACACGCCTTTTGGGCATGCGGGAGAACATGTGTTGCAAGAGCTGGTTCCCGGCTTTTGTCACAATGAGCAGTCCGTCCGTGTCTTGGAATTTTTAGAGGCCACGCCGCGAAGAGTGGGCCTAAACCTGACCTGGGAGGTCCTGGACGGGATTGAAAACCACACGGGCAGTCGAAGAGCCCAGACTCCCGAAGGAAGACTCATCAAGTTTGCGGATCGAATCGCTTATGTGAACCACGATATCGATGATTCCATTCGAGCGGGAGTTCTAAGGGAAGAGGATCTTCCCAAAGAAGCCACCCGGATTTTGGGCCACACGGCCTCGGATCGGATTGATGCCATGGTCCATGCCGTCGTAGAGGCAAGCGAAGGATCCAACGAGATTCAAATGGCGGAGCCTTACTACAAGGCCTCCCGAATTCTTCGAGCCTTTATGGGAGACCGGGTCTATACCAACGCCTTGGTGAAGAGCGAAAATCAGAAGCTCTACCATATTATCGAAGATGTTTTCGCCTATTATGTGAACCATATGGACCGACTTCCGGAAAGCCATCTGGCCCTGTACACGGGTAGTCATCGGCAGGAATCCGATGAGAGAAAGGTGACCGATTACATCGCGGGAATGACCGACGCGTATCTGATTCGCACCTATAAGGAACTTTTTATTCCGCAAGCGTGGACCAAGATGTAACGAATCGAAAGGAGCAAGCATGACCTATATTTCCGATGAGAGTGTGCAGCGGGTGAAGGATGCCGTGCAGATTGAAGAGCTGGTCGGAGAATATGTCACCCTGAAACGCACCGGGAAAAACCTAAAAGCCTGCTGCCCCTTTCACCATGAGAAAACGCCCTCATTTTTTGTGACCCCCGAGCGGAACAGTTTCAAGTGCTTTGGCTGTGGGGAACATGGGGACGGAATCAGTTTTATCATGAAGATGGAGCACCTGGACTTTCCGGATGCGGTGCGCTTCCTTGCGGATAAGTATGGAATCCCCCTGGAGGAAAGCCGAGGAGACCAGCAAAAAACCGCCTATCGGAAGCGGCTCTATGAGATCAATGAGAAGACCATGCTCTTTTATTACAAACAGCTTCTTACCAATCGCCGTCCCCAGCAATACCTCTTGCGAAGGGGATACCGAGCCGATATCATCAACGACTTTATGCTGGGGTATGCAGGGGGAAGTGGCAATGAGCTTTACAGCTACCTAACGGAGCAAGGGTATTCCGCAGAGGATCTTTTGGCCCTGGGACTGATCTCTCGCTCCAATCGGGGAACCGGCTACTATGATCGCTTTCGTCAGCGCCTGATGTTTCCCATCATCAACCGACAGAAAAAGGTCATCGGCTTCGGAGGGCGGGTTTTGGACGACAGTCAGCCCAAGTATTTGAACTCGCCGGAATCGGAAATCTTTCATAAGGGAGAGAACCTTTATGGAATCCACAGGACAAGGAGTCCCGAGTTCAGTGACCGGGTCATCCTCGTGGAAGGATACATGGATGTGATCGCCCTCTCCTATCACGGCGTGGAGGGTGCCATGGCAAGTTTGGGCACCTCTCTTACCAATCTCCAGGCCCGTTTGATTCACAAACTGGGTCATAAGGTCTACCTCAGTTATGATGGGGATTCAGCGGGGATCAAGGCTGCCCGCCGGGCCATCGATATCTTCGCCGAAGAAGAGGTGATTCCCAAGCTGATCCTTTTACCCGGCGGAGAAGACCCCGATGAATACTGCAAAAGCCATGGAAGCGAGGCCTATGAAGACCAACTTAAAGAAGCCGTGGATCCCATGACCTTTGAGCTCAACCTCCTTCTCGCCTCCTATGACCTGGAAGATCCCAATCAGACCCTGGACTTTACCCGCCAGGCCACCCTTTTTTTGGCGGAACGCAAGCAGGAAGCGGAGAGGGACCTGGGCATTCGCTGGGTGAGCCGGCGCTTGGGCGTTGACTTTGAAAGTTTAAAAGCAGACGTGTTGGCAGAAAAGGAGAGGCAGGAGAAGAAAGAAGAAGAGAAACAAGCACGCAGGGACCGCTATCATGGGGAGCACGGAGAAAGCACTGCGCAAGACCCAAGGGATGACGGGTTTCCCTATGAGGAAGGGGAGGCAGAGGATGTCTACTGGAACCAACCGGAGGATTTTCCAACGGGTTCCTATAGGGATTCCGCATCTTTGGGTAAGAATACAGCAAATCGAGAATCAGAAAGAGACCGTTTAGAAATTGAATTTTTGCGCTTTTATATGATGGAAGAGGAAATACAAGACCTTCTAAAAGAGGAGGAGGACTTTGTTCAATCCGAACAGGCCCAATGGGTCCTCCAGCTCATTCAACAGATGAGGGAGCAAAAAATTCCCCCAGAGACAGAATGGATGAAGGAAAGCCCGGTTGCCGATAAGGTCCGGGAGGTGCTGGATCGACTGGAGGAAAGAGAGCTCGCCATCAAGGAGATGAGTTTTTCTCAACGTAAGGAGAGCGCCCGGGAGTTAATGGCCCGCATTGCTCGCTATCGAGCACGGGAACGAAAAGAAGTTCTCCGGGAACAGCTTCGGCAGGGGAACCTCTCACGTGAGGAGCAGGGAAGTATTTTGCAGGAACTAAAGCAATTGGATGCCTCATTCAGGCGCAGGAAAAGGGGGGTATAATGAAAGATTACGAAGCAGAGAAACAGCTGGATACCCTGGATATCGAAGAAGTTAAGCAGGACGTGATGGATGAACTGCGTAAAATTGCGCGGGAAAACCATGATAAGTACAGCATGCACGATTTCGAATCTGTGGAGAGTTACAATCAATTGGACGACGATGATCGCCAGGAGATCGTAAAGCTCCTGGATGATGATGGGATTGAGTTAGAGGATGGGGAGTTTCTTCCCGAGGAAGAGGAAGAGTCCGACCGGGATGACGACCTCCTGGATGAGGAGGAAGACGAAGAGGATATTGATGCGGAAGATGATCTGGATGAGGACGTAGACAAAGTCGCCGAAGAGATTCATAAGAAAGAAGCTCGCTCCGGCATGAAGTCCATGAAAAACATCGCCGTCGATGATCCGGTGAAGATGTACCTGAAGGAGATCGGTCGGGTTCCCCTGTTGACCGCGGCGGAAGAAGTTCTTCTTGCCAAACGAATGGAAAATGCGGACATTGCTCTGAAGGCGCTTCACGGAGAAAAGCCCAATCTTCGCGAGGAGATTGAGCTGAGCAAGCAGTCGGTGAATGTGGAACAGGCCCAGCTTCTGCTCCAATTGGAATTGAAACTCCAGAAAAACGAAAAGCTGACCGCCAAAGAGGAGGGCCAGTTCCGCCGGTTCAATAACCTGAGCGTGAATGTGCTCGGTGCGGATCCGGAGGAGCTGCCGGGGCCGGAGTCCAAACCCTATGTGTTGATTCGAGTGGCGGGCATGGTGGAGCGGTACATTCGCCGCCGCTTGAGCCGGGCGAAAATGACCGAAGAAGAGGCAATCAGCCTGAATTACTGCTGCCAGATTCAGGATGCCGTCCTATCCTATCTCTTGGATGAAGATCGGGCGACGAAAAAGGCACAGAAGTTGGCGGAGTATGCCTTTGAACATGCCCAGGAAATCACCGTTGCCGTGGAACGTGTGTATAAGAAACAAGAAGATTTGGAAGAGGGGCAAAAGGATCTCATCGATCTGGCCAAAGAGAAAAAGGTGAAGCCCTTCAATGATAAGGGACTGCTGGATGCGGAGGAGCGGTGCCTTCTCTTCGAGCGCAACACCATCGTGGATAAGATGACCGTGCGTCTGAAGAAAATCGCCCCCAAAGATGCCCTAACGGAGAATGAAATCAGCAACTATGCGGTCTTGGAAGCCGAACGGTTAAAAATCCAGGCCTTCCGTCAGGGAGAAGATGTGACCTTTAACATGGAAAATCTTCTGGATGTTCAGGAGAGCGGGGCAACCTCCCGTCGCATTCTCATGGGCGAAGCACTGACCGAAGGGGATCGGGACCGGTTAAAGAAAATCCTTCGCAAGGGATCGCGGGCCAAGCAGCGCCTGGCGGAGACCAACCTTCGTCTCGTTGTCTCCATTGCCAAGCGCTATGTGGGAAGAGGCATGAGCTTTTTGGACCTCATCCAAGAAGGAAATCTTGGCTTGATGAAGGCGGTGGAAAAGTTCGATTACCACCGGGGCTTTAAATTCTCCACCTATGCGACATGGTGGATTCGGCAGGCAATCACCCGTGCAATTGCGGACCAAGCCAGGACGATTCGGATCCCCGTTCACATGGTGGAAACCATCAATAAACTCTCCAGGGCCCAAAGACAGCTGCTTCAGGAGCTAAATCGGGATCCGACGAACGAGGAGATTGCGGCGGAGATGAACATCGACGTGGCGAAGGTTCGCGTCGTGCGTAAGATTGCCCAGGAACCCGTGAGCCTGGAGACGCCGATTGGAGAGGAGGAAGATTCTCATCTGGGCGACTTTATCGAGGATGATACGGCCGTTGCTCCGGATGAGGCAGCCAACTTCACGATGCTGCGAGAGGAACTCGGTTCCATTTTGGATACCCTGTCGGAGAGAGAGCGCAAGGTGCTGGAGCTCCGCTTCGGCCTCCTGGATGGAACGCCGCGAACCCTGGAAGAAGTCGGCAGAGAATTCTCGGTAACCCGAGAACGCATCCGGCAGATCGAGGCCAAGGCAATCCGCAAGCTCAAGCATCCCACCCGCAGCAAGCGCATCAAGGACTTCTTGGAGTAGAGGATGGGGAAGCGAATCCAAAAGCTGATCGATCAGATGCCCTCCCTCCCTCGGGTCATCGATGTGGGAACCGACCATGGCTATGTCGCCTTGGGTCTCGCTTGGCGCTCGGACATTGACAGGGTGCTCGCAACCGATCTCCGCCCCCAAGCGCTTGCCAAGCTGGAGGGAACCCTGGTGCAGCTTCGCCGGGGGAACGCCCGGGAGCGGGCGGTGGCGGATAAGATTCAGACCGCCGTTGCGGATGGTCTGAAAGATCTACCCTGGAAGGACTGCGAGGGGATCGTGATCAGTGGCATGGGGGGGAGCCTCATGACCCGGATTCTTCGGGAGGGGCTGGAAAGACTGCCCTCCGTTCGCGTGCTGGTTTTGAGTCCCCAAAAAAATGTGGAGGAGTTTCGTCACACCTTGGTAGAGCTCGGTGGTCGGATCGAAGAGGAGCTGGTGGAAGAAGAGGGGAAGTTCTATGATATTTTTCGCCTCTTTCTTGACCGACCGGCGGACGTCGCTTATGCAAAAGCCTTGGAAAATCCCCTCTTTGCCCAGTATGGCCCCCTGCTCTTGGAGAAACAGCACCCCCTACTCCGGAAAAAGTTGGAGCGGGATCGCAGGAAGCTCATGGCGATTCAGGACTCGTGGGAGGAGAGTGCGCCGTCTGGGGGAAGGGGAAATCCTGCCTTTCAACGAATCCTCCGACAACAGGAGGAAATTGATCGACTGCTTTTCGAATTTACAAAAAAAGAGAAGGGATTCGGAGAGAACGCCAAAGAGAGAAAGGAGTTGTAATGAACATTCGTCAGTGGACCAGAGAATGGGAAAAAATTGTTCCTGTGGGTCTTCAATATGATTGGGATAACTCCGGTCTTCAAATTGGTAGACTGGAAGAAGAGATTACGGGGATTGTCTTTTCCTTGGATCTGAACAAGTCAGCGGTTTCCGGCTGTATCGAATCGGCATCGAATCTGATTGTGACCCACCATCCCGCGTTTTTTCATCCGGTAAGCCGCCTCACGGACCGGGAAGAGGCGGAGCAGACCATCATGGACTGCATCGAGCAGCATATTGCGGTCTATTCCTCCCACACGCCCCTGGATCTGGTGGATGGCGGGGTCAATGAGGTCATGGCGGAGAAATGCGGAATCAGCCACCGGCAAGTGCTCTGTGAGCGGGACCCACACCTCCCCTATGCCCGATATTCTCAGGGAATGGGAGTCATCGGCGAACTGGAGAGTCCAACGACCCTAAAGAGCTATGCGGAGCGTCTGAAAAAGGAATTCTCTGCGGTTTCGGTGATTTTCTATGGAAATCCGGACCAAAAGATCCGGCGCATTGCCAATGTGGGAGGCAGCGGCATGAGCTTCCTCAAAGATGCGGTGCAAAAGAATGCGGATTGCTTGGTAACCGCCGATATCAAGTACCATGAGGCTCTGGAAGCCATCCAACAGGGGCTTACCCTGATTGACCTGGGCCATTTCTTCTCGGAATTTCCCGTGATGCAACGGGCCATGGAAATTTCCAAGAGCTTCTGTCCCGACATTCGCCAACAAGTGATTCCGGGCGAGGTGCGTTTCACCCGACAGAGCATCTGATCCCCGGGACTTTCAGAGTACACTGCAACTTATGGTATAATACAGGGCGGAAGCAAGTTGAATAATCGCGACAGGTTCGAGGAAAGTCCGTGCACCACAGAGCAGAATGCCGGATAACGTCCGGTGGAGGCGACTCTAAGGATAGTGCAACAGAAAGAAACCGCTCGAAAGAGTAAGGATGGAAAGGCGAGGTAAGAGCTCACCGGCAACATGGAGACATGTTGGCCCTGTAAACCCCATTCGGTGCAAGATCAAGAGATAAAACATGGTGGCTCGCCATGCTCGAAAAGATCGCTGGACTTCTCCGGTGACGGAGAAGCGAGACAGATGATTATTGAATACAGAACACGGCTTATAGATTTACTTCCGGGGGCAGCGCTGCTGCCCTTTTTTCTTGCTTTTTTTGTGGAAAATCGTTTTTTCTCATAAAATAAGTAAGAAGAGATTTCTTTTTTTAAGTATTGGAATGATGCGAAAAAATAATAAACAAGGAAAGGAACAAGTATGAAAGGATTTTTACAGCGTCTTGGCCGGTCGATCATGTTGCCGGTCTCCATTTTACCTGCCGCTTCCCTGCTCATGGGAATCGGAAACTGGCTCGCTGCTGCGGGAGCGAACCCCGTGGCGAGCTTTTTGATTGCAGCAGGAGGGGCGGTGATCAACAACCTGCCGATTCTGTTTGCAGTGGGAATTGCAACCGGCTTAGCCAAAAACCAGAATGGGGCAGCGGCACTGTCCGGCCTGGTGGGCTATTTAGTGATCACGAAACTTCTGGCACCCGCTTCGGTTGCCGCCCTCACGGGGCTGGAGGAAGCCGCCGTGAACCCGGCCTTTTCGAAAATCGAAAATGCCTTTATCGGGATTTTATCCGGTGTGATTGCAGCAAGCTTATACAATCGCTTCTATCAACAGAAACTGCCGACCGCCTTGGCATTCTTCAGCGGTCGTCGTTTCGTTCCCATCATCACCGCTGCGGTAATGGTGGTGGTTTCCGCCGTCCTTTTTGTGGTTTGGCCCCTGGTCTACAATGCCCTGGTGGCTTTCGGAGAATCCATGATCGGCCTGGGCCCCGTCGGCGCGGGAATCTTTGGTTTCTTCAACCGACTTCTGATTCCCACAGGCCTGCACCATGCCCTGAATTCCGTGTTCTGGTTTGATGTGGCGGGAATCAATGACATCGGAAAGTTCTGGGGCACCTCCCCGGAATTGGCGAAGGCCGCGGTAAAAGGGGTAACGGGAATGTACCAGGCCGGATTCTTCCCCATTATGATGTTTGGCCTTCCCGCAGCCGCCTTTGCCATCTATAAAAATGCACGGCCGGAACATAAGAAGGCAATCGCCTCCCTGATGATCGCCGCAGCCTTCTCCGCCTTTTTCACAGGAATCACCGAGCCCTTGGAGTTTGCCTTTATGTTTGCGGCACCGGCCCTTTATGTGGTTCATGCCGCTCTCACGGGACTATCCTTATTGCTTGCCTCCCTGTTCCATTGGATGTCGGGATTCTCCTTCTCCGCGGGCCTCGTGGATTATGTCCTGGCCTATCGGATGCCCATGGCGAACCAACCGCTGATGTTGCTCCTCCTCGGAGCGGGCATGGCGGTCCTCTACTACTTCCTCTTTGATTTCATGATCCGGCGCTTTGATATCCAGACGCCGGGCCGGGGAGAGACATTGGCGGGAGAGAATGCAGGGGAAGTGGCAGAGAGTTCCCGGGAAGTGACGAAGAATTCCAAGGACCGGTCCAAGGCACAGATCATTTTTGAGGGCCTGGGGGGTCATGAGAACGTGGAAAACATTGATTACTGCTCCACCCGTCTCCGCCTCCAGGTGAAGGATGCCGGAAAGATTGACGAGGCGAAGATTCGTTCGGCGGGTGTTCCCGGCATTCAAAAGATCAATGATAAAAATGTCCAGGTCATCGTGGGCACCGATGTGCAGTTTGTCGCCGATGAGATGCATAAACTGTAGGCGGTTTCCTTTGCCGGGAGGTTCTTTTTCTTGGGCGGATTCATGCTACAATAGTCCTGAGTGAATAAAGGAGGGAAACATGCTATATGGTTTCATCGTAGGCCACGGCTCCTTCCCGAGTGGTTTGAAATCAGCCTTGGAGCTCATTACCGGCCCGAATCCGAATCTTATGAGCATGGATACCGAAGGCGACGAAAACCTGCGGGAATACCGTCGCCGAATTCAGGGGAAGTTGGAGCACATCGATCCGGATAAGCTGATCCTCTTTACGGATTTACTGGGAGGTTCTCCTTACCAGAATGCCTTGGTCGCATTGGAGGAGATGGGGCTTACGGATGTTCCCGTGTTCAGCGGAGCGAACTTACCGATGATGGTTGCTTTTTGGGAAGAAAATGTTCGGGATTCCCAGAGAAAGGAAGCGGTATTCGCCATCGACCGTGCCGGACAGACCAGCATGAGTCGAACAACGCTGGCGGAACTTTCCGAGCTTTGGCTGAAAGAAACTGAGGAATAAGAATCGATTGGGTCATAGTACGAGGAGGAAGATATGAACGTAAAAATTTACGCGGATGGGGCAGACATCCAGTCCATGGTGGAAGACTATAAGGCAGGCAGAGCCGTCGGCTTTACAACGAACCCCTCCCTGATGAAGAAGGCGGGAGTAACGGATTACGTGAAATTTGTGGAAGACGTGGTCAAGGCGATTCCCGACCAGTCCCTCTCCTTTGAGGTCTTTGCGGATGACTTTGCGACCATGGAGAAAGAAGCCCGCAAAATTGCGCAATTTGGCGAGAACGTCTTTGTCAAGATCCCCATTATGAACACCAAGCAGGAATCGTCTGCTCCCTTGATCAAGAAGCTTTCTGCGGAGGGCATCAACATCAATGTGACAGCGATTTTCACGCTGGACCAGGTGAAAGAGGCCTTGGATGCGGCCAGTGAAAAGGCCCACACCATCATCTCCATTTTTGCGGGGCGTGTTGCGGACATGGGCATCGATCCCCTTCCCTTGATGAAGGAAGCGGAGAAGATCTGTCATTCCAAGAAGAATGTGGAACTGCTCTGGGCCAGCACACGGGAAGCGCTGAACATCGTGCAGGCCGATGAAGTGGGTTGCGACATCATCACGGTTCCTTCCGGCATCATCGCGAAGATGAAGAATTTCGGAAAGCAGCCAATTCAGGGCTCTCTGGATACGGTTGTGACCTTTAACAAGGATATCACAGATCTTGGCTTAAGCATCTTATAAGGAGGGACGCATGAAAATTGCAATTGGCGCGGATCATGGCGGCTTTCTTCTGAAGCCGGGGATCATCGAGCACCTAAAGGAACGAAAGCTGGAGGTCTTGGATGAAGGAACGGATTCTGAGGAGCGCTGTGATTATCCCGATTTCGCGTTTAAAGTCTGCGAGGATGTGACCGGTGGCAAGGCCGACCTGGGAATCCTCATCTGTGGCACGGGGGTTGGCATGTCCATTGCGGCAAACAAGGTTAAGGGCATCCGCTGCGTTTGCTGCAGCGAACCCTTTTCCGCCCGCTTGTCGCGGATGCACAACAATGCCAATGTCTTAGCCTTTGGTGCCCGGGTCATCGGACCCGAGCTTGCCAAAATGATTGTCGATGAATTCCTGGATGCGGAGTTTCAGGGAGGACGGCATGAAGGCAGAGTCGGAAAAATCCTCTCCTATGAAGAGGACCACGAAAAAGAATAAAAAAGAGACAGGGAATTCCAGCAGCGAGGCCGATCGGCTTCGCTGCTTTTTATTTCACATGGTTTTTACTTGGATTCTGTTTTTTCTTAATGCGGCTTTGATATGTTTTTTGTATATCTATGAAATCACAGAGAAAAGGAGAAATTGATGAAACAGAAGTGCAAAGAACGTTCCTACCTTCGGTTCCTGGCAATGCTGCTTGCCTTCGCCATGATCCTGTCCCCCGTCGGGGACCTGGGCCATAGTTTTGCGAAAGAACAAGCCGTATCTTCCCGGAACGAACAGGTTCTTACCGTGGAAGAGACAAGAAAGGCAGAACATCAAAAGAATCAACCCATTACCGTCAAAGGCTTTATTGTTGGCTATATGCGCAGCAAGAAGTCGGTATCGAAAGATCCAAAAGATTGGAAGGATACCAACATTGTGCTCGCTGACCGGTCCGACGAAACCGATCTGACCAAGATGATCCCGGTCCAGCTGAAGAAGGGGGAGCAGCGTGATCGCATCGGTCTCCTCACGAATCCCCAAAACCTGGGAAAGTCCATCCGGGTTACGGGCTCGGGAGCGGCATACTTTACCCTTCCCGGAATGAAAGACTTACAGTCTTTTGCGCTTCTCTCCTCGGAAGAAGAGGAGCAAGCCCGGGAGGAGACCCATCATCTTTTGCTGCTGCTCAATCGCGCAGAAGAAGGGGTGAGGGCGGACAAGCGCAAGACACTGGAGAAATTTCGCTACCTGAATGATCAGGAGGGGAGCTACACACTCACCAACCTAAAAACGGGGAAGGTTTACCGCCATAATCCCCGGCATACAAGCAGGGACACCCTCTCCTTTGAACTTCCCTATGGTTCCTATCGGCTGGACCTACAGCTTCCGGAAGGCTATTCCCTTTCCGCGGCGGAAGAGCTGGCAAGTAAGAATAACCGCTTCCGGGTCACAGGCCCCAAATCCGCAACTTTTGTGTTTAATGACAAGACGAGTGGATCTTACTTTAAGACGATTCGCCTCCTCTTTTGGGAAGATCCGCAAGCCATCAAGAAGATCACGGTTCACTTTGATGCCAATGGGGGAAAATTTCCGACTCTTTCCACGAAGCAGCTGGCAAAAGAGTTTGAGATGGGTCAGGAAGCGAGCAAAAAAGACTTGCCGGAGGATCCAGAGCGCTTTGGCTATCGCTTCCTGGGTTGGACCTGTGAGGGCGAATATGCAAACCTCATGCTGATTCCGCAGCTGAAGAAGGATGCCAACTGGAAGGCAATCTGGAAGTCCACCCGTAAGACGGTAACTTACGATATCGGCGGAATCAAGCGAACTGAGCAGGTGCAGGAGGGGGAGAAGCCCGACCGGATTCCGGGACCCCATGTGATCACGGAAAATCAGTGGCGGACCATTACCTCCTGGACCCTGCAGGGTAAAGAGATGGATCCCTCCAAGGTTCGTGTGGGAGAGGATCTCACCTTTGTCGCTCGTTTTGTCAATAAAGATGAGCTTCGAAAGATTCAACAGGCCTATTTTCGTTCGGACATGTTTCACTTTGACGGTCTCGTGAATCCCGAAATCTATCAGGGCTTTGCGGTCAAGTTAAACGAAATGGAGCATTCCCTAACCGCCGGCCAAGAGGATGTGGATCAGTTGGTCCGAGAGTTTCATGAGCGCCGGAAACAGGAGATCCTCGGTGGCAAAATTCGAGTTCGTTTGCTCGACGCCAACAACAAACTCATCAAGGCTTCTGCGAAAATCCTGGTGCAAAAAGCGGGAAAGACCATTGATAAAATTGACCTAAAAAATGGTGACCTGGAAAGCCCGCACAAGTATCCCAATGGGACCTACACTCTGGTGGAAGAGGAGGGACCCGAGGGCTACAGCCCCGCCGCACCATGTACCGTGACCGTGAACATTCCCTCCTCGACGAGTTTTATTTCCGCCCCAAAGGCCGATTTTCATCATGAAAAGTTACCCACGAAAGCCGTGGCAACCTTCCGCTATGACAAGGCACCCGCAGGGATCACCGCACCCGAGCCCATGGAGATTCGGGACGGCATCGTCACCCTGCCCAAACCCTCCGTGGACAACAAGGACGGCAAGTCCTTCCTCTTCTGGAAGGAGGAGGGAAAGAGCCTCAGCTACCAGCCGGGCATGCAGGTGAAGGCGGATAAGTCCACCCGCTTCGTGGGATATTGGGGAAAGAGCTATTGGAAGATTGACCTGGATATCTGCGGAAAGGATGGGAAGCCCCTTTCGGTTGATCCCCAAGAATTACAGATGTCCGCTTCCGTGATTGACCCCTTGGGGAAAGTCCATGAACCGGATAAGCAGTCGAAAGAAGGATTCTTCTTCTTTAAGAAGGATGGGTTCCTTCCCCGCGGCGATTACCGGGTCATTGTGGAGGATACCAAGAGCGCCTACCGGGTGGTGGGAGCGACACTCAATGGGAAAGATTTTGATTGGAAGAAGGAGAAGCTGCCAGTTCCTCCCTATGAGACGGCAATGAATGATACCTCCCTTCAAATACTCAAGCTCATTGTGGAGAAGAAAGCACCGGCCATTCCTGTGGCAACCTTCCGCTATGACAAGGCACCCGCAGGGATCACCGCACCCGAGCCCATGGAGATTCGGGACGGCATCGTCACCCTGCCCAAACCCTCCGTGGACAACAAGGACGGCAAGTCCTTCCTCTTCTGGAAGGAGGAGGGAAAGAGCCTCAGCTACCAGCCGGGCATGCAGGTGAAGGCGGATAAGTCCACCCGCTTCGTGGGATATTGGGGAAAGAGCTATTGGAAGATTGACCTGGAGTTCCATGATCATGAAGGAAAGATTTTATATCTCAAGCCGGAAGATCGAAACATCACTGCGACCATTATCGATCCCCAGGGCAGGGTGCATCGGGCGGATTCCCAAAGTTCAAGAGGCATTCTTTTCTTTAAGAAGGATGGCTACCTACCCAGAGGCGAGTACCGGATTCAGCTGAATGATTCGAAGAGCAGCTATCGAGTTCAAAGTGCTGCAGTGAATGGAAAAGATTTTGATTGGAAGACAGAAAAGCTCATCGTGCCTCCCTACGAAACGGCGATGACGGATACCTCCACGCAATTGCTGGAGATCGTTCTGGAGAAAAAGGAAGAGGAGCCGGACCAGCCGGAGGAACCGAATGAACCGGAGCAACCGGAAGAACCGGAGAATCCGGAAGAGCCGGAGGAACCGGTAGAACCGGAAGAACCGGACCAGCCGGATGAGCCGGAAGAGCCGGACCAGCCGGAGGAACCGAATGAACCGGAGCAACCGGAAGAACCGGAGAATCCGGAAGAGCCGGAGGAACCGGTAGAACCGGAAGAACCGGACCAGCCGGACCAGCCGGAAGAACCGAATGAACCGGAGCAACCGGAAGAGCCGGACCAGCCGGAAGAACCGAATGAACCGGAGCAACCGGAAGAGC
>CALAJY010000051.1 GCA_937923265.1 uncultured Tissierellia bacterium
TCGGAGAAACTGTAGAAAAGTACGAAAAAATAATTGTACCAGTCGTGTTTATTGGACTCGGTCTCTATATATTAACTGAAAATGGAACGATTAATTATCTCATTTCCCTAATCACAAGTTAATAGTCTATTTTTATATTTTAGACCTATTAAAGGAAATGAACTGACCCCCTAAAGTTGGATTTTTTGATCCAACTTTAGGGGGTCAGTTTAGTCTACGTTTTCATAGGCGGTGGGGCTTTCTCCGGAGGATGGTTCGAACGCGCATGTTCCCCCGGAAAGAGTTTGTTGGTATCATGTTCATAGCATGTGTTTTACTCGATAGAAACCGCTTTCGGACGGCATCCGCTGGGGAGACACTGTTAGATGGCACTTCCCCGGAAAGGAAGATTTTTTACGATGTTTTTTAGGAGGATCCTGATGAAAAAGAAGATCAGATACGCAATCCTTATCCTTGCGCTTTTAATCCCCGTCGCCTGTACCCCTTCCCGCCCACCGGAATTTCCCGAACTTGGAAAGACGATGGCAATCGAAATCACAAGTAGCGAGGGCGAAGGAACAAAAAGGATCCGGCAGGCGGACCGGATCGAAAGGATTGTGACGGAAATCGAAGAAAACAGGGAAGCAAGCAGTATGAAAAGCCTGAATGACCAGCCGACCAATGTCGACCGATACTTCATGATCCGATTTTTCTCGGACAAGGAAGAAGAGAAGACTTCGGAGACCGTCTATCTCTACAAGAAGAAAGGCCGCTGCTATGTGGAGCGGCCCTATGCGGGAATTTGGACGATCAAAAATGAAAGTTATGATACGATTATCAGCCTCGCTGGTAACGACAATACGTAGCCGAGCAAAAATCACAAAAGCTGAGGAAAAGAGGATGAACCGACAAAGGCGCTAAACCGATGGAGAAGGCGGTCGGGAGGATTTACGGAAGAGGGCGGGCTCTACAAAACCCTCATTGACCAGAAAAACGTGGCCGTTCACTGGTCCCTGCACAACGGAAGACAAGAGAGTATATCTTGCAGGCACTCTTTCACAGAGGGGGATCCCTCTTTGGAAGGGTGCTTGTTTTTCTCCGAGGAGAAGGGAGCCACCCTCATTTGGAGCTATCGTATGTAAATTTAAGGATGGAATGTTCTGAGTTGTAGCTCGGGAAGATATGGAGTAGATTATCTTCAGAAGGTTGCGTTCCGAAGCAATCGACAAAGGTAAGAGATATTTGTTGGATAAACCAGCAATGAAAAAAACTTGAGGAGCAAGAAAGGGATCATGAAACTAGTCAGCGTGAAATGCCCGGACTGCGGAGCCGTGATGGAAGTAAATCGAGAGGAGAACACGGTGATTTGTTCCCATTGTGGAGCACACTATCTCCTCGATGATGAGGCCACGCATATAGAATACGAGAATGCCGAAGATGCAGGCTACCTTTTTGAGAAGGGACGCCAAAGGGCACAGGCGGAAGCAGCAGCACGCGCCGCTCGCCCAATGAGGAGGACCACGCAGGCACCGGTTCATGCACCGAAAAAGCGGAAAACGTGGCTGTGGGTTTTGGGATGGATTTTCCTCTTTCCCCTGCCCTTGACCATTATCGTGTTACGGAAAAAGGACATGAACAAGCTGCTCCAGACGATTCTTCTCACGGCTGCCTGGCTGTTCTATTTCTATCTTGCTTTCTTTGGGAATTCCAGGGACCCAAGCAGGGAAGGGACGACATCCCTTTCCTCTTCTCCGAAGGAAACCCGACAGGATCTCACTTCTGCGCCGCCGGAAGCCATTCGCGACGAAACCCTGCGAGGAAGAGGACTTCCCGAATCCGGGAGGCAGGAACCATACTACGTCAACCATATTGGCTATGTGGTCATCGATTCCGCGCAAAGGGAGACGCTGAAATCGGAAACGGGAAAGGCGACCGCCCCCATCTGGAAAGTCCCTACCTATCAAAAAGATGCACAAATCTGGAAGCCAAGCGGAAGCTGGGATCATAAGACGGAAGTTCTTGTGAAGGAACAATTTCTCGATTTTCACAGTTGGGGGAGTCGCTTCCGCGGCCACCTACGGGTGCAACGTCTGTCGGATGGAAAAGAGGTCTATATTAACGTAGACAATTTTGTGACCAAGCCCTACTGGACCTATAAGAACAACCCACTCCTGGCGGCGGCCACGGGGTATTATTTGGCGGAATTTCACCAAAAGAGCGGCTCCTATCCCATGACCCAGAGAAAGGAAAAAAGAGAACTGAAGGAGGGAACAAGGATCCTGGTAACGGGGTTGACAGGTATTTATGGCGAGGAGGGACCCAACGAGAAGGAGAATCAGATCGAGGGCCTGGTTTGGGAAGAGGGTCCATCCTCCGCAGAAGCGGAGTACCTGTATTTCCACGGAAACGACCTAAACCTCATATATTAGTAAGAAGATTTTTTCGGCATTGATTCCAAGTGCCACGCCAAGAAAGGAGTGCCAATGATCCATTATCGGAATTTCACGACAGAATGTATGGACCGAGTTCGACAAATCTATGCCGCCAACGGTTGGACGGACTATCTCCGGGACCCGGAAAAGCTGGTTCGGGCCTTTGAAAATTCCCTGTTTATCCTGGGGGCTTTTGAAGAGGGACGCCTGCTCGGGTTTGCACGATGTGTGGGAGATGGGGAACATATTCTTTATATTCAGGACCTCATTTTGGACCCCGATTACCGGCGAAGAGGCATCGGTGGGGAGTTGATGCGGCGCGTCTCCGATACGTATTCGGATGTTCGGCAGTTTTTGTTGATCACGGATCGGGAGGATCCGGATTCCAACGCCTTTTACCGGACTATCGGTCTATCGAACCAATATATGGGCTATCCCATGAATGTGTATTTTCGCTCAGAAAGTGAGAAGCCTCAAGAATGATCATGGGGCGAGCGAACCGGGAGGACGGGGGTGGGTTCCCCTGGGAAAGTGCAAAAAAGGGGATTTCCCAGGGGGGCCCCTTGGGTGAATGCGGCCCATGATCCGAGGCGTCCTGCTAGTCCAGCAGGATCGACCAGGCACGAATCAGGTCCGGAAGCCGGTAGCGAGCGTTGGCGGGACTGGTGGAGGGAAGTTGGATAGCCTTTTGGCGGAGTTTCGGTTCATGATACTTTTGATAGTATTTGAAGGCGGTCGCTCCGTTGCAGAGTACATGGTGTATTTGGGCCGTCTCAAAGATGGGGGCCAGGTTAGCCGGCACCACATTCTTTATGGAAGCATCGCTGGAGCCGGAAATATCGCATTGGAAGATGGAATCGTAGAGGGCGATGTGATGACGGAGCAGGAAGGCCTTGCGAGCGGAAATTTCCGGGCCAATTTCTTCTTTAAATAAAGCGGCCAAGAGAGGCCAAAAGCGATTTTGAGGATTCCCGTAAAAAAAGCCGTATTCGCGGGTCTTCACCGAGGGAAAGGAGCCGAGAATCAGGATCTTAGAATCGCTCCGAAAGACGGGTTTCAAAGGATGGACGATGGTCTGAAGGTGTTCCTGTTGTTTGGGCATGCTGTCTCCTTGCTTGCGGAAGGGGGCTCCTGTCGGAAGAGCCCGCTGGGTTTTGTTTGCTTGAGTGACCTCTATTTTAACAGAAGGCGAGGGCAGAAGAAGAATCGAATCATGACCATGGGGAAACTATTTTTGGCGACACGGTTTCTGTAACTCAGCAACAATTACGATTAGGTAGGTGAATGATGGGACAATTGATGGAATCACCGGAGTACAAGAGATTAAAGCAAGAGGTTCATGACCTTCGGGCCAAGCTGGAGTCTCTGCTTTACTATCGGGACGAATTGAAATATGTCATCTGCGAAAATATTAAAAGTGATTATATGCTGGCCATTGGCGGACTGGAGTATAAGCTGTATGAAGCCTATTGCGAATACTGCCGTCTGCGGCGAAAGCGGGAGATGATTCAGGCAAAGATCAATCGAAATGAGGTCCTGTCCATGGACCTCCTTGAAGACCGGCTGGATTTGGAATTCCGCGATTATCAAAAAAAATTACAGGAGCGAGTTTCCGATTTACAGGCGGCTTTGGAGCGATCGAAGCTCCGGGTCATGTCGGAGGAGGAGAGCAAGGAGTTTAAAGGTCTCTACCGGAGTCTGGTCAAGCTTTTGCATCCGGACCTTCATCCGAATCGATCGGAAAGGGACCGGGAGTTCTTTGTTCAAGCTACACAAGCCTATAAAAATGGGGACTTGCCAACGCTACAGGTAATCTTTCAAATGGTGAAGCAGGAAGAGGAAACTTCTGAAGAGGTCGTTCCTGCCATGACCCTTGAGGGGGAGAAGGAGAAGCTTGTAGGATATATTCAAAAGATGGAGAAAGAGATTGAAGAGATTCAATCGAAGCCACCCTATTCCTGGAAAATTTATTTGGATGATCCGGAGAAAAAGGCACAAAAGATTGCGGAGCTGATGCGGGAACTCAAGGGGTTTCGGGAAGGAATCCAGACACAACAAGAGGCGATTCAAGAGCTTTTGGGGAGGATGAAATGAGTGATTTAGCAAAAAAAGAGCAAGGTGATCTTCTTCCTTATCTCTTTGGAAAAGAAGCAGGGAGCATTCTTCCTCAACCCTTTGAACGGGATATTTTTCTTTTTGATACCTATGTTGCAGGGACGACGCACATTGAGGGGATGGATCGCATCGGGGAGTCGCTGCAAGCGGAGGATCGGGTGAACTTCTTTCGGGAGCCTCAGAATCCTCATGATCCCCAGGCCATTCGCGTGGAAACCATGGGTGGGCAGAAGATCGGCTACATCCCCCAACAGGATAATATTGTCTTTTCTCGCCTGATGGATGCCGGAAAAGAACTCTTTGGCAGGCTGCTTGACAAGGAGCTGCTGGGAAATTGGTGGAAGATCCGAATCAGGATCTACCTACATGAAAGATAGGGGCGTACGATGGCTTTCAAGAACCGCCGGCTTTTGGGAAATATCTTTGTGTCGGATGGACCAATGGAGGGAGTGAACCGCGTTCCCTCCGGGGATCATTGCTTTCTCATCGGTCATCATCCGCATCCTCCCCGTCGATTGGATTCCCTTGCGCGCACCTTGCGAAAGAAAGGCTACCGCTATTTTAATATTTTCGGGCAGGAGGATTTGCTTTGGAAGGAAGCCATTCTCAGAAGTTTTTCCGGAGAGGAGCTGCCGGAAATCCATACCAGCAAGGTGGCAAGAGAAGAACAGGCCTATGCTTTGGCCCTTCTCTCACAAACCCGGCCATCCCGTATCAATTTTGTGCTTTCCGACGATGAGTTTTTCACGGACTACCTCATGGAGGATGTCTAAAACATCCTATCCGGCAATGCACCGTTCTCTCTCTCGGATTGGCAGGAGTTCCTGCATGGATATGAGTTTCGCTACCATGGGAAGGATGCGATTCTCAGCCTTTTTTCCCAAGGGATTGTGGTGGGCTTTCTAGGAAAAGAGAAATCGTACGATTCCATGTGGGAAGCCTTTCAGGAAAGGGCATTTGATGGAAGGAATTTTTATGACATTTGGGACGAACTACGCAATCAAAGAAAGGAGAAAGAATGAAAGGACTCATCGTTTATTCCTCAAAAACGAATAACACCCGGAGGATGGCAGAGGCGATTTTCCACCGCCTGCAACAGGATCATGATCTGGATTTCCTGACGACGGGGGCGGTTGGTTCCCTGTCCGGCTATGACTTCGTCCTTGTGGGTGGCTATAATGATAAAAATGTGCTCGATCGCGCCAGCCGCGAATTTTTGGAGCGAGGCGGTTTCCCCCATCTGGGAATTTTTGCCACGGCCGGGGCAGGATCCGACACCGAACCGGGAAAAGAATTTTTGTCCTATTTGCAGGGGCTGTTGCCCGAGGATTCTCTCGGTTGTTATCTCTGTCCGGGAAAAGTGAGTCCCATGCTCTATCGAGGAATCAAACTTGTTCCCGCGGCACTGCTTGGTATGGTGCGGAAGGATTTACGGAATTCCCTTTCTTCCAAAGAGGTCAAGGAGAATTTATTGAAATTCTGTGAGGCTTCCAGGGAGGCCACGGATCAGGAGTTGGAAGCCGCAGCGGAATATTTTGAGAAGGCGATTCAAACGGTGAAGGAAGGATAACAGAGAAAAGGGAGAAAGGCGGTGCCTTGGGAAAAGGGAGCGAAGGGGCGAGCGGGCGTGGGAGAAGGGAAGGTGCGTTTGTGTAGAGAAGGTTCGATTGGCACACCGCCGCCGACCGGCGCACGAGGGAAGGGGAGGAGAAGATTCGGAGAGGAACCTAAGATGGGTTCTTTTTTTGCAAGGGTCTTCTTCTTTAAGCAGTTAATCTCTTCTTAACAGAAACATAACTTATGGCTTACAAAGAGACGGTATAATCGACAAAGGTGAGCGAATTTATAACGTCAATTGACGGGAGATATCGATCTACCGCTGTGATTTGTAGGAAATTATTGTCGAAGGATCTTCCTCGGCACGGATGAATGTTCCGGGAGCTCCATGAGAGAAGAGCTTCGATACGACAAACAAAAAAATAAATCAATAAGGAGAAGAGAATGAAGAAAAGACTATTTGCCCTCCTGTCCCTGATTTTAGGACTCGGCTTGTTGGCAGGATGCGGGTCAGCCACCAAGAAGTCCGATGAGAGTGCGACATCGACGAAGACAGCATCGGAGGCAACGACTTCCGCAAAGGAAGAAGGGAAAACACAGACCATTGACCGTCTCAAACTTTCCTTTGTGCCCTCCCGGGAGCCGAATGAAATTATTACGGCGACGGAACCACTGAAGGGACTCTTGAAAGAAGAGATGGGAAAACTCGGCTACACCGTAAATAACGTGGACATTAACGTGGGAACGACCTATGAAGCCGTTGGAGAAGGCTTGGACTCCGGCACGGTGGATATTGGTTTGGGAATGCCGGGAGGTACCTATGTTCTCTACGACAAAGGGGCGGATGTGATTCTTACCGCTACTCGTGCCGGATTGAGTAAAGATTCGGAGCAAGCTAAGGACTGGAACGATGGAAAGGCAACCGAGACCTCGGACAAACAGGCGGTATCCTATCGGGCTCTTTTCATTGCGGGTCCCTCGGAAAAGGGAAAAGCCTTAGCCGAGAAAGTGAATAAGGGGGAGCAACTCAGCTGGGAGGATTTGAATGCGGTAAACTGGAGCATTATGGACACGACTTCCTCCGCAGGATATATCTATCCCACCCTCTGGCTACAGAAAAACTTTCAAAAGGGTGTGAGTGATTTAGCAAACAAGGTCAAATCGGATTCTTATGGAAGTGCCTTTGCACGGTTGGCTTCGGGACAGGTGGATGCTTTGGTAACCTATGCCGATGCCCGCAGGGACTTCGAAAAAAAGTGGACTTCCGAGTATGGGCGGAAAGAGGAGATTTGGAACGAAACCAATGTTATTGCGGTCACGCCTCCCATCTATAATGACACCATTTGCGTCAGTAAGAATTCGAAAACCTTAACGCCCGAGATTGTGAAGGCCCTGAAGCAGGCCTTTATCAATATCGGAAAGAGCGAGGCCGGCAAGAAGGTGATCGCGATTTATAGTCACCAAGGTTATCAGGAGGCACAGTCCTCGGATTATGACAATGAACGGGAAGCCCAGAAACTCGTGCAGACCATGAAAAAATAGGATGGCTCCGAGCCAATGAACGGAATGAAAGGCGACTTTTTCGGAAAATATCGAAGGAGTCGCCTTTTCCTGCAGAGAGGATATGTATGATAGTTTTTGATCATGTTTCAAAAGTCTATCCCAATGGGACAGTGGGCCTGAGAGACGTTACTCTCACGATCCGGGATGATGAATTTGTTGCCATAATTGGAAGGAGCGGAGCCGGAAAATCCACCCTGTTGCGGGCGGTGAACCGGATGCACCCCATTAGTGAAGGAACGTTAACGGTCAATGGAACGAATGTGAGTGAGTTACAGGGAGCGGCTCTGCGCCGCTTTCGGCGGAATATTGGAATGGTGTTTCAGTCCTTTAATCTAATCACGCGGACCACCGTTCTTCGCAATGTGCTGATGGCGAAGGTGCCGGACATGGCCCTGTGGCGGGTCGTACTCGGAATTTTCCGAAAGGAAGATAAGCTAAAAGCCCTGGAGGCCTTGGATAAGGTTGCCATCCTGGACAAGGCATATGAGAGAGTCGACCAGCTTTCAGGCGGGCAACAGCAACGCGTGGCGCTGGCACGGACCTTGGCCCAGGAACCCAAGGTCATCCTGGCAGATGAACCGGTGGCGGCCCTGGATCCGGTAACCGCCAAGCAGGTCATGGAAGATTTTGTCCGGATCAACAAGGAGATGGGAATCTCCATTCTGCTGAATATTCACCATGTGGAATTGGCCCTCACCTATGCGGACCGCATCATCGGAATTCGAAAGGGAGAGATTGTTTACGATGGTCCATCCCAAGAGGTCACCCAGGAGGTGCTTCACCAGATTTACGGGGAAGAGGGTGGGAAAGAATGAGCTGGTATGACAAAATCTTTAAACCCAGGTCCATGATCCTGGAGAATGGGAAGCGGGTGTTGGAAAGACGGAGTCGGATGCCCTTTATTCTCCTCATCCTTCTGCTATTGGCGATTCTTTCCATCCAAATTACCCAGTTTTCCCTGACGACGCTTTTGGAGAATGGATCGCGCTTTTTCGATATTTTGCGGGAGATGGTTCCGCCCAATTGGGACTACCTTCCTAACATTTGGGAGCCGCTATTGGACACCCTGAAGATGTCCATCTTAGGATCTTTTGTGGGAGCGGTGCTCGCACTGCCCGTGGCCTATTTTGCCGCAAATAACATGGTGAAAAATCGCCTTGTTCTCGGAGCGGTTCGCCTTTTTCTCTCCCTGGTTCGCACCCTACCAACGCTGGTGGCGGCCCTGATCGCCACCTATGTTTTTGGTCTGGGCACCATGGCGGGAACGACGGCCATTGCCGTCTTTACCTTTGCCTACATCGCCAAGCAACTGTTTGAGATGATTGAGACGGCGGATATGGGAGCCTTTGAGGCCATGGAAGCCCTGGGATCCACCCGCCTGAAGGCCTTTGTCTGTGCCATTCTGCCCCAGATTCTGCCGGCCTACCTGTCCATCTCCCTCTTCTGCCTCGAGGGAAACGTGCGTTACGCTTCCATCCTGGGCTATGTCGGAGCGGGAGGCTTGGGCATTATCATGAACGAGAAGATCGGCTGGCGCGAGTACGACAGCCTGGGCATGATCCTGTTGGTTCTCTTTCTTACCGTGGTCATCATCGAGTGGACCAGTCATGCCATTCGAAAGAGATTGATGTGAGGTGGGTGATGAATGAAAAAATTTTACGGGCTTACGAAAAGGAACCCAAACGCTGGGCGAGCCGGTTTTTGATTGCGCTGGTCATTGTTCTCCTTCTCCTCTGGTCGGGATCCGCCGTCAAAATCACCCAAGCGGCTGGGTCGGGTTGGGAGATTGCCAAGCGGATTCTCTCCGGCATTTTTCACCCGGATACCTCCCTTTTATTTTCATTTAGCAAACAGAGCGTGGGCTACCTTCTCCTGGAAACCTTCTGTATCGCCTTTCTGGGAACGGTGGTGGGAGCCCTGATCTCCCTCCCCTTCTCTTTCCTCGCGGCACCGAATATTGTTCCCAAGCCCATCGCTCTCATCGGAAGATTTGTGATTGCGGCGATTCGGACGATTCCCGCCTTTGTTTACGGGCTCATGTTCATCCGCGTCACGGGACCGGGGGCTTTTGCCGGCCTTCTCACCATGTCACTCACCTCGGTGGGGATGGTTTCCAAAATGTTCATTGAAAGCATCGAAAACCTGGATCCGGGGATCCTGGAATCCATGGATGCGGCAGGCTGCACCACCTTTCAGAAGATTCGCCATGGCATTTTGCCGCAGCTGGCTCCGGACTTCAGCTCCACGATCATCTATCGCTTCGACATGAACCTGAGAGATGCCACCGTTTTGGGCTTGGTAGGGGCAGGCGGTATCGGTGCTCCTTTGATTTTTGCCATGAGTTCCTATCGGTGGAATGAAGTGGGAGCCATTTTATTGGGCCTGATTATCTTAGTTTTGCTCATTGAGGCCCTGTCCTCCCGCATTCGCAAGAAATTGACACGGGGGTAAGGATGACACAAGAACTGACCATTTATTTTACTTCGGATGTTCATGGGTACTTTTATCCGACCGATTTCTCTTCGAACGAAGAGCGGGATTTGGGGCTCTTCAAATGCTGCAACCAATTTACCGCGGATGGCAACACGTTGTGTCTGGATGGGGGGGATAACCTGCAGGGATCTCCTTTGGCGGGCTACTGTCATGAAGTATTGCAGGACGCCCGGCCCCTGGCAAACTGGATGAACCGGGGAAAATACAATCTCCTTTGTCTGGGCAATCATGATTTTAACTATGGAATGGCTTATCAGAAAGAGTTTGTCGACGCCTTACAGGCGGACGTGACCTGTGTCAACCTCAGAGATCCCCGGGGAAAGCAACCCTATCCGGAAAGAATTGTTTCTCTTGAGAATGGGCTGCGGATCGGTGTGGTGGGTCTTGTTACGGATTCTGTCCCCGTTTGGGAGAAGGAAGAGAATTTGGCTGGATATCAGATTACGGATGCAGTCGCTGAGGCTCGTCAAGCACTTGCCCGCCTTCAGGGCAAAGTGGATTTGACCATTGGTATCTACCATGGAGGTTTTGAACGGGGCCTGACCACGGGAGAGGTGCTCTCGCAAAGCAAGGAAAATCGGGCTTTTGAACTTGCTCACGACGTAAATTTTGACATTCTCTTAACCGGCCATCAACATATGCATGTGGAGGGCAGGGATCTTTTTGGAACCTTTGTGGTCCAGCCGGATTGCAATGCCAGGGAGTTTGTCCGCCTCCATGTTACATGGGAAGAAGGACAAAAGCACATCAGCTCGCGGCATTGTTCGGCGAAAGGAGTTCCGTCAGCCTGTCATGATCCGGATTTGGACCGAATTTACCGCGAAGCTCAGGCTTGGTTGGACGAAGAATTGGGCCATCTTCCCGCTCCCTTACTGGTGTCCTCTCATTTAGACATGGCTCTTCACGGGAGTCCCCTTGCCGATTTCTATAACCAAATTCAGAGGGCCTACACCGGGGCGCAGCTTTCTGCCACCTCTTTGGCCAATGAGGTAAGGGGGATTCCCCAACTTGTCCACCGGCGGGACCTCCTGATTGCCTACCCCTATAGCAACACCCTGGTAAAGATTGAGGTGACCGGGGCCATCCTCCGGCAAGCGATGGAGCGTAGTGCCTCCTATTTTGACCTGGATGACCGGGGGCATCCCACCATCTCCGACCGCTTTTTAAAGCCGAAAGTGGAGCACTATAATTATGATTATTATGCAGGCGTGGAGTATTCGCTAGATCTTAACCAACCCTTGGGTCATCGAATTCGAGATTTGAAAGTGGAGGGGCAGCCGGTCCATGACCGGGATCATTTCACCATGTGCTTAAACAGCTATCGGGCCAGCGGAACGGGTGGCTATGCCTTTTATCGCGATTGCCCCGTCCTCTCGGAGTATGGAAAAGAGATGGGGGAATTGTTGGTGGAATTTTTTGAAGAACAAGGAGGGTGCAACTAGGATTTCAACCGGTCCGGGGTGTTGGGGGTAGGCCCCCCCGGGAAATCCCGATTTGTGCATTTCCCGGGGTTCCCAGGCGGCGGAGGGATGCACAAGCCGCCGTCTGCGGGGACGGCCTGCGGTGTCCCATCCCCTGGGAAACTCTGTTTTTTGCCTTTTCCCAGGGTTCTCCACCCCTGGGAAACCCTGTTTTTTGCCTTTTCCCAGGGTCATCTACCCCTGGGAAACACCGTTTTTGGCCATTTCCCAGGATCTCCTGCCCCTGGGAAACTTTGTTTTTCGCACTTACCCAGGGTGCCCCGTCGGCGGGGCGATATATCCCCTGCGTTCTTGACACCAACGTCGGTTTTGCTGTACCATTTCCGGTTTCCCGCTCCGCCTTCTTGTTTTTTTAAGGATGACACATTGTGGAAGCAAAATGGGACATATTTTCCGCAAAAATGAGCTAGACTAAAAGGAGAAACAAGGAATAAGGATCTCAAAAAGGAGGAGACATGGAGCGAACATTGCGGGTTATCGGGCAGGGAAAGGTCTCAGTGGAGGCGGACCGAATCGGACTCTCCGTCTAGGCGGAAGGGCGAGATCGGGAGTATGAGAAGGCCGTGGAAAAGGCAGCCGCGGAAACCCGAGGAATCAAGGAGACCATTGAGAATGCGGGTCTGGATGGTAAGGAGCTGAAAACAACCTACTTTTCCGTTCACCCGGAATATGAGAACGTTGAGGATTCCCGGGGGAACATGCGGCAAGAATTTCTTGATTTCCGATTTGATCATCACACCGAAATTTATTTTCCCAATGATCCGAAGCAGTTGGGTCGCATCTTCTATGCGCTTTCCCATTGTGAATGGGATATCAACTTTTCCTTTCGATACACGGTAGCGGATCCCGGTGCGGTGAAAGAGCAACTATTGAAAAATGCCACTGAGGATGCAAGGCACAAGGCCGAAATCCTGGCGGAATCCGCAGGGGTCAGCCTGGGTGAACTGCTATCGATTGACTTTGACGGCGACGAAGACCTGCCGGAGATTTCTCCCTTCCATCGCATGAGACCGATGGCAAAATTAGCGACCATGGCGGCCGAATCCCCGTCCTATGATCTGGATATCGAGGCGGAGGATATCCAAATGGAGAATTCTGTCTCGATGATTTGGGAAATTCGGTAACAAGCAGCATCGCAAATAGAGCGGAACTTCTGAGAGGAGCAGAAAGGGGAGAAGGATGTCTGCCTGTGATTGGTTCATGAAAAATGAAGAGCGAAAGGCCTACCATGAGGAATGGGGAACGCCGGTTCATGATGACCGCAAGCAGTTTGAGATCCTCTCTTTGGAGGTTATGCAATGCGGGCTGAATTTTGGCCTGATTTTGCAGAAGCGCCCCCTCCTGCGCCGCTGCTTTGAGGAATTCGATGTTGAGAAGGTGGCGCAATACGGGGCCTCCTATGAGAAACGAATTCTTGAAACTCCGGGCATGATCCGATCCGGGCGAAAGATTCGTGCCATCATCCAAAATGCACGTGCTCTCCAAAAAGTCCGGGAAGAGGAGGGGAGTTTCTCGGCCTATCTCTGGTCCTTTACCCAAGGGAAAAGTCTGATCTACCCGGACCATGCCATCCAGACTCCGCCCACGAGCAATGCCCTCTCCGTGAGGATCTGCAAGGATTTGAAGAAGAGAGGCTTTTGCTTTATCGGACCGGTGGTCATCTATTCCCACCTTGAGGCCTGCGGCGTGATCAATGATCATGGGGCGGAATGCCCTCGGCGGCAATGGCTTTTGGATCATTATCCAACGATTTGCGGGGAAGAATAGCCGTTGACAAGATTTTACAGAACTTTAACAATCCTCTGCCTGCTTTTCTCGTAGACTAAAATAACATTCTGTTATCATCCTTCTTGGATGATCCAAGATCGCGGAGAGGAGCCAATGGATGGATATCTTTTATCTCATTTTTATTCCTTTTATGGCAATCGCCACGGCGACCATCGCCTTTGTTTACCATTTCACTGTCGTGCGACAAAAACACAAGGGGAGCCATTGCACCTCCATGACCCGGGGGACCGTGATTCGCTACACCCGTGTCCGCTATAATGGCATTCATCTCCCGATCGTCGCCTATCAGGTCCAGGGGAAGGATTATCAGGTGAAAGGTCCCGATTTTTCCTCCTATCGGGAGACCTCCATCGCCACTCCCTTTCATTCCGCGGAAACAGAATTTAACACCAATCTTAGGGATCGGGAACATCTTCCTCAGACGTTGCTTCTTTCCAGTCGCAGAAACTCCATCATTTCCCGGACCCGGTCCCCCTTATTGACTCTTTATCCCATCGGAGCCGGTGATGTCCAGGTCTACTACAACCCGGATCATCCCGAAGAAGCCTTTATTCAGCGTTACTGTCCTCCCGCCAAATGGCTCGAGGTTCTCTTAAAGGTTAGCTTTGTTATTTCCGTTCTGATTCTCCTCGGCCTCCTCACCGGCTTCTTCATGAGCACTTTCTGATTGCGTTCACATGCTGCCAGGGCTCCTTATCCCAGGGTCCTTCGCCCCCTGGGAAACCTGATTTTTGTCCATTTCCCAGGGTTCCCTACCCCTGGGAAACCCCGGTTTTGACTATTTCCCAGGGTCTCCTACCCCTGGGAAACCCCAGTT
>CALAJY010000052.1 GCA_937923265.1 uncultured Tissierellia bacterium
CCCTCTTGTTCTCTGAGCGTGGCACTCTCTTTTAAAAACACTTTAGCGCTGTAGATGAGACATAATTTCTTTCTTCCGCGGACGGCATCCTGGGGTTGGCCATAACGAAAAGAAGAACGCGCCTTTACTTCGACAAAATGGATGGTGTCCCCCTTGCTTACCACGAGGTCCAGTTCGCCATGGCGCGTTCTGTAATTTCTTTTCCGTATCTGATAATTATGGGCTTTATAATACCAAGCCGCCAGATTCTCCCCCAGCCTTCCCTTCTTTTGAGACAGATTGTTCTGCATGCTCCAGGTCCTTTCCGTGAATAAAACTTCTTCGGTGGATGGGAAGGAGGCCGTGCTGACGAATCGCCGCATAATGCGCCTTGGTGCCGTAGCCCTTGTGCTTGGCAAATCCATACTCGGGATGGTCGGCCCCATAGCGGATCATGAGATGGTCCCGGTAGACCTTGGCGACAATGGATGCACAGCTCACGGCGTAAATCCGATCATCGCCTTTAATCACACTGATCTGTTCACAACGGGTATCGATCCGCTCCGCATCAATCACCACGAAATCCGGCGTCAAGACCCGGCCCTGTTTGGTTTTCAGACAGAGCAGGGCTTCCTTCATGGCGAGCAGTGTGGCCTGCCGGATATTGATTTCATCAATCACCTGTGGGGACTTGCTGCCGATGCCAACGGCGACACAGGAGGAAAGAATCGCTTGATTCAGCAGCTCTCTTCTTTTCTCGCTTAATTTTTTGGAATCGCGAACCCCCGCAATCTTTTCTCCTCGGGGCATCACAATGGCACAGGCAACCACCGGTCCCGCAATGGGCCCTCTGCCCACCTCGTCGATCCCGCAAACATACTTGGTATCGGCAATCCGCTCCCTCAGTCGATTTAGGTCTTCTTCTGTCCACAAATCTCTTTTCATTCTATTCCTCAGTCCGCGCCCTTCTGTCTCATTCCTGAGACCTTCCGTCTCAATTTTCAGAATTTTGTGTCAACTCGTTCCAGGCTCACCCGGCCCAGCCGTAATTTTCGAAAATCATCTAAAATGCGCCGGGACACCCGGTCGTAGTCCGCCTCTCCCCCTTTATATAAGGCACCAATCGACTGTGCGATGTGCTCCATGATCCGAACCGGATCCTCCTGGGGAGAGATTCCATAACGGTCCTGAATCACGTCGGGATTTCTGCTCTGAAGAAGCCGGAGAAAGGCATACCCAATGTCCTGAACCGGCAGAATTTCGTCCCGTATTGCACCCGTGAATGCCAGATGAAGCGCCTGATCGCCCTCAAATTTATGCCAGAGCACCCCCGGAGTGTCCATTAAGACCAGAGAGGATTTTGTTTTGATCCACTGCTGTCCCGTCGTGATTCCCGGCCGATTCCCAACCTTTGCACTTCGTCTGCCCGCCAAAAGATTAATCACCGTCGATTTTCCCGAATTGGGGATGCCAAAAACCAGGCAACGTAGCTCATGTTCAAAACGGTCTGCTTGTCGTTGATTTTTTTCGCTGGCTTTCATCAACGCCTGACAAGCCGCAAGAATTCGGTTGGCTTCTCCCTGATCCAAGGCATCGATCGCCAGGGCTTGGTGACCCTGGGCACGATACGCTTGCACCCACTTTTCGGTCTCCCGGGGATCCGCCATGTCTTTTTTGTTTAACAATAAAAGACGAGGCTTCCGCTCCGTTATTTTCTCCAGCAAGGCATTGGAGGAAGAAGCGGGAATGCGGGCATCCAAGATCTCGATGCATAGGTCAATGAGAGGCAGCACCTTCTTTACACCATCCAGGGCCTTTTTCATGTGGCCTGGAAACCATTGAATGGCCATAACAGCTCCCTTCTAAAAAAGAGGACCCTCCTGGGCCCTCTTTCCACGGATCTTTAGTAGTTTTTTTTCTCCCGAACCTTAGCCGCCTTACCAACGCGATTTCTTAAGTAGAAGAGGCGAGCCCGGCGAGCTTTTCCGTGACGGGTTACGACAAGCTTCTCTACTCGGGGAGAATGGAGAAGGAAGGTTCTCTCCACACCGACTCCATAGCTTAAACGACGAACGGTAAAGCTTTCATTCACCCCACCGTGTTGACGCTTGATGCAGGTTCCTTCAAAAAGCTGAATACGCTCTCTGGATCCTTCTTTGATCCGGTAGTGTACCTGAAGGGTATCTCCTACGCGAAATTCCGGAACCTCTTTCTTCAGTTGTTCCGCTTCAATGTTCTTAATAAAATCCATGTTTTCCTCCTCAATCTTGATCGATTGTATTATTCCGGATTGCTGACAAAATATCTGGCCTTTTTCGCCTGGTATTTTCTATGCTGTTTTCTTCTCGCCAGCGTTCAATTTCTCCATGATTTCCCGACAGCAGAACCTCGGGAACCTCATATCCGCGAAATGACCGTGGCTTTGTATATTCATCGTACTGTAAAAGTCCCTGGGCAAAGGAATCTGTGCCGGCGCTCTCCGCGTTTCCCAGAACGCCATCGATCCAGCGGGAAACCGTATCGATAAGGACCATAGCGGGCAGTTCTCCTCCCGTTAGCACATAGTCCCCAATGGAGATCTCCTCATCAATGAAGTGATTCGTCACACGAGCATCAATCCCCTCATAGTGTCCACAGAGCAGGATAAGATGATCATAGGATGCCAGTTCAATGGCCTTTTTCTGCGTAAGCACTTGCCCCTGGGGACTTAGGAAAATTCGCCGTCCCGGACCGGATTCTTCTGTTACCGCATCCATGGCGTCCACAATGGGACCGGGCATCATCAACATCCCGCTGGCCCCACCAAAGACGGTGTCGTCCACAGACTTATGCTTCCCGGTTGCAAAGTCTCGAATGTTGGTCGTTTGAACTTCTAGGAGTCCTTTGCGAATGCTGCGACCTATGACCCCATAATCGTTGAGAAAGCCAAAAAATTCGGGAAAAAGAGTGAGAATATCAATCTTCATCAAATAGGCCCTCCATCGGTTCAATGAATATGGTTTTTTGGTCAATATCAATTTTTTGAACGATGCTTTGAATCGCCGGTACATAAACCAGCCGCCCCCGGGGGGTCTCGACTTCATAAACATCATTGACCGGATAGGTCAGCACCTGCTTCAAAAGCCCATAATCCCGTCCGGCTTGATCCACCAGATGGCAACCAACGAGATCTTTGATATAGAATTGCCCCTCTTCCGGTGCTTGCAGCTGATCCTCTTCAATAAACAAATCCTTATGCAGGAGACTTTGGGCTTGCTCCAGGCTTTCGATTTCCTCAAAAGTCAAAATGCTCATCAATCCCCGGCCGCTCACACGGCGAACCGTTAAAGGGATCTCCCCGGGATTTGCCAGAAGCTTCATGCCCGGTTGGAAGCGGCCTTCCCGCTCATCCTCCGTGTGCACCTTAAGGTCTCCCCGTAAGCCGTGCGCTTTCGTGATTGTTCCCAGATAGATCAACTCACTCATTATTGGCACTGATCTCCAAGTTCACCTTAACATTTTCCTTAATGGCGGATGCCTTGAGGATCTGCCGCATGGAATTCGCAATGCGTCCTTGTTTGCCAATGACTTTTCCCATATCATCCGGATGAACACGCAGGGTCAAATTGACAACACCTTGATCACTCTCTTCTTCGATACCGATCTCATCCGTATGGTCCACCAATCCTTCCGCCATCGATAACAGAAGTTCCTTCATTACCGGTCCTCTTCTACTTTCTCTTCTTTCTCATCTGCCGCTTCTTCCTGTGCCGGCGCTTCCTCTTCCTTCGTTACGGGAGCTTCCGTTTTCTCTGCGGGAGCGGGCTGAGAAACAACCTTTTTCACCTGGTCTTCTCCCACCTTAACAAGGCCTTCCGACTCCAGCACGGAATAAAGTTTGAAAAGACGAGCAACCGTGTCCGACGGCTTTGCGCCATTCTTGATCCATTGCTTTACTTTATCCGCATCCACGCTGAATTTGCGAGGGTCAGAAATTGGGTTATAGTATCCAATCTCTTCGATAAAACGGCCGTTTCTTGGGGCACGAGAATCTGCAACCACAATCCGGTAGAAGGGTTTCTTTTTCGCGCCTAATCTTTTCATTCTGATTTTTACTGACATACTTTCCTCCATTTTTTACTTGAAAAAGGGATTCTTAAATAACCCCTTTTTCCGTTTTTTTCGATTCTTCTGAAGAGCGGTCATCTGTTTCATCATCTTCTTCGAATCCTTGAACTGTTTTAACAGGCGGTTCACCTGTACCGGACTCTGACCCGAGCCCTTTGCGATGCGCTCACGTCGGGAGCTATTTATTAAATCGGGATTTTGACGCTCCTCATCGGTCATAGACGTGAGAATCGCTTCAATTCGACCGATCTGTCGATCGTCGATATTTAATCCCGCAATCGCCTTCTGGTTAATCCCCGGAATCATCTTAATCAAGTCTTCCAGCGGTCCCATATGCTTCATCTGTTGAATCTGTTGATAAAAGTCGTTCAGATCATACTGTTGCGACCGAATCTTTTGTTCCAGCGCTTTCGCCTGTTCCTGGTCAAAGCTCTGTTCCGCTCGTTCGATGAGAGAAAGAACATCCCCCATTCCCAGAATGCGACTGACCAAACGGTCCGGATGAAATTCCTCCAAATCGTCCGGCTTCTCGCCAACACCCACGAGCTTAATCGGTTTCTTTGTGACGGCACGAACCGAAAGAGCGGCGCCTCCTCGGGCATCCCCATCCAGCTTGGAGAGAACCACACCGGTTAAATCAATCTCCCGGTTAAAGGTCTCAGCCACATTAACGGCCTCCTGACCGGTCATGGCATCCACAACAAGAAGGGTTTCATCCACAGGTACGCCCGCTTTAATGTCTCTCAGCTCCTGCATCAAGTCCTGATCAATCTGGAGCCGCCCCGCCGTATCGATAATCACGACATCCCGGCCCGACTTTTTCGCATAGGCCAATGCATCTTTGGAAATATCCACGGGCCTGCGATCGGTCCCCTCTTCGAAGACGGGGGTGTCCACCTGTTTTCCCACGACCTGTAGCTGCTTGATTGCCGCGGGTCGATAGATATCACAGGCAACGAGGAGGGGGCGTTTCCCCTTTTTTATATAATAGCGAGCCAGTTTTCCGGCGTGCGTGGTCTTACCGGCACCCTGTAGGCCGCACATCATGATCACGGTTGGCGGAGTGGATGCATAGTTCAATGCCTGGTGGTCATCCGCCATCAGCTCGGTGAGCTGGTCACGAACGATCTTGATCACCATTTGCCCCGGAGACAGGGATTTCATGACATCCTCTCCAATGGCTCTTTCCTTGGTTTCCTTTACGAATTGTTTTACCACCTTAAAGTTAACATCCGCTTCAAGAAGAGCCAGACGAATTTCCCGCATGGCGGCGTCTACATCCTTTTCGGAAAGCTTGCCCTTCCCCGTTAACTTTCCCAAGGCATTTTGTAAGCGTTCTGCTAAATTTTCAAGCACGATGCCTCCTTTAGGAGTCTTCGATCTCCATAAAAAGTACGGTTTTTCTAAGTTTTTGAAGAATGCGTTCAAGCTCCCGCTTTTTATCTTCGGGAAGAGAAGCGATTCCCGTCTCTAAGTGCTGAAAGAGAGCGAGTGCTTCTTTCTGCCGCTGAAGAAGCCCCAAACTGTGTTCAAAATCCTCCATCTTCTTTCCCGCTCGATTGAGCTGGTCGGAGACCGCCTGTTTTGAAATCTTCAGGTTCTCCGCAATCTCCGAAAGAGACAGATCCTCATAATAGTAGGCTTCCGTCAAACGCCGTTGTTGCTTGGTTAGGAAGGCTCCATAGAGCTCGTAGAGCAGGCCCATTCTTACCAAATCGTTCATCTCATCCCTCAAAAAAATACCACTGCAAATTTACTACAGTGGTATTTTACGCACTTATCGGTATGCTGTCAAGTATTTTTTCTTGACCCTCTAGCGGTCCAATCCAAAAATGGCATCGACAAAGGAATCCGAATCAAAGGGCCGCAAATCATCTACCTGTTCCCCCAGACCGATGAATTTCACCGGGACATGGCATTCAATCTGCAGGGGAAAAACGACTCCTCCCTTTGCGGTACCGTCCAACTTGGTGAGGATGAGCCCGGTGATCTCGGTGACCTTGCTGAATTCCTTCGCCTGCAAGATTGCATTTTGACCGGTGGTTGCGTCCAAAACGAGAAGCACTTCTCGCTCCGCATCCGGATATTCCCGCTCGATGATCCGGGAGATCTTTTCCAACTCATTCATCAAATTTTTCTTGTTGTGAAGTCGACCCGCCGTATCGCAGATGAGAACATCCGTGTTTCTTGCCTTTGCGGCCTGAATGCCATCGTAGACCACCGAGGCGGGATCCGCTCCCTCTTCCCTTTTTATGATATCGACCTGAGCCCGCGTTGCCCATTCGTCCAGTTGCTCAATGGCCGCGGCTCGAAAGGTGTCCGCCGCCGTTAAAATCACCGATTTTCCCTGTCTTTTCAGGTAGGAGGCAAGCTTTCCGATGGTGGTGGTCTTCCCTACACCATTGACCCCAATGACAAGAATCACGGAGGCTTTCCCGGGGTGAACCTTAAGCTCATTATGCAAATTCGTCACATCCAATTTTTCCTTCATCAGGGACCGAAGGGACTCCTTGATTCCCTGGGTGTCTCGAATGTGCCCGTCTGCCACGCGTTGCCGCAGCTCGTCAATAATCTCCATGGTCGTCTCCACGCCGATATCCGCCATGATTAAAGTGGATTCGATATCGTCGAACATCTCATCATCGATATCCGCTTTTCCATGAAACAGATTATCCATGGCATCGGAAAATTGCTGCCTTGTCTTGGATAGTCCCTTCTTAAGGGACTCAAACAAACCCATCTGTTACTCCTCTCTATTGCTCCATGATTTCTTGATTGACCTCTTCAAAAGCCAAGCGAAGAACCTTCGTTAATCCCTTCTCCATGGTGATTCCATACAGCATCTCCGCCAATTCCATGGTGGTCTTTCGGTGGGTGATCACGATGAATTGGGTGTTCTCCATCAGGGCCTTTAAATAATGAACATAGCGCCCAATATTCGCCTCATCCAAGGAGGCATCGATCTCATCCAAAACGCAGAAGGGCGTCGGATGGATGGAAAAAATCGCAAACAGGAGGGCCAGGGCTGTCATCGACCGCTCCCCACCCGATAAAAGATCCAAGGATTGAAGATTTTTTCCCGGCGGTTGCGCCACGATCTCAATGCCCGCGGTCAACACATCGGATTGGTCTAACCGCAGGTCGGCCTTACCACCCCCAAACAGGATTTGAAAGATCTCATTGTAGGATTTTTTGATTTTTGCAAAGCTGTCCTTAAAGAGGCGCTCCATTTTCTCATTTAGGTCCCTGGTCAGCTGATGGATATCCTGTTCGGACTGCTGTAAATCCTGAATCTGTTGCGTAAGAAAATCCAGCTCCTCCTTGAGTTCCTCATATTCCTCGATGGCGTCAAAGTTAAAATACCCGATTTTCGAGAGTGCCTGTTTCAGCTCCTGAATATGGGCAGCGGTCGTCTCAACAGGAACCAGCTGGCTGAGTCGATCCTGAAGGACCTGCTCCTCCACATCATATTGGCTTCGATAGTTATCCATCACAAGCGCTCGACGGTCCCGATTCTGCTCCTGCTTCATTTTCTCCTGAAAAATCTGACGATCGAGCTGTTCCAGCCGGGCTTCCAGGGAGTTCTTGCGGTCCAAACTGTCCTTCACTTTTTCGTGCAAGACGGTCTCTTCTTTTTCCCATTGTCCCTTTTGAACCGTCCAATCATGGAGGGCATCCTTCGCCGCCGTCATCGCTTTCTCGTTCTCTTCCAGGAAGGCCCGACCCTGGATCAGCATCTCTTTTCCTTCCTCTTCCTGTTGAAGCGCCTGCCTACTTTCTTCTCGCAAGAGCTGCAACCGGTCCGACCAATCGGCCTCCTGATTCTGGGCAAGTTCGATTTCCCTCTGGAGATACTCCAATTGGCTTTCTGTGAGGGCCTTTGCCTTCTCCTGCTCTTGACGACCCTGCTGCAGGTCTTTCAGCTTCTCGGTAAGGTCCTCCAGTCGCCGGTCCAAAACGCCCAACTGTTCCTGAAGCTGCTGTTTTTTACCCTCGTACGCCTCCGAAGAAAAGATCTGCTCCCGGGAAAGGAGCTGTTGCATGCCCTGCAGTTGTTCTTGGGCCAAGGAGAGGGACAAGGTCCTCTGGTTTTTTCGCTCTCGGACCTGATCTAAGCGCTTCCGAAAGGCGGTAAAGTCCCCTTCCTGTTTTTGACGACGCTGTCGACTTTGCTCCCTCTTTTCCATCGCTTTGCGAAGCGATTGATCGAGGGTTGCCACTTCCTTTCTCAGCTCCTTTTGCTCTCTTTCCAGGTCCTCAAGTTGCTTTTCCCGGTTGAGCAAAGAGCCCGCGTTCTTGTGGAAGATCTGGCCTCCGACCATCGATCCCCAACTATTCACAACCTCGCCTTCCAGCGTGATAAACCTGTGCCCCGACCTCAGCTTTCGGAGGGCAATCGCATCGTCAATCTGCTTTACAAAAATGGTGTTTGCCAGGAAATGGGAAAGGACATTTTCCAATCTCGGATCATAGCGCAGTGCTTTCATGGCCGGCAAAAGAGCCTTGGGATCATGAAGGTCCCTTGCCCTTTGTCCCTGAATGGAGTCCAAGGGAAGGAAGGTGATTCTTCCGATATGGTGATCTTTCAGCAGGGTAATCAAGATTTTTGCATCCTCTTGGGTGGGAACCACCACATTCTGCAGCGCTCCCCCCAGGGCCACGTCCATTGCCGTTTCATAGGGGGACTTCACCTGAACGAGCTCCGCTACCGTTCCCAAGAGATGCTTTTTCAAGTCCTGTCTTTTCTGGACCAGGGTGAAAAGAGCCTGAACAGATCTTTGGTAACCCTCATAGCGATCCATGACGGATTGGAGAAATCGGATGCGATGCAGGAGTTCGCCGGTTCGACTCTCCCTGTTGCTTTTCGTGCGTCGAAGGTTCTCGATCTCCCCTTCCAGGTCTTCTTGGTGCTTTTCTTCTTGGAGTCGTTCCCGGTCCCCCTGTGCCAGTTTTTGAAGAAGGCTTTGCTCTTCCTCCTCACAATTTTCTTTTTCCCGCGACCATTGTGTTACGTTTTCCTGCAGGTTCCGGAGCTCTTCCCGCTTCTCCTCCTGTTCCTCTCGAAGCTTGGCATCCTGCTCCTCCTGACTTTTTTTCTGAAAATCAAGGGCAAACAGATCTTGGGATAGCTCATCTCGTTTCTTTGCTGCTACCTGAAGCATGTCCTGCCACTGCTTTTCAAGGGGATTGGAAACGGCACGGAGCGTTTCCAGCTTGCTCTTCAGCTGATTCTTCTCGCCTTGCAGGGTCGCAATCTCCCGCCGTTTTTTTTCGAGACGACTCTGGTAATCCTGTTCTTCCGTGGACCGTTTTTCCCGGTCCCTGCCGCCCTGATCCAAGTCTCTTTGATAGAAGCGCAATTGTTCCAGACGAACCGATTGCTTTTGCTCTCGTTGACGAAGCTCCCTCTCCAAGGAGGAAATTCGGTCCTTGGCTTCTTCGAGATGGTGCGAATGGGCATCGAGCTTTCCCTGATAGGGAAGCAATTGCTGCCGGATGGCCTCCAGCTCCTCCTGATCGCTGGCCTGGTCGGAAAGAAGCCGATCGAGTTCCGCCTGATGCTTGAGGTCGGCTTGGTCGAACTCTTCCAAATTTTTCTTTAAGAAAGAGAGCTCATGCCGATCCAGCTCACGACTCAAGCGAACTCCTTCCCGAGCACTTGCGGCCTGCTTTTTCAGGAGCCGGGCCTCGGATTTTTTGATCTTTAGATCGGAGGAAATTTCTTCCAAACCGGCCTGGGTCTTCTCCAGCCGGCGAAGAGCTTCTTCCTTTTTATACTTATACTTGGAAATTCCCGCCGCTTCCTCGAAAATCTGTCTTCGATCCTCGCTGCGGGAACTGAGAATGTCCTCAATTCTTCCCTGACCGATGATGGAATAGCCTTCCTTGCCGATTCCGGTGTCTAAAAATAATTCCCGGACATCCTTACGACGCACCGGGTTCTTATTGATCAGATATTGACTTTCTCCCGAACGGTAAACTTTTCGAGAAACCGTGACTTCCTCATAGGGCAGAGGAATCTCCCCCTCCCGATTATCGAAGGCAATGGTGACCTGGGCCATGTTCATGGCCTTTTTCCCCGTTGTCCCGGAAAAAATCACGTCTTCCATCTTCGATCCCCGAAGGGCCTTTACCGATTGTTCCCCAAGCACCCAACGAATGGCATCGGAAGTGTTGGACTTTCCTGATCCATTCGGTCCGACAATGGCGACAAAATTATCCTCAAAGTCCAGCCGGGTCTTTTCTGCAAAAGATTTAAAACCGTATAATTCTAAATACTTTAACCTCATAAAGACTCCTGTAATCCTTGCTGCCAAGCGATTCTTGCTGCTTCCTGCTCCGCTTGTTTTTTGCGGGATGCCGTCGCCTGGGTCGCCTTCTTCCCACCAATCCAAAGCTGCACGGTAAATTCTCTCTGGTGAGAGGGGCCGCTTTGCTTGACTAATTTATAGGAAAACTCCACATTTTTTGCCTGCAGAGCCTCCTGCAGGCGCGACTTATAGTCAATGAAGAGGCGTTCCTTCCCAAACTCGCCCTGAATGATCTCGGAAAGATTCTCCGAAAAATACGAATAGAGAAAGGAACCGCCGCCATCCAGATAGATTGCTCCACAAAGGGCTTCAAAACAATCGGAGAGCAGGGAAGCCTTCTTCCGTCCCCCTGACTGTTCCTCTCCGTGACCCAAAAGGAGAAAGCGACCCAAGTCAAACCGCTCTGCCAAAAAGGCAAAGGAAGACTCACAGACCAACTGAATTCTTGTCTTGGTGAGCAGACCCTCCGGATCCTTAGGGCGTGTTCGATAGATGATCTCACTGACCACCAGCTCCAGAACCGCATCTCCCAGAAACTCGAGACGTTCATTGCTCTCCGCACCCTTTTCTGCCATCTCGTTCAAAACCGATCGATGATAAAAGGCCCGCTCGAGAAGCCGGACATCGTGGAAGTGATAGCCGAGTCGATCCTGAAAAGCTTCCAGTTCTTCTTTTCGATTGTCGAGTAGGTTAGCCATAGGGTCCCCCGACTAATTCAACAATTGCTCCAAGTGTTCGATCACATCTTCCGGCGTCTTCATCTTTTCCAAGTCCCCGTCATCAAACTGCACCCCGAACTCTTCCTCAACGGTCATGATGAAGTCCATCACACCGATGGAATCAATTTCGTAATCCTTTTGCAAATCCGCAGACAATTCCACTTGGTCAACGCCCAAGCCTTCCTGAATCATCTCTTTAATTTTGTCCGTGATTTCTGCTCGATTCATCTTCCATCTCCTTTTTCAGCTTATCCAGCATGTTACTGTCTGCATAATGAAGCGCTTCTCGAATTGCGAGCGAGAAGGTCTCCGCATTGGAATTTCCGTGTGCCTTATACAGGGCCTTGCGTGCCCCCAAAAGGGGCGCCCCTCCATGGGCCCGGTAATCATACGTCTTCAACAGGTCCTTGAGTGCCCCCTTCATCAGAAAGGCACCGATCTTGGAGGATAGGGAGGAATAGGCCGCTTCCTTGATTTTGTGAAAGAGGAAAGAGGCCGTCCCCTCAATTCCTTTTACCGCAACGTTCCCGGCAAAGCCGTCGGTGATGATGATATCGCAAGGCCCCTCAAGGATCGAACGTGCCTCCACATTTCCTGTGAAATTCAGGGAAGATTGGGCAAGCAGTTGATAGGCTTCCTTACTTCGTTTGTCACCCTTCTCCTCTTCCGTTCCCACATTGAGCAAGGCGACGGAAGGATTCTCCTTCTTTAGTGCAAAGCGGGCATAGGCGGATGTCATTTTCGCAAATTGCAGGAGAACCTCGGGGCTCGCATCCACGGTTGCTCCCGTATCCGCGATGAGAACTTCGCCCCCTTGCGCAGGAAGACTCACACATAAACAGCAGCGATCAATGCCTTCCAGCCGTTTGGTAATAAAATAAGCCCCCGCTAAAAGAGCCCCCGTGCTTCCCGCCGTCACAAAGACGTCGCCATCCTGATTCAAACGATGTAACCCTAAAACAAGACTGGAATCCTTCTTCCTTCGAATGGCAATCACCGGGGCTTCGGTGTTCTCGATAAACGTGTCCGTTTCCAGAAGTTCCACCCGGGAGGAACAGGAAGAGAGTTTGCCCTCATAAACGGACCTCGGTCCCACAAAAACGGCCGAAAAGGACTCTTTTCCCAGTGCATCCGCCAAAGCATCCGCAACCATCTCAGGACCTGCATCAGACCCCAGCGCATCAACGATTACTTTACTCATCTTGCCTCCTGCTCGGAATGAAATGAAACCTACATATAACAAAAGTGTAGATTCCGGTAAGGGACTCTACACTTTAATCGACGCTCTTCTTACTTTTCAACCGACACAACTTCTTTTCCCTTATAGTAACCGCAATTTCCACATACACGATGCGGAAGTTTGGGTTCTCCGCAATTTGGGCAGATTGTTGTATCATAGGTCTTTAAACGATAGGAAGAAGCTCTTCTTTTGTCTCTTCTCGCCTTCGACGTTTTTCTCTTTGGTACTGCCATGGTGAACACCTCCTCCTTCGAGTAGTTTAGTATAACAAAGGAATTATACAGGTGATGTTCTGCTTTGTCAACTAGGCAACGGATTATTTTCCCTCTTCTTTGTCCTCAGAAAACGCCAGTCGATTGAGTCCCAATTCCGAATCGTGAAAGCGGTCTAAGCTTCCCTCCAAGCCATGAATGAAAATCTCTGCAGTCGCACTGATTCTTCCGGAATTTAAGTGGCCGCCAACGACAGACCCGTCCTCCCTGCCAAAATTCGCATGCAGATGAAGATAGGGTTTCCCCTCCATCTCGGAGATGTTTCCGATTAAAGAGGTCATCTCCATTTCTCCTTCAAAGCGATTGGGATAATACTTTTGCTCGGCCACTTTGAAAATCCCCAGTTCCACGAGATCACAGGCTCCCAATCCCGAGATAGCACCCAGGCGCAGCTTGCTCTCCCGTACAAACTTCAGGATGGTTTCCACAATCTCCTCGCCCCGGTCCAAGCGAAGCACATAATCCGGTCCAAATTTTTTGTAATTCATAGTCGCTCCTTTCTCTCAGACAAATAATACCCATAAAAAAGCTAATGCCCAGACCTCCCCACCCCCTGCCATGGTAAAATAGGAAGGAAAGGAGTGCCCATGAAGACCGTAGGAATTATTTGCGAATTAAATCCGATGCACAAGGGTCATGAACATCTCGTTCGCGAGGTTCGATCCCTGGGCTACGATACGGTTGTTGCCGTCATGGCCGGCCCCTTTGTCCAGCGGGGTACCCCAGCGCTCTGTGATAAATATCTTCGGGCAAAAATCGCCTGCGAAAGGGGCTTTGATCTTTGCTTCGAATTACCCCAGTGCACGGTCCTTCAGGGTGCCCACTATTACGCCCGAGGCGCTGTGTTTGAGCTTTCGAAGATAAAGGGCCTACAGGCAATCGCCTTTGGCGTGGAAGGGGAAGGCGGACCTCAAAAGCTTCTCCGCTTGCAGGAGAAAAAAAATCGTACTGATTGGAGGGTTCGACTGGGGCAGGCATGGAAAGAGGGAAGTTCCTATCGGCGGAGCATGGAAGCCGCCCTTCAAGAATCCCTGACCCCCAACCTGATATTGGGATTGGAATACCTGGAAGCGATGCGAGAGTTTTCCCTCTCCTATCAGCCGTTACCCATTCCCCGTACCTATCTCCGGGGAGAAAAAGGGGAGGCTTACTCCCCCTCTGCCGGCATTCTTCGCTCTATGCTGGTCAAGGTCCCTCGAGAAGCCCTCCCCTCCCTCTTCCCGGAAGAGGTGAGTGGCTGGGAGACCCTGCGGCAAACGGCCTTTACGACCTATCAAAAGAATCCTCCCTTCCGGGAGGATTTCGAACCCCTGTTTTCCTTTCTGAAATATGGTCTTCTGAGAGAGCAATTCCAGTGGGAGCGCTGCCCCGGATATGAACCGGGTCTTCGGGAGCGGATGGACCGAGCGATTGCGGAGGGAAATTCCGTCCGTGAAATCATCGAAAAGGCCTCCAACAAAAGGCACTCGAAAAGTCGGATCCGTCGTCTCCTGCTCACGGAATTTCTGAACATTCATCGGCAAATCCTGCCCTCCTATCTTCGAGTATTAGCCTTCAATGAGAGGGGACGACAGCTTCTCCGCCTACAGGACTGCCCCCTTGTGCAAAAACCAGCCCGTGCCCGGCTGGAGGGTGAGGACGCCCACTGTTTCGCCATGGATTGCCGGGCCCAGAGGCTCCAGGAAGCCCTCAATGGCCTACCCGAGGGATTGGACTACGCACAGCGTTATTTCACCCCTTCTTCATAGGCTGCCATCCAATGCTTGGCCAGCTCATGATCCGAGGAAATGGGAAGGCTCTTCCCTCTGACCTTTTGCGCAGATTCGATGCCCTTTCCCAGAAGCAGGACCATGGCGCTTTCGCCTTGTCGGATTGCCTCATAGGCCTTTTGAAAGGCTTCTTTCACCGCCTCCTCCCGAATCGGATAGGACCAGGTGGGAATGCCATGCCCCTTCGCAATCGCAATCATGGGTTCCGTGATGGCCTCATAGGTCTCATAACCCGGATCATCCGCCGTAAAGAAAATCCCATCCGCATAACGGCTGGCAACCTCGGGCAGATCCTGCCTCCGGTTGACCGCCTTGTCTCCCGGACTTCCAAACACAACATAGAGCCGGGACTGCGGAAAATGCTGCTTGGAAAAGGCAAAAGCCTTTTCAAAGCTCAGTCCATTGTGGGCGTAGTCGACCAGGGTCTGAAGACGACCATCTGCGGAGACGGTTAACTCCATTCTGCCCGGCGTCTTCACCTCTTTTAGGGCAGCTGCTGCCTTGTCCATGGAAAGACCCGCTGCATATGCTATGGCCAAGGCAACTCCCGCATTTTCCCCATTAAATCGCCCATAGGCGGAAAGCAAAACCTCCTCCTGTCCCGTTTTTGCTTTCCCCTCTTTCCAATGAAAGCGAAAGTTCAGACCCTCTTGCGTTTCCTCCAGCTCCGTCACCGAAAATGATGCATCTGCGTCTGCGCTGGGAGCGGGCAGTTTCCCTTCTTCCTCCTCCATGAGCACTTCTCCGACGTGGGCACAGCCCCGCGCCTTCTGAAAGATTCTCTCGTAGTATTTTCCGCCCTTTACCAACACCGCATTTTGGGTATGGTCGAAGATTTTTAATTTGGAGGCGAAATAGTCCTCAAAACTGGGATGCTCCACCGGAGAGATGTGATCCGGCGAGATATTTAAAAAGGCGGCCTGAGAAAGCGGCAGGCCGGTGATCCGACCATATTTGAGCGCTTGGGAGGAAATCTCCATGATGACCGTCTTCACGCCGTTTTTGCGACAGCGATCCAGGGTTTCCACCAGTTCAAAGGGCTCCGGTGTCGTCAGCGACGCGGAGCGTTTTTCCTTGCCGTCATATAAAAACAGGGAGGAAAGAAGACCAACGCCGGTCTGCCCACAACAGTGGCGAAAAATTTGGAAAAGCTCCAAACAGGTGCTGGTCTTTCCCTTGGTTCCCGTCAGGCCGATGAGATCGAGTTCCCTTTCGGGATGGTCAAAGAACGCTAGGGCCACGGGCATCAGGGTCTTCCGCAAATCGGGCACAAGAATCCCCGGAATCCGCGAGGCAAAGGGACGGTCGGAGACGAAGGCCAGGGCACCTCGTTCCTCCGCCTCCCGCAGATAGGCTTCTTGGAAATGTGCCCCCTTGCAAAAGAAGAGATCGCCCTTCTCCACGCTGCCCGAGAAATAGCGGATATTGTGAACCTCTTCAGATTGCAGTCCCAGAGGCAGCTTCTCGGCAAGATTCTCTCCGGGAAAGAGTCGGCTCATGACCTCTACCAGTACTCCCAGTTGTTTTCCCATTGTTTTTCTCCTTCTCTCTGTCCATAAAAAAGGGAGATAGCAGGACCTGCTATCTCCCTCAAAGTATCGTCTTAGGCAGAAGGTCGTCTTACTTTAATTCCTGACGATTCTTACCAAGTTCCTGAACGACCTGCTTCAAGTTTTCCTGGGTGTTGGCCAAAATCTCATCCACATACGCAAAGGTACCCGTGCGAATTTCCCTCGCCTGCTTCTGGGCGTTGGCGATAATTTCCTCCCCCCGCCGTGTCGCGGCACGGGTAACCGAGCTTTCATTCACCAGTTCTTCAAACCGCCGCTGCATCTCTTCATCGGCATCCTTTTTCTTTTGATTTGACTGGGCAACAATGCTGTTCGCCTGGTCATTCGCTTCTTTGAGGATACGGTCCTTCTCATCATTCACCCATTTTGCCTGGCGAATTTCCTCCGGGAGACTGGAACGAATATCTTTTACAATCTCAAAAATCGCATCCGGATCCACCGCTACCTTTTTCGTGAAGGGAACGTTCGTTCCATCATCCAGCACATCTTCCAACTCTTCAATCAATTGTAAAATATCCATTATTCCCCCCTAGAAAACTTTTCCTTTAATCGCTTCTCCACATTTGGCGGTACCATCTTGGAGACATCGCCTCCAAAACTGGCCACCTCACGGGCAAAGCTGGCACTGATATAAGAGTAGCGGGCATCCGCCACCAGAAAAATGGTTTCCATCTTTGGATACAAGGTCCGGTTGAGAATCGCCATTTGCTTCTCATACTCATAGTCCGATAACTCCCGGAGACCACGCACGACCCCATCCGCCTGCTCTAATCGCACAAAATCCACAAGCAAACCACTAAAAATTTTTACCTCTACATTGTCATAATCATACAACAGTTCTTTCAGCATTTCAATTTTTTCATGGTCATCGAAGAGTGCCGTTTTCGACAGATTCTTCAGGACACCGATCACCACCTTATCATACAATTTTGCACAGCGTTTGATGATATCAAGATGCCCGTAGGTCACCGGATCAAAACTTCCCGGATAGATAATTTTATTCATTCTTGTCTCCCCGTTCTTCTTCCTGCTCTTCCCCATAGCGAAAAATCTGAATCGTTTGCCCGTGATACTTTCGGCAAAAGACCTCTCGGTAGCCTTCGAGAGAAGCCGTTACTTCCTCATCGGGAGCACATTCTAAGATTACCAGTGCTCCCTCCCTTAACTTTTTCAATCGTCTCAGGTACTCCATGATCGGTTGCTCCCAGTGATAATGGAAGGGAGGATCCAGGTACACATAATCGAAACGGTGTTTTGCCCGAGCGATATTCTTCCTCACATCCCCGAAAAATATCTCACTGGAGGCTTCCAGATGCGCCTTCTGCACATTCTGTTGCAGCACCTGAAACATGCCCCGGGACTTTTCCGAAAAGACGCAAAATCCTGCCCCACGGGATAAAAACTCCAAACCGATTTGTCCGGTTCCGGCGAAAGCATCCAGAACCACCGTTCCCGAAGAGATGGGGCCCAAAATATTAAAGAGGGATTCCTTGGTCTTATCTGCCGTAGGACGGGCCTTCTCGCGTTGGGGAGGCCCCTCGAGCCGAAGACCTTTTAACTGTCCCGCGATGATACGCATACTTTCTCCTTTAATTTAAACTCATTTCCGCATAACTTTCCAAAAACCGGCTGCACCAGGCTTGGCAGGCCGGGCCTAAGGCCGAGAAAGTCGGGATCTCTCCGAGCCGATGAATCAGCTCTTCCCGCACCTTATCCCTCGTTTCCGAGAAAGGAGGAGCCTGGAAGAACAAATCCTGTTCCAAACCGTGCTGTTCGGTGCCAAAGCGACTCCCGGCACCGCGAAGTTCCAAGTCTTTCCGAGCAATCCGGAAGCCGTCTTCCGTCTCTTCCATGATGCGAAGTCGCCCAATCGCGGTTTTGCTGAGATGGTGTGCCAGGAGGATGCAGTAAGAGGGTAGGCTACCCCGCCCCACCCGACCGCGAAGTTGGTGAAGCTGCGAGAGCCCGAATCGCTCCGCCGCCAAAATCAACATCACGGTCGCCAGTTTCTCATCGACTCCGACCTCCACAACCGTGGTTGCAATGAGCACCTGCAGGTCGCCCCGATGAAACCGGTCCATGATTATTGCCTTCTCCTCCGCGGGAAGGGACCCATAGAGCACCCCTACCTTTCCCGGAGCAATCCGGCTTCCCACTCTCTTGCTGACCGCTTCAATGGACCAATACGCCAAATCGTCATCCTTCTCTTCGATGCGGGGACAAACGATATAGGCCTTTTGCCCCTGTTGAACAAGCCGGGAGATAAAGCGGTACGCTCTCTCTTCATAACGACGGTCCACCACATAAGTCTCAATGCCCTTTCTTCCCGCCGGTCTCTCCAGAAGACGAGTCAGGGACAAATCCCCCAGGTCAACCAGATGGAGGGTTCGGGGAATCGGTGTTGCCGATAAAACCAGCAGGTTGGGCTCCAAGGCTTTTTGCTGGAGGCGTTGTCGCTGCCGCACCCCGAATCGATGCTGCTCATCGGTGATGACCAGGGCCATCTTCGTGAAACGGACGGTCTCCTGAAAGAGGGCATGGGTTCCGACCACCAGGCAGGCTTCCTCTTCGTCCAGGTGCTGTTGCAGGGTTTCTCTCTCCTCCGGGGAAGAGGAGCCCGCTAAAAAATAGATGGGCCGGGGAAGATACCTAAAGATTTTCTTCGCGGTTTCGAGGTGCTGGCGTGCCAAGAGTTCGGTGGGCGCCATCAAGCAGACCTGATAGCCGTTCTCCAGCACCTGGTAAGCCAAGGCAAGAGCCACCACCGTCTTCCCCGAGCCAACGTCACCCTGCAGAAGCCGGTTCATGGGCTCCGTTCGATAGAGGTCCTCACTCATCTCCCGAATGGCCGATTTCTGGCCCTCCGTGAGGGTGAAGGGAAGACCTTCCTCATACTTCTTCCAGGAAATGGGATGCAACGCCGGACTGTTTCTCGTCTTTTTTTGCCGGTTAAGTTCCTTTTGCACCAACAGAAAACCCAGTGCTTCCCTTTTCTGCCAGTCCGCCTGGGCCTTTCGAAGTTCTTCCACGCTTTCCGGAAAATGCAGGGCCCGAAAGGTATCCTTCAAAAGCGGAAAAAGAAAGAGGAAGTCTCGAAAGGGGTCCTCTTCCATGGGAAAAAGCCGGATTGCCTGCGAGGTCGCCTTCCGGCGATCCTTCTGCGTGATTCCCTTGCACAGATCATAGTAGGGCAAAATCCCCGTAAAATCCTTGGGCAGGTCCTCCCGAAGCGACTCTTGCCAACCCGGTTGTGAAAAAGTTCCCTCGGGAAAATCCATCTGCCGCATCATGGGATCGCAAACTTCCCGATTTTTCTCAGAGAGGCTCCCATAAAAAAGGTAGCCCTTTTCCACCCGAAGTTGGGAAGACAGATAGGGTTGATTATGCCAGACGACGGTTACAAAATCTTCTCCATCATGAACCGTGGCTTTCTGGAGACTGTGACGCTGTCGTAAATGAATCAGGCGTCCGACCTTCTGCAAAACGCCATAGAAAAGGACCCGCTTTCCCGGTTCCAAGTCAGAGATCCGGCAGAGTCTACTACGGTCCTCATAATACCTGGGAAAATGGAAAAGCAGATCCCTCACAGAATGAATCCCCAACGATTCCAGTGCCTTTGCTTTTTTGGGCCCGATTCCCTTCAACGAATCCAGTTTCATCGGGTCATCCCTTCCTATTCAATCGAAAAAATATAGGGATAGAGGGGCTGTCCCCCATCCGCGAACTCCACATCGACCACTGGCCATTTTTTCCGGAGGCGATCCAAAAATTTTTCCGTCTCTTTCTTATCGGCCCCTTCTCCCGCATAGATCGTGATAAGGCTCGTATCGGAGGTAACGCGATCGGAAAGCAGTTCCTGAAGCATGGTTATGGCATCCTGTCCCGCATCCACGATTTCTCCATCGATGAGGCCCAGCACATCCCCCGTATGAATCGTGATTCCATGAACCGAGGTGTCTCGAACCGCATGGGTGATTTGCCCGGTAATTACAGTGGACAGGCTTTCCGTCATCTGTGCCCGGTTCTCCTCGGCAGTTAATCCCTCATCAAAGTTAAACAGGGCGGTGATTCCCTGGGGAATCGAGCGAGACGGAATGACGATGACTTCTTTCTCCGTCAGCTGGTCCACCTGCTCGGCTGCCATGATGATGTTTTTGTTATTCGGTAAGAGGAAGACGGTGTTGGCAGGCACGCGATCCACCGCTTCCAGAAGATCCGCCGTGGAGGGGTTCATGGTCTGTCCCCCGGAGACAATCTCATTGACCATTAAGTCCTGGAAAATCGAATCGAATCCCTTGCCTAGACTCACCGTCACAAATCCAAAGGGAACCAAGCTCGTGTCTTTTGTGCTCTTCTCCGAAACCACCGGAGTCTCGGTCAAAACGGGTTCCACGGAAACCGGATGATCCTTTCCGCTACTCGTCTGAAACTCCAACAGCCGGCTGTGCCGCATGAGACTGTCCAAGACCTTTTGGGGAGTGTCCGTATAGAGCTCCATCTCCAGATTCTCTCCCTTTTCGAGCATCCCTTGAACGAGGGCATACTTGGTGAGGTGACGGAGGGCCCGGTCCCGATCCATTCCCGATACCTTGGCACTCACGTAAAAGGCCTTGGCATTCTTCCGAGAGGCTTCTTTTCCCTCTTCCGTGAGGTCCTGATGAATGACCCGATTTTTGGATTCCTCTAATAGGACATCCAGGGATTCTCCGCAGAGCTCTTCCGTGAAGCCGGCCAGCAAAAAGATGAGTCCCTGTCCTCCGGCATCGACCACGCTGGCTTCCTTGAGCTCCTTCAGCATCTCAGGAGTCTGTTGAAGAACGTGGTTGGCATGGGAAAGCACATCTTTCAAAAAGCTTTCCAAATCTTGATAATGCGCCTGGTTGGCCTGTGCAAAATCGCTCATCGAGCGCGCAACCGTCAAAATCGTTCCCTCGGTGGGCTTCATGACCGCCTTGTAGGCTTTTTCCGTGGCGAGATTAAAAATGCCTGCGACATCGGAGAGCTGAATGGTCTCTTTTTCCTTCAAAGAATCCGCAATTCCTCGGCAGAGCTGGGAGAGGATCACTCCCGAGTTTCCCCGAGCTCCCATCAAGGATCCGTTTCCCAGGGCTCTTCCCAAGTCCGAAATCTGATCGGAAGAAGAGGACACCCGATCAACCGCCGATTTTATGGTCAGCGCCATGTTGGTCCCGGTATCCCCATCGGGAACGGGAAACACGTTCAGGGTATTGACTTCTTCTTTATGCTCTTCTAATTTTTTATATGCAGTTGTAATACAGCGCTTCAGCAGCGCTCCATCCATTTGATTCACAAAGACCTCCTTAGCTGCGAATTCCCCGAACAATCAAATTGACAGAATCCACCTGTAAGCCGGTCCGTGATTCCACCGTGTAACGAATTTTTTCAATCAAATTATCTGCCACAACAGAGATCCGTGTACCATACTCCACAATGACAGAAATCTCGATAACGATGGACTCTCCATCGTTGCTGTAAATATTTACTCCACGGGTCATGGCTTCGATACCCAAGAGCTCGTAGATTCCATCCTTCGTATTTTTGGCGGCAAGACCGACAATACCATACGTCTCCATTGCAGCCGAACAGACGATATTCGCGATAACACGGTCATTGAATACGATACTACCGTATTTTGTATCTACTTGAGATGACATGGAAACCTCCTATTCTGGTGCTTATTATAAAATATTATATCTAACCCCTGGGGTTCTTGCAAAGAAATGACATAATTGCTATAATAGCCTAGTTGAATTGCTAATTGACGAGGAGGAATGTATGTCTAGAGTATGTGAGATTTGCGGAAAAGCAAAGAAGACCGGTAACCACGTTACATTTTCACATAGAGGAATTAAGCGCTCCTGGACTCCCAACCTTCGTAGGGTTCGGGTTTATGACGAAGAGGGCACTCCTAAGAGAATGTATGTATGCACCCGTTGCCTACGCTCCGGCAAGGTAAATCGTAACCGTCCCGGAGAAAACCGCTATGAGGCACCGGTAGAGGAGCCCGCTGTAGAAGAGAGCGAGAACCGGGTCGAAGAAACGACCGAGGAAGCTCCCGTAATCGAGCCGGTCAATGTCCAAGAGTCTGTGGAAGAGACCGAAGAAAAGGCAGAAGCGGCAGAATAACAGTACCTGATTCAGGAAACCGTGATCTCACATGGATGAATCCGGAATCGACAGGGACTCCTTTTGGCGTCCCTTTTTTGTTATTCTCATAAAAAAGCCGATCTCCCAGTGGGAGATCGGCTTTTTTTGGTTTGTATTGTGTTAAAAGGAAGGTTCTTTGTCCGAGGAAACAATATAGTAGCAACCACTCCCCGGTACCCCCTCAATCTCCAGGCAATTCTCCGCCGTGAGAACATGATTGGATACGCAAAGGGAGGATCCCGGCACCAGCATCCGATGGGAGAGCTCATAGTCAAAGCCCTTCAGGCTCAGCGTTACCGGCAGGGGATTCGCCAAGAAAGAGGTGTAGCTTGCCGCATCCGTTTCGGGAAGACGGTAGTTTCCCGGTCCCAGGTAGCGAATCTCCCCCGTGTCGGTGATGAGACTTAACTGTACCCCTCTCTGTAAATAGACGGGCAAAAAGAAGATATTGCAGAGGGAGTGATCCAGTCGTGTTCCCAATGCTCCGATGACCTTCCCCTGCCGAACCCCGTGTTCCTGTAAAAGATCAAAGGCAAGCTCCATATCCGTTTTGTCTTTACGAACGGGGAAGGTAAAAAGTCTCCCAAATTCCTTGTACTCCTGAATCAGATGGGGGTTTTCAGAAACGATTCGGGTGGAATCCAAATCTCCCAGGAAAACATCGGGCAAACAGTCCACCGCTTCCAGTGCCTCAAATCCCCCATCGGCACAGACCACGAGATCGGCTCCCTCGACCAACTTGCGAAGGCGATCGAGATTCTGCAAAGCAGATCCCGCCCCCACAATCAACGCATAGCGGGGGCAATTCCAATCTACCGGTTTCGAAAGATCTACCGCGTCCATTTCTCGAGCCTTTCCAACATGGATTGAGCACGTTCCTTCGTCTGCCTTCCGTCTCCCGAAAAAATCCCGGAGCCGCTGACCAACCAATCACAGCCCGCTTCCAGCACCAGGTCCATGTTCTTTTCCTTGATTCCTCCATCGGTTTCAATCAAAAAAGAAAAATTCTTCTCTTCCCGGAGTTTTTGGAGCCGACGAATCTTGGGAAGCACCCCCTCAATAAAGCTTTGGCCACCAAAGCCGGGATTTACGGACATCACAAGCACCAGATCCACATCACAAAGGATGGGTTCCACCAGGGAGACCGGGGTTGCCGGATTCAAACCCACCCCTGCTTTCATCCCCTCCTTGTGGATCTCCTGAAGGTCCCGATGAAGGTGTCGACAGGCCTCCTGGTGAACGGTGATGAGATCGGCTCCCGCTTTTTTCAGCGCCGGATAAAGATAGGAAGGTTCTTCCACCATCAAATGGACATCAAAAAATAGACCGCAGTGAGGACGAAGCGACTGAATCAGGGCAGGTCCAAAGGAAAGATTGGGAACGTAATGGCCATCCATCACGTCGAGGTGCAAACTTTCGATGTTCGCATCCTTGAGCTGGTCCAATTCCCCGCGCAATTGGCTGAAATCCGCCGATAACAGGGACGGTAAAATCTGTTTCTTCATAGCGTCCTTCCTAATAGTTTTTCTTGTTTTCCAGTTCTTTTAACAATGTTTCGTAGGATTGATAGCGACTCTGCGCCATCTTTCCCTCTTTTACCGCTTGCCGAACCGCACAGTTCGGCTCCTTTATGTGGCTGCAATTTCGAAAACGGCAAAACGGTGAGACCGCACGAATTTCAGGAAAGAGCGAAGCAAGCTCGGCGGGGGAGGATATCTCCGACAAATCCAGTGAGGAAAAGCCCGGGGTATCAAACAGAAAACTTTCCTCCTCCAGGGCAAAAAGCGAGATTTTCCGCGTTGTCTGCTTGCCCCTCGCCGTCTTTTGACTGAGCTCTCCGATCACGATATCCGGATTTCCCGTTAACCGCCGGATCATGGTGGACTTCCCCGCACCCGAGGGTCCCGCAACCGCGGTGATCTTACCATGAAGTGATTTTTGCAGGGCTTTGATGCCCTCCCCCGAGCGAGAATCGGTGAAGAAGACGGGATAATCGGCCGCCTGATAGGCCTTTCGCCAGGATTCCATCTTTTTCTCATCGAGTCGGTCCCGCTTATTAAAAGCGATAAGGATCGGAAGCTTTCTCCGCTCAATCATGAGAAGAATCTTATCCAAAGCAAGGCTGTTAATCTCTGGCTCAACAATCGTCTGCACAAGAAGGACCTGGTCCACGTTGGCAACCGGTGGGCGCAAAAGGAGGTTTCGCCGGGGAAGAAGTTCAACAATGCGACCCTCCTCCCCATGGACCTCTACCCGGACATAGTCGCCCACGTAGGGTGTTTGCTTTTTATCACGGAAGACGCCTCTTCCCATGCAAGCCAAAATTCGGCCATCCTCCAAGAGAACCTCATAGCGGTCTTTCTCAGAGGAAATGATGTGTCCTTTGTGCACGTAGCCTCCTTAATTTCCTTCCGTGTTTGCTGCTTCTCCATCGTAGTAGATCTTAAAGCATGCATCCTCGGGCGCTTCCACCTCTTGGCTGATATACCCTTTTTCTTTGGCATCGCTCGCCTTAAAAGTCTTTTTGAAAATCGGAGTTTCTTCCGATTCGTTGACGTTGAATACCGTCACCAAAAACTTTTCCTTGCCCGCCGGAGGATAGAATTTTATACGATACACCATCTTCTTCCCACTCTTCGAGGAGCTCTCACTGCTCTCTTGCGAGCCGGAACTTACGGTGATATCGATCTTCGTCTGCTTTTCCACCTTTTCTCCCGCTTTAATGGACTGGTAGATGACCGTTCCGGCGGGATAGCTGCTGTGCTCGGTTTTCAGGGAACCCATCACTAAATTTGCGCTGTTGATGGCGGTCATTGCTTCCGTTTGGTTCATTCCCGTCAAAACCGGGACCACCGAGGTGGTTTCTCGCTTTCCCCGAGAGATCTTGAGATTAATCCGGGAATCTGCCTCCACACTCTCTCCCTTCTCGGGATCGGTCCCAACGACATTCCCACTCTGTACCGCATCGTCATAGATGTAGTTGGATTGTCCAATGCGCAGCCCTGCGTTCTCCAGCGCAATCGTGGCTTGCTCCACGGTCAGATTTCTCACGTCGGGAACCGGTATTTTCCCCTTTCCGGTAGAAATCACCAGGTCCACATTCGTTCCCTTATCGACGCGCGTTCCCTCGACGATATTCTGTTCGATGACCAGGCCTGCTGAAATCTTATCGCTGCTGGTTCGAGAGACCACGCGACCCTTCAGGGAGTTCTTTTCCAGCATTTTAAGGGCTTCCTTCTCTTCGAGATTGATGACGGAAGGCACCTTGGTGCTGTTTTGATCCAAGCGGCGTTGATTTGCGAGATTAAAAAAGAGAATGATTCCCAGAGCGGTAACAAGTCCCAACAGCACCAGGAAGATGCCCCACCGTCGGTTTCCCTTTTTTGTTTCCTCTTCTTCCTTTTCCTCATTGGGTTTCGAATGGTAGACCGCTTCCCGAAGCGGAAACTTGGGCCGGGTCATCTTCGCCGTTTCGTCATCGGACTGGGCCGCAATCAGCACCGTATCGTCTAAATCCTTGTAATGATCCAGATCATGAATCAGTGTTTCGGCATCGTAATAGCGGTCGCCGGGCTCTTTCTCCAGGCATTTCAAGATGATCTTGTTCAGCCCCTCATCCAAAGCAGGATTCCATTCCACGGGAGGAACAGGTTCTTCTTGAATGTGCTTGATGGCAATGCCCACGGAATTCTCGGCATCAAAGGGAACACGCCCCGTGGCCATCTCATACATGAGAACTCCCAGGGAATACAGATCCGACTTTTCATCGATGAATTTTCCCTTTGCCTGTTCCGGGGAAATGTAATGCACCGTGCCAAGAATGCTGTTGGTGTAGGTCAGCGTGGCAGCGGAGGAAATGCGAGCAATGCCAAAGTCCGCAACCTTAACGTCTCCGGACTTCATGATCAAAATATTCGCGGGTTTGATGTCCCGATGAATAATATGATGTTCATGGGCGGTTTCCAAGGCTCGGGCAATTTGTTTCGAGATGCGTTGAATGGCCGCATTGGACATCTTCCCCTGGACAGCAATGGCTTCCTTTAGGGTCGTCCCCTCCACAAGCTCCATGACGATATAGTGGAGGGATTTTCCATCCACCGTCTCATTTCCCACATCGTACACATTGACAATATTGGGATGACTGAGCGAAGCGGCAGACTGCGCCTCATTATCAAATTTCCGAAGAAATTCGTCGTCTTCCACATATTGCTGTTTTAAAATTTTAATGGCAACCTTCCTTTTGAGAAGGAGGTCTTCCGCCTCATAGACATAGGCCATGCCTCCTATGCCAATGCGTTTTTCCAGGCGGTATCGGTTATTCAAGAGAATCTGCTCCATGTTTAACTCCTATATTTATAAACGGTCGCTGTGATATTATCCACACCGCCATTTCGGTTCGCTGTAGAAATCAGCTGTTCGCAGATGGTTTTGGCGGATTGATCCCGGGAAAGAATGTTCTGAATCTGTTCTTTGTCTACCATATTGCTGAGTCCATCTGTTGCGAGAAGCAGAACATCGCCCTCTTCCAGCTGGATCGGATCCATGTCCACCTCCACATCCAAATCTGTTCCCAGCGCTCTGGTGACGGCACTGCGATCGGGATGATTTTTGGCATCCTCTTCGGTTAAGAGTCCCTTCCGCATGAGGTCCTCCACCAGGGAATGATCCCGCGTAACCTGGCGAAGTTCCCCCCCGCGCAGCAGATAGCAGCGGCTGTCCCCGACATGCGCAATCGCGGCAAAGCGATCCATGATCAGGGCCGCCACAATGGTCGTTCCCATGTTAAAATAGGCGGGATTGTTTTGCGCCCGGTGAAAAATTTCGGAATTCGCATAGTGAATGGCATCAATGAGAAGTTCCTCCGGCTGATCGGCTTCTTTATTCTGAATCATGAATTCCTGGGCCGATTCCACGGCACAGTGAGAGGCAACCTCCCCCGCGTTATGTCCCCCCATTCCATCGGAGACAATTAATAGAGTGAAACGAGAGTGAAAATAATTGGAAAATGCATCCTGATTATTTGCCCTCTCCTTCCCAACGTCGGTTAAAGAATATACATCCATTATTGTTCTCCATTCTTTTCCCATTGACTGCGAAGCTGCCCACAGGCGGCATCGATATCTCCACCGCGACGTTGCCGGACGGTGACCTGTACTCCGTGTTTGATCAGCTCTTGTCGAAAGTGTTCCAGGGCATTTTCTCCCGTTGCCTTACCGGCATATTCCTCTATCTCATTCAGGGGAATCAGGTTCACATGGAACTCCTTCCCCGATAAGTTTTTGGCCATCCATTCGAGATCTTCCCCGGTATCATTTACCCCTTGAATCAGGGTGTACTCAAGGCTCACTCTTCTTCCCGTCTCCCGAAAGTACGTCTTGCAGGCATCTAAAATCTCTTGAATCGAATATTTATTCGCGATGGGCATGGTTCTTTTTCGAATGTCATCCCTGGTCGCATGAAGAGAAATCGCAAGATTGATGGGAAGATTTTCTTGGCTGAATTGACGTATCTTCTCCACCAATCCACAGGTGGAAAGCGTGATGTTACGTACACTCTTATCCGCACCGAGGGGATGGGTGATCAGACGGAGAAAGCGAACCACCTCTTGATAATTATCGAAGGGTTCCCCGATGCCCATGAGAACGATGTGGTCAATTCTTTTTCCCTTTTCCTTCTCCATGAGGTAGATTTCTTGACACATCTCTTCCGCCCGGAGGGGGCGAACAAAACTCGCTTTTGTGGATGCGCAAAAACGGCATCCCATTTTACAGCCGATTTCCGTCGAAATACAGGCGCTCACACGATCTTCATAGGGCATATACACGGACTCAATGATTGCCGCATCATCGGTTTGCAGCAGAAATTTGGAACTTCCATCCTTCGACAGCAGTTCCTTAATAATGTGTAAACGACGAATCGGAAGCCGTGCCCACTTCTCTTTCAGGGATTTGGAAAAGACCGTGGATTCCTCGATTTCCGTCTTCCCTTCCTGATGGAAAAAGTGAAATAGCTGTTTTCCTCGAAAGGTCGGTTGGCCGAATTCTTGCGCTTTTCTTTCTAATTCTTCTGGATAATATCCATTCCATGCTCTTTCCAAAGATACCTCCCTTCTTCGCCGCATGTAAGAGAGAGAAGTTTACTTCCGGGCAAAAAATGCCTCATCTCCCCTTTCCAACAACAAGAAACTAAAGCCATCCGAAAATTCATCAAAGGGGCTCAGTCGGTGAAAGCAATTTGCATCTGCTTCTGAAATCAATAAATTTCCATCCTTTAAAAGGGATTGTATCACGGATTCATTTTCCGTGAAACTGTAACTACATGTGCTATAAGTGAGTCTTCCCCCCACTTTGACGTATCGAAGTGCCTGCGAAAGAATTTTTCTTTGGAGACCCGCAAGTTCCCATAGGTCCTCCTTCTTCCGATGATAGCGGATGTCCGGCTTTCTGCCTAAGAGACCGAGCCCGGAACAAGGAGCATCCACCAAAACCAAATCAAAGGCCGCCAACCACTCCTTGTTTTCCATGCAAGCATCTTGGATGGATAAAGAAACATTTTGAAGATGAAGGCGCCTGCGATTCTCCTCAAGTCGGATCATCTTATCCGGGGACTTGTCATTTGAAACAATGTCCGCTTCCGGCGCAAGCCAAGAAAACGCCGTTGTCTTTGATCCAGGGGAGGCACAGAGGTCAAGGATTCGCTTTCCTCTCCAATCCCTTCCCAGCAAGGATTTTCTGGCAATCTCCGTCGAGCCCTGCGACTGAATGGTGATAAGGCCCTCCTGAAAAAGACGGGAGCGGGTGATCGAGCCTCCCTGACACAGCAGGGAATAGGGGCTGAGGGAACTTTTCCGGACGGAGAGAATGCCCTCCTCCCGCAAACTGCGAACTGCTTCGTCCCGGTCAAGATCCGGCCTGCAGAGAAGGCTGATCGGCGGTACCTCATTGTTTCTGCGAAGAAGCTCTTCCACTTGCTGAGAGGGAAAAACCCTCTCCAATTCCTCAATCATCCACTGGGGATGAGAGCTCCGAATACTTAATGGCTGGCTTCTCATCTCCTCGGCGAGGTCTTCCTTCTCGCGAAGCAACTGCCGAAGTGCCCCATTCACATAGGCTCTGGCGAAGGGGGCTCGTTTCTTCGCAAGCTCCACGGCCTCATTCACCCCGGCATGATCGGGGGTATTCAAAAAGAGAAGATCATAGACGGCTATGCGCATCAGCTGTCGAAGGACATTCTTCTGTTTCTCGATTTTTTTTCGAGACACCCGATTGATCCAAACATCCAGAAGCAGACGGTTTTGCAAGACCCCATAGATGAGTCGTCGTAAGAGGGCCCGGTCTCTGGCATCCGCAAGCCCTTTTTCCTCTTGCAGGATGAGATTCTGAGAGAACTCGTCCCTTCCCTCGATGCGCTGTAGCAGGGTAATGGCTAAATCACGAGCAGGGTTCATCGACTTGTCTCCCCTCCGGGAAAGCTTGCCCATTCAAAAAATCACGGACCTTCATCTGTTTGCGATTCGGCGCCTGAATCTCATCAATCAGGAGGACCCCGTCTTTACAGGAGATTGCGATTTCCTCCCCCTTCGCCCCGAGTATGGTCCCCGCGGGTCGGGATTCCTCCCCCTTTTGAAAGGGACGACTGCCGGCATGGTGGACCTTAAATGATTCGCCATCCAGCTGAAAGCGCGTGCCCACGGAGGCATGGAGGACCTGAATCTGTCGGAGCAGGTGGGAGCAGGGTTGGCAGAAATTCAAGATTCCATCCTTTTTTGTGATCTTCTCCGCGTAGCTGGCTTCCGCTTCCACCTGTGGCTGCCGTTTGGGAAACAGGTCCGAAAAGCTGCAGAGAACCTGTAAGAGGAGGTCAGCTCCCACCGCCGCCAGCCGCTTCTCATAGCTCTCTAATTCTTCTCCCTTTTTGGGAGGCAGGGGTCTTGCCAGGAGAACATCTCCGGCATCCATCTCCTTGGTCACCAGCATGGCACTCACTCCGGCGTAGGGCGAGTCATCCAAGAGGGCTCGCTGAATCGGAGCAGCCCCCCGATAATGGGGAAGCAGGGAAGCATGAATGTTGATGATCCGGTTTTCATAGGCCTGACGAATGGCTTTTCCAATAAACTGGCCGTAGGCAATGACCACCAAAAAGTCCGCCTTCTCTTGAATGATTCGTTGAATAACCTCTTCGCGGTTCAGGCTTTCCGGGCTAATCGTGGGAATCCCCTTATCCAAGGCATATTCTTTGACCGCCGTGGGACTCCAGTGATTGCGAGAGCGCTTCCGATCCGGCTGCGATACGACCAGAGAAACCTCAATGTCCGAAAAGGTACAGAGTCGATCCAAGGAGAAGCGGGCAAAGGCGGGGCTTCCGAAAAAAACAATGTGCACCTTAGTTCTCCTCTCCCGATGTGTTCTCCTCTTCTTTCTCCTCGAAAGGAGCATCTTCGTCCCGGTCTTTCTCCAATAGTTGATGCTCTTTCAAATAGGCCAGTTCCTCCTCACTCGGATGTTCTAAATGGATTTCCTTTTCCACCCGGTCGCGGAAGAGCACCCCATCCAGATGGTCGACTTCATGCTGGATACAACGGGCGAAGAGATCCTCCGCCTCAATCTCCCGGCGTACTCCCTCTTCGTCCACATAGCGGATCCGAATCTTCTTTGCCCGCTCCACCGTTCCATTATAGTTTGGCAGGGAAAGGCAACCCTCGATATCTAAGGCCTGTTCTTGGGATTTTTCCAGGATTTCCGGATTGACCATATGGTAGACGCCCTGGCCGACATTCACCACAATCATGCGTTTGAGCAGACCTACCTGCGGTGCGGCAATGCCAATCCCATTGTTTTCCACCATGGTTTCTTCCATGTCCTGAAAGAGTTGACGAATTCGATCGTTGATATTTTTTACTTCTTTCGCCCGTTTCCGAAGAATCGAATCTCCTTCAATTCGTAATTGTCTGAGAGCCATTGCTCCCCCTTTCTATGTTTCTACATCGATGACCGCGGATCGATGGTTACCACAATGTTTAATGTTCGACTGCTGGGATACTCCGTGAGAACCTGCTTTCCCAGTTGCAGCAAGAGCCGGCGGTTTCGGCTTCGCAAGAGTAGTTGAAAGCGGTACTTTCGATTTACCCTCTCAATCACAGACGGACTGGGCCCGTCCAGGCGGAAATATTCCCCGGTCTTTTCAATCCATTGCTCCAAGGAGGCACGAATGCGGTGTCCCATTTCCAGACAGGCGGTTCGATCTCCCCCACTTAAACGAATCAACATCTCCACCGTATAAGGAGGATAGCGATTCAAAAATCGTTCTTTCATCTCTGCCGCATAAAAGGCATCCACATCATGATCCAGGGAGAAGAGAATCGCGGGACGGTCCGGGCGGTAGGTCTGCACATAGACCCTTCCCGATTGGTCGCCTCTGCCTGCCCGACCCGCTACCTGTGTGATCAATTGGAAGGTCTTTTCCGAGGCTCGCAAATCCGGTAGATTCAGGGTCAAATCCGCCGCCATGATTCCCACCACGGTAACCGCGGGAAAATCAAAGCCCTTGGCAATCATCTGGGTTCCCAAGAGGATATCAATTTCGCGATTCACCATCTTCTGGTAGACAGCCTCATAGGCCCCCTTCCTCCCCATGGTATCCGCATCCGCTCGAAAGATGTGAGCATCGGGAAAGAGTCGTCGCGTTTCCTCTTCCAGCATCTCGGTTCCCGCACCGAATTCTCGAATGTGTTCTCCCCCACATTGGGGGCATTTCTTTTGATAGAATTTTTCCCTTCCGCAATAATGACAGACCAGCCGATTTTTATGCTTGTGATAGGTCATCGCCACATCACAGGCATCACAGCGGTACACATACCCACAGTCTCTGCAAAAAACGAACGAGGTGTGCCCTCGTTTGTTTAAAAAGAGAATCACCTGCTCTTTCCGGTCCAGGGCACTTTTCATGGCCTGATACAGGGAGCGGGAGAACATGGAGCGATTTCCGCTTTTCAGCTCCTCTCTCATGTCCACGGCGAGCAACTCCGGCATGCTTTGGCCGTGGGCTCGATGGCAGAGATTCAATCGCGTGACCGAACCCTGCTCTACCTGGTAAAGGGTGTCGATGGAAGGGGTCGCTGAGCCCAAAACCAGGGGACAATGATGCCACCGTGCACGGAATTCTGCCACCTCATTCGTATGATATTTGGGATTCTGGTCGCTGATATAGCTTTGCTCATGCTCCTCATCGAGGACGATAAGACCAAGATTGGTGAAGGGTGCGAAGATGGCACTGCGAGCCCCCACAACAATGGAAACTTCCTTGTTTTGAATCTTTTGCCATTCCTCGTATCGTTCCGCCACGCTCAAGCGCGAATGAAGAATGGCAATCTCTTCCCCGAAACGGCGACGAAAGCGCTCAATCGTCTGCGGGGTAAGGGAAATCTCCGGAACCAAGATGATGGTCTCTTTTCCCTGCCGACGTGCCTGCTCTGCCAGCTGTAAATAAATTTCCGTTTTCCCGGAGCCCGTCACCCCACAGAGAAGAAAGCTGCCTTCGCCACTTTGGGAAATGTGATCAAAGGCCTCCTGCTGCTCCTCATTTAAACAGTGTTGCGTATCCTGTGCAATTTGGGAATCTCTTCGACGGGGAATTCTTTTTTGGCTTTTTACAAGAAGTCCGCTTTCCACGAGACGATGTAAGGTGCTGCTGCTGGCTTTGGATTGTTGCAACAAGGACTTCTGTTCATGAACCCCCTGCTTTACCAGTTCCAGAAGAGCGTGTTGACGGACATTACGGGCAGGAATCTGCGCCTGCCTTCCCTTCTCCGTCAGCCGGAAATAATTGCGGAGAAGGGGTTTTACCTCCCCTACCGCACCGGGAGGCAAGAGGCAGGCAAAGGCGGAGGTGAAATCGGATAGATAGCGATGGCAAAGAAAAAAAGCGAGTTGGATGCCCTCGTCCGAAATCTGGGGCTCCTCGTCAACAATCGTTTCTACCGTTTTGAGGTCCTCTTCCGGAAGCTCTGTGTTTTCTGTTCCGTGAACGGCAACAATGAGCCCGAGCGTGCGACGATTTCCACGTCCGAAAGGAACATAGACGCGAATGCCCGGTCGGACCTTCTCTTTCATGCTCCCCTCCACCCGATAGCTGTAAAGCTGGTCGGTCCATCGGGTGCCGGAGGAAATCACCAGATCAACGAGCATGCCTAGGCTCCTTGGACGAAAAGGTCCAAGATATGGTTGGCCACTTCTGTTTTTGATTGGAGCGGATATTTTTTCTCCAGGGAATCCCCGACAATCGTTACAATATTCGTTTCCCCATTAAAGCCCGCCCCCGGCTGACTCACGTCATTCAAAACAATGTAGTCGAGACCCTTGCGGACTCTCTTTTCCCGCGCATGGGCGAGGCCATCCACGGTCTCCGCCGCAAAGCCAATCATGACTTGGTTGGTTTTCTGCTCGGAGAGTTTTTGTAGAATATCGGGATTTTGCACCAATTCCAGGCACCAGCGGTCCCCCGTATCTTTTTTGGTGAGTTTCTCTCCCGCTTCCCGCACCGGGGCGTAATCGCTCGGGGCAGCTGCCATGATCAAGGCCTGGCAGGAAGCAAAATTCTTTTCCAGGGCTTCCAACAGTTCCCTTGTGGACGAAATCGCAATCTGCTTCATGGAGGCGGGAATCTCCACCTCCAGGGGACCATGAATCAGGGTAACCTCTGCCCCTCTCTTCTGTGCCTCAACGGCGATGGCGAGCCCCTGACGCCCCGAAGAATCATTCGTTAAGAAACGCACCGGATCGATCCGCTCTCGCGTGGGACCTGCCGTGACCAAAATCTTTTTGCCCCGTAAGTCCTTGGGAGTGAAAAATTCCTCCAGGACGGCAAAGAGCTCCTGGGCTTCCGGCATCCGTCCCTCCCCCACCTCATTGCAGGCCAGCCACCCCGCATTGGGCTCGACAATGGTAATCCCCCTCTCCCGGAGAAGGGAGAGATTGGCCTGAGTGGCCGGGTTTCGATACATGTAGACGTTCATTGCCGGAGCTAAGAGAAGCGGACAGTGGCTCGCTAACGCCGTTGCCGTGAGAAGGTCATCCGCAAGACCATGAGCAATCTTTGCGATGGCATCCGCGCTGGCAGGGGCGATAAGAAAGGCATCACACTCCCTCGTGAGGTCAATATGGGGAATGAAATGATCCTCTTCCCCGAAGGCATCCGTATACACGCGATGCTGCGACATGGTCTGAAAGGTCAAAGGACGGATAAACTCCTGTGCACCAGGGGACATCACCACTCGCGTTTCCGCCTTGGCCTTGTTCAGCATGGAGAGCAGGCTCAGTGTTTTATAAATTGCGATTCCTCCCGTTACCCCAACGAGAATCCGCTTCCCTTCCAGCACAGTCATTTTTTACCTCTCTTCGTCTTTAGATGTAACCTTCCCCGCCATGATTTCATCGAGAGCCACCGTTACCGGCTTCTGCCCCTCGGACTTCACCAAAGGCTTGGAGCCGTCTGTGAGGAGACGGGCACGCTTCATTACCATGACGCAGACCTTGTAACGGCTCTCCGAAATGTTCGCTAATTCTTTAAAAGATGGATTAATCATTGAATTCCCTCCAATACTTACTCATAAGTTTCTCATCGATTCTCTGGTTTTCCGCATCGATAATGTGGGAGACCAGCTTCGCACAGTCCTCAACGCGGTCGTTGATGACCGCATAGTCATAGTCATGGAGCATCGAGATCTCCTGTTCGGCATTGTGCAGCCGAAGCTGAATGCTGTCCTCGGCTTCCGTACCCCGATGACGGATCCGGCTCTCCAGGTCCACAACCTTTGGCGGAAGGAGGAAGATAAAGACCCCCTCCTCAAAGTTTTGTTTCACCTGCATGGCCCCTTGCACATCGATCTCCAAAATCACGTCGTTTCCCGCATCTAATTCGTCTTCCACGAACTGGCGGGGTGTTCCATAGTAGTTTCCATGAACCTGGGCAAATTCCAAAAGCTTGCCCTCATCAATCAAGCGATCAAACTCTTCCTTGGAATAAAAATAATAGCTTTCTCCGTCAATTTCCCCCGTCCTCTTCGGGCGAGTGGTTGCGGAAATGCTCAATTTCAAGTCCGGGCGATCCTTCATAAGCTGGCCGCAAACCGTCCCCTTTCCTACTCCGGAAGGACCGGAAATAATGATCAAATGTCCTTGTCTTCTCATCTCTTCTCCTTCTTTGCCTGCTACTCGATGTTCTGAATTTGCTCCCGCAACTGCTCGATACCGCCCTTGGCAGAAATGCATAGGTCGGTCAGCTCCTGATCGTTGGACTTGGAGCTTATGGTATTCACTTCCCGGTTCATCTCCTGAATCAAAAAATCCAGCGTTTTTCCCACGGGTTCCTCCAGGGAGAGCTTCTGGGAAAAAGCAAGGAAGTGGGAAGAAAGGCGGACCAGCTCCTCATCGATGTCCGCTTTCTCCGCAAAGAGAGCGAGCTCCGTTTCCAAAATCCCTGCATCCGGCTTTCCCTCTTCCGGCATCAGCTCCTCCACCCGCCGATGGATTCTTGCCTGCTCCTCCTTCACATAGTGAGGTGCTCGAAGTTCCATCTGCCGATGAATTTTTTGCAAGGCTTCCACCTTTTTCCGTAAATCGAGTTCGATGCGCTTTCCTTCCTCCCGGCGCATCGCTACCAGGTGTTCCAGGGCCTGTTTCAGCAAGGGAAGGAGGCGATTCCGTATCTCCTCTTCCGGGAAATCCTCCTGGGAGACATTCACCATGCCCTCCAGCCGCAGAAGATCCGATAAAGAAATCGAGACATCCACCGGGCTTTTCTCCTTGATGGTTTGGAGCTGTTGTAACAGGGAAAGCAGGCTCTTTTCTTGAATCCGTAAGCGCTTGCCATCCGAATCCCAATGAAGGCGAAGAAAAACATCAACCCGCCCCCGTAGGAGATATTGTTCAATCACCCTCTTACAATCGGCTTCTAAGAAAAGAAGAGCCTGGGCCGTTCGAAAATTCAGATCCAGAAAGCGACTGTTTACGCTTTTGATCTCGACCTCCAGTTGCATCCCCTCTTCCCGGTAAATGGCCTTGCCATATCCCGTCATGGATCTCATAGTGCCTCCCCCTTCATTGTCTTACCATCCTAGACAATCCCCACTCCCTTGTCGAGTAAATAAGACATTATAGTAATATTTTAATGGGAAATCTCCTTTACGACCAATTTTTTTATGTGCTCCAAAAGGATCTGAATTCCCTTCTCATTCTCTGCTCCGCGAGGAATGATCAAATCCGCCTGCTTCTTTGTGGGCGCGATAAAGGCTTCATGCATGGGCTTTATCGTGTTTCGGTACTGATCCAGGATCGATTGTAAGCTTCTGCCCCGTTGCCCCTGGTCTCTCTCAATACGGCGAATCAGTCGAATATCGGGATCCGCTTGGACATAGACCTTGAGATTTAAATACGGCTGA
>CALAJY010000053.1 GCA_937923265.1 uncultured Tissierellia bacterium
CAGCAAAAGCCAGGGGACCCTGACCCTGGGAAACCTCCTTTTTTGCACTTTCCCGGGGGACCCTGACCCTGGGAAACCTCTTTTTTCTCACTTCCCCAGGGGACCTCACCCCTGGGAAACCACCTTTTTTACACTTTCCCAGGGGACCTTACCCCTGGGAAACCTCATTTTTCGAACTTTCATCGAGAATCCGTCGGAGGATGATCGTTAATCTGGGATTTCCCATACAAACTCATATGCTTGTGGTCGATTTTTTTCAATTTTCCCGCCGCCTCCTTACCCTCTTTCCCAGGGATTCCGTCGGCGGATGATTGCCAAACTGTGTTTTCCATTCAAACCCGTACTCTTTTGACCGATTTTCCGTTTTCCCGCCGCCTCCTTGCACCACTTCGCCGACCGCCTTGATCCTAACAAATCCCCCTTTGCCTGCGTCATTCTACTGCTATCTGTCTCCTTTTCCTCGTCTGGCAGCCCGCATTCTATTCCCTGTCTCCATTTCCTTTCCCTTCACAGGCCTGTCTCTTCCTATCCTTCTTCGTTTTCTTTTTCCTCCCCTGATCTTCCGCATCCTATCCCCGAACCATTCTTCGCTAACTCCCCGGTCTTGCTCCCCATACTTTGAATATCCATCCCATACTGGGATTTTCTTTTCCGACTCCCATGCACCTGAGCGATACCTGCCTTTTTCTTTCTCTGCGCAAAAAAATTCCCCCTTCATGATCCGTCATGAAGGGGGAGGCGTTCGGTTCACTGTGTTATCTATTTGGCTTCCCTTAGCGGGTGCTCTCTTCCATGATCTCAATGACCTTTTCCACATCTGTATCCGGGTTCATGAAGGCCATCCGAAGGACGGTTTCGCCCGCATGGCGGGTGGGAATGCAGAGGAGCTCGCCCGCCTTCGCCAGACGATTGCTCCACTCATTATACTGGGCATCGGTCCAGCCGGGACGGCAGAAGAGGACGATGCTGAGTGTGGGCTCGAAGATGAGCTTCAGGTGGTCACTTTTCTTCACCGCTTCGGCAAAGGTGCGGGCGTTCTCCAAACCGCGTTCAATCGCCTGGGAATACTTCTTGGTTCCATGGGTGACGAGGGAATACCAGAGAGGAAGACCGCGGGTTCTTCGGGAGAGATGAATGGCTAAATCCGAAGGATTGCTTACCGCGTGATCGATGAGGTCCAGGTACTCGGCATGCTGAGAGAAGGTCTGATAGGCAGGACGGGGATTGCGATAAAGAACGGCACAGCAATCATAGGGAGCAAAGAGCCATTTGTGGGGATCGACAATAAAGGAATCCACCTCTTCGATGCCTGCGTAAAGAGGACGAACGCTATCGGCCAGGATCCCCGCTCCCCCATAGGCACCATCCACATGAACCCAGACATTCTGATCATGCGCCGCTTTCACGACTCCCTGGATGTCATCGATGATCCCGGCATTGGTCGTCCCACTGGTGCAGACGACGGCAAAGACCCCTTTGTTCTCGGCAAGAGCCTCCTTCACGGCCTGACCCGTGAGCTGCCCCTTCTCATTGACGGGAACGGTCACGACATCCACATCCAAGACCTGGGCAATGGTTCGAATCGAGGAATGGGCGGTTTCCGCAATGGCCAGCTTAAAGCCACTGGTGGGACGGCCCTCTTGACCCATGGCTTGCTGGCCCCAGTTTAATTTTGCCGCGTGACGGGCACAGGCGAGGGCGGCCAGATTGCCCAGGGTTCCCCCGGAAACGAAGGTTCCCCGCGCCGACTCCGGCCAGCCCAGCTTGGATGCCAAAAAGGCCAACACCTGATTTTCTGCAAAGATGCCGCCCGCACCAACTTCCCACAGGCCGCCAAAGACGTTGGCTGCGGAAACGACTTCATCAAAGGCAATCGCCGCTCGGGTCGGTGCTCCGGGAATATGGGCAAAGTTCATGGGATCATCGGAAGATCGCGTTGCGGGGTTCAGGACCTTATCATAAATCTCCATGGCCTTCTCGGAGCCAAGGCCCTCTTCCGTGATGGTGTTGCCGATTTCCTGATAGAGTTCTTCCGCGGGTCTTGCCGTCGTCTTCGGATTGCTCCCCGAAGCCGTGTGAAGACGGGCCCAGGCCAAGGCCCGTTCCACCGCTGCGGATTCATCCCCCCAAAAAGATTCCTTTTTCAATGTTTGCTCCTTTCCATTCTCGTGGCAGAATATACAATTTTTCAATCCATCTCTTCACAAATCTTCTCTATCATAACCCAGGATAACGATTCTTACAATGTGAGAATTTCCTCCTCAGGAGACCGAGATTTCGGCTAAATACAGCCCTTTCTCGTCCATTCCCAGCCGGCATAGAAGCCATGAACCGTTTTTTATCTGGGAATCGTAAAAGTCTCTTTTGGGCCGGGCCAGCCGGGAAAGAATCGCCATGATGCTTCCTCCATGAACCACGTAGCAGAAAAGGGCCTCTTCCCTCTCGGGATCATGACCCCGGAGGGTGGACAAAAAGGCCCCCACGGTGCGCTCCATAAAATGGTCGCGGCTCTCCCCCTGCGGAATGGGCAGCAGGCCCATGGAATCCACCCAGGTTTGGTAAGGAGGAAACTCCCACATCTCCTCGGCAGTCCTGTTTTCAAAGAGGCCGAAGTCCAACTCCCGAAGGCCTTCCACCGACTCCTGGAGGATCCCGGGAAAGGCCAAGGAGGCGGTCTCCCTTGTCCGTTTCATGGGACTCACAAAAAGGCGGTCCGGTCGGAAGTCCAGGGAATGAAGGGCTTGTGCCTGCTCACGGCCACGGGCACTCAAGGGTTCATCGGTCCGCCCGATGTAGCGATGTTCTTCGTTACCGCGGGTCTTTCCGTGGCGGATAAAAAGAACCCGGATCATAGGCTGGCTCCCAGGAGGAGACCGAAGAGACCCGCCAATTCACAGCCCTGAAGGAGAAAGCCTGCCAGATCTCCCGTGAGACCTCCGAAAATGTTTTGGAAGGCCTTGCTGACAAGGGCCAAAAAGAGAATCTGACCCAGGCCAAGAAAGAAGATCTGCCGGAGGGGAAAATACGCGAAAAGAAGAGTAAACAGCACTAAGGTGACCAATTCCATGGAGAAGGGAAGTCTCTCGTTCCGATTTTTCTTTGTGTAGGAGTCTAACATCCCCCCCTTCCGGGCCTTGGGCATCCAGGCAATAAAGGTAGGAAGGTAGGCCCGGGAAAAGCAATAGACGGAAAGGGCGGGAAGAAGGACCCCCTTCTTATCCAGTTCATAGACGATTCCCAGGTTCATCAACAGGTAGACCATGCAGAAGAGGACGGCAAAAGCACCGGTTCGTGAATCCTTGAGAATCTCCAATCGGCGGTCCCGATCTTGGTGGGAAGCCAGAGCATCCACGGTATCCATGAAGCCATCCATGTGAATCCCCCCGCTGATGATGATGGGCAAGACGCTGGCCCCCACGGCAAAGAGCAGGGGGGACCAGGAAAGTTTGGCGCAGAGCCAATGCCAGAAGAGAAGCACCAGGGCGATAAGCAGACCGATGACGGGAAGAAAATGCATGGCATAGTGCATGGGCTTTTCCTCCCAGTCAAAGATGGGAACCGGAACGATGCTATAGGTGCTTAGGGCGATGCAGAGCGCTTTTAACAGCAAAATATGCTCCTTTCTTATAGAAGGGATAGCCATGAACCATCTGAACAACCCGGTCACTGACCTGAGCAAGGGCATGGTTCAAAGCGTTGAGGTAACGAATGTAGGCAGCAGTTTCCCCCTCGTAGGCTGTCGAAGGAAGGCCCGAGATGGAAACCACAAAGAGCTCCCGGCAGGTCTCTCTGAGCCGCAAAATCTGAGTGACCAGCGACCGAGTGAGCATGTCTTGGTCGGGAAAATCTCTCTCTTCCCCGGCAAACAGATGGTTGGCGACCAGATTGGAGGCGTCCTCCAGAAGGACACAGGCCTCCTTGGGCCAATCCGCCCGGGGACGAAGGAAGGGGCATTCGATCGTGCGACAATGCAGGTGGGCTCGCTGCCTCCGATGGCGTAAAATTCGCTCTTCATTTTCCTCATTGACGGATTTCATGGTGGCCAGATAGATTCGAGGTGGGGCGCAAAAGCTCATGAGATGCTCCCCATAGAGGCTTTTTCCGGAGCTGTTTTTTCCCAGAAGCAGGGTCATCCTAGTCATCCTCTTCCTCCCGAGAGAGGTCCACCCGGAACTTTTCCTTTTTCCGAAGGTCCAGTTCCTCAATGTAGCGGTCGCTCACCGAGGATTCCTCGAAGGTAGCCATCTCATTGATGATGGCACAGGCCGCCTGCAAGATTGGGAATACCAGACAGCAACCGCTTCCCTCTCCCAAGCGCATGTCCAGAAAGAGGAAGGGGGTTAATCCCATGGCCTCCATGGCCTTCTTGTAGCCGATCTCATAGGAGGCGTGACTGGGAATCAGATAATCCACAACGTCCGGCTTGCATCGGTAGGCACAAAGGGCCGCCACCGCCGAGATGAGTCCGTCGATCACCACCGGTTTTCGAGCGGCTGCCGCCCCGAGAAAGGCCCCGCACATGGCCGCCAGATCAAGGCCACCCACCTTCTGCAGAACCTCCAAGGGATTCTTGGAATCCGGCTGATTCACCGCAAGAGCCCGGCGAATCACCTCGATTTTATGGGAGAAGGCCCGGTCCCCCAAGCCCGCTCCCCGGCCCGTTACCAGCTTCGGATCCAGGGAGAGCAAACAGGAGAGGACGGCAGAAGATGTCGTCGTATTGGCGATGCCCATCTCCCCGATTCCTATGGCATCGGCGGTTGAGGCGAAGGCCAGGTCAAAGCCGATGCGAAGGGCTTCCTCCACCTGGTCCCGGCTCATGGCGGGACCTTGGGCAATGTTCGCCGTTCCCTCCGCAATCTTACGGTTGAGAACCCGGCTTTCCCGGATGGTGCCTTTTACGCCCACGTCAACGACCGTCAAGCGCGTTCCCCCATTTTTTGCCAACACGGCCGCTCCCGTGAGACCCCGGGTTAAATTCACCGTCTGCTGGAGGGTCACAATCTGGGGGGTGGAGGCGACGCCTTCCTCATACACGCCGTTATCGGCACAGAAGACCAAGAGTTCCGTATCCTTGATTTCGTTGTGAACCTTGCCCGTGATCCCCGCCAGCCGAATCGATAGGCTTTCCAAGCGGCCCAGACTCCCGGGTGGCTTCACCAAAGAATTCTGTCGTTTCTCGCAAGCTTTTATGGCCTCTTTATCCGCTGCTTTTACCAAAGCCAGCATGTCTTCCACGGTCTTCATTCCTTTGCTCTCTCCTTTCGCATCCATACGGGCTGGGGGCTACCGATGTGCCTTCCACTGTGGGGATCGGACCCATGATCCGCGGTGACCACCAGCTCATGGGTCGATGCCAACAGGCCCTGAATCAACTCACTATCTACTTTAACCAGAAATCTTCTTTTTTCAAGGGCATCCAGGCGATGGGCCGCCATGTCCGCCCCGTTCACATGAACCAGAAGACGGGGATAGCAGTCCGCCAGCCGAAGGGCCGTCCGAAGAATTTGCGGGAGATCGGTGTCGGTGTCTCCCGTCATGGTCGCTTTCCGGAAAAAGGGCCAATGGAGAAGCCGGGCCATGCCTCGAACAATGGGTTCCGCTCCTAAGACTGCTCGCTCTTCCGAGGGGCGGGGAAAGGGACCTGGCACGCTGTACTCCCAGGGGATCATGCAGCGCTCCTTGGACCGAAGGGCCCGGAAAAAGGACGCCAAGGCTCCCCCATCTAAGGAGAGATAGGCGGAAGGATCTCTGTCCTTCTCCACAAAGGGCTGCCGCAGACAGAGCTTCCCTTCCCGTCCCCTCCCATGGGGAAGCCGAAAGATCCACTGGGCGGGTCCCAGGGAGAAGGCTTGCATGCCCGGGGGATTCGACGGAAAAGAAAGAAGGTTTCCAAAACCCGCCTGTCCCTTTAGCCGGCCCCTCGCATCCAGGACATAGGAACTGGCACGAAGCAAAAGATCATCTTCGCAAACGGAAATTCCTAACCCATACGCTTCGGCGAGAGCCCGCTTATGGGGAGGAATCTCCCCCATGCCCAGGATGTGGAGAATGCAGTGGAAGGAATCCACCATATCCCCTTGAACAAAGTCCCGATTCCCCAGCCGGGTCATGGAATGGAGACCGGGCAGGTCTTCTTCCCGAAATTCAGGGTCCGTCATGCCGTCGATGATGAGGAGAATCCGGCTCATGCTCTGCCTTCCACAATCCGATAGAGCAAATCCATATCCAAGTTCTCCCTGACCCCCTGGGCCAGTTTGTCATACTGTTCCTCTTTGAAGGCGGCAAGGTCAAAATGGCGGTTATCAAAGGAGATTCCCTTCCTCTCACAGAGGCTGCGAAGAAGCTTTTCCAAAAGGTCCGGCGTATCAAAGAAGCCGTGCAGATAGGTGCCATAGATATTCCCCGCCTGGCTGAGCACGGGCAGGGTCTCCCGGCTGCGACCCATGTGAATCTCATAACCGAAATACTCCTGCCCACTCAGGGCTTCCAAGGGCCCGCCCACCGAATTGAGTCTACCCTGACTCTGCTTTTGGACCTTTTCACCGCAGAACTCCGTGGAAAAGTCCAGGTAGCCCAGAGCCTCCACCCGATCTTCCCGGGGAGATTCCACATGATCGGGATCAAGGATTTCCTTGCCCAGCATCTGGTAACCCCCACAAATGCCCAGGAGAATTCCCCCGCGGGCCACATACTGGCGAAGCTTGGCTTCCAACCCGCTCTGCCGCAGCCAGAGCAGGTCCTCGATGGTGCTCTTGGTGCCCGGCAAAATGAGAAGATCGGGCCGATAGAATTCATCGGTTCGCCGGATATAGCGAACGGAAACATTCTCAAAATGCTCCAGGGGGGTGAAATCGGAAAAATTGGAAAGACGAGGCAGACGGATCACGGCAATATCAATGGGCTTACGTAGCGTTCGCGATTGGAGACGGTCACTGAGGCTGTCCTCATCCTCAATCTCCACATTGAGATAGGGAAGAACGCCCAAAACGGGAACCCGGCACAGGTCCACCAGGGTATCCAGACCCGGCCGCAGGATCTCCACATCCCCCCGAAATTTGTTGACCACCGTCGCTTTGACGCGCCGTCTTTCCTCTTCACTCAGCAGAGCCAGGGTGCCGTAGAGCTGGGCAAAGACGCCACCGCGGTCAATGTCTCCCACCAGGACAACGGGGGCATCCACCATCTTGGCCAGCCCCATGTTGACGATGTCCGCCTGCTTCAGATTGATCTCCGCTGGGCTGCCCGCTCCCTCGATGACGATGATGTCATTCTCTGCCGCCAGGCTGTCGTAGGCTTCCAGGATGGCGGGAATGTATTCCTTCTTCCTCTTCATGTACTCCATGGCGGATAGGCTCGCCCGGGCATGCCCGTTGACGATCACCTGGCTCCCCTTGTCCGTGGTGGGCTTCAAGAGGATGGGGTTCATGCGGACATCCGCCTCTTTTCCACAGGCTTCCGCCTGAACGACCTGTGCCCGTCCCATTTCCCCGCCCTTTCGGGTGATAAAGGAATTCAGCGCCATGTTTTGGCTTTTAAAGGGAGCCACCCGGTAGCCATCCTGGTGAAAAAGGCGGCAGAGGCCCGCACACAAGAGGCTTTTCCCCGCATTGGACATGGTCCCCTGGATCATGATGTTTTTTGCCATTACTTTCTCCTTTCCAAGGCCAATAAGAGCTCCCGATTCTCCTCCGGCCGCCGCACCGCGATCCGATACCAGCCGAAGCCTAAGCCATCGTAATTCGCACAATTGCGGATGGCGATCCCTTCCTCTAACAGTTCCCGATCCAGACCCGTGGGCCCGTAAAACAGCAGGAAATTGGTCTGGGAGGGGCAAACAAGAAAGCCCGCCTTCTCCAGGCCCGCCTGCAGGTTCTTCCGCTCCTCCCGAATCATCTGCTTGGCCCGTAGAAGAAAGGCATCCTCCTTTAAGGCGGCGCAGGCCCCCAGCTGGGCCGGCAGGGAGAGATTCCAGGGCTGCCCCTGCCGGCTCATCTTTTGTAACAGCTTTTCATCGGAACTCAGACCATATCCCACGCGAAGACCGGCCATTCCAAAATTTTTTGTGAAGGCCTTCAGAATAAAAAGTCCGGAAAAGGACGCCAGGTCTTTTTTCCGACTTTGGTCCGAGTCTGCCAGATCCATGAAGCATTCGTCCAGGAACACGTGCGTCCCCTGCTCCCGACAGAGGCAGAGAAGACGGTCCAACTCCACAGGCGGAAGCAGCCTTCCCGTGGGGTTGTTGGGATTGCAGAGGAGCAGAAGGTCGGGCTTCCGGGCCTCCAACTCCCGGGTGAGGGCCCGGGTCCAGGCAAAGTTCCGGTCTGCATCCAAAAGAATCTTCTCCAAGCGCCCTCCCACCACCTTCAGGCTTCTCTCATATTCGGAAAAGGTGGGAACGGCTTCTAGCGCATGCCGGGGAGACAGGGCCCGCATATAGAGGTCAATCACCTCCGCCGCCCCATTCCCACAGAGGACCCAATCGGGATCCACCTGCTCTTTCTCGGCGATGCCCCCTACCAGCTCCTGACAGTAGGGATCCGGGTAATGATCCAGGCGATCACAGGACCGCTTGACCGCCTCTTTCACCGACTCCGGCGTGCCCAGCGGGTTGGTGTTCGCCGAAAAGTCGATGCGGATCGGGCGGCGGTAGCGGTCTCCCCCGTGGGGATTTTTATCATGATAAAGCATGTTCATCCTTTCTAGCGGGAAAAGGCGATTTGAAAGCCCTCCCCTCCCGGCGCGTTTTCCAATCCTCACAGGATCCTGTTACAACAAAAGGCCAAGAAGAAGACTGCTCCCCAGGCCAAACAAAAGGAGTCCCAAACAGGCCGTCCCGAGGGAGAGGCGACAGGTCTCGGCAATGTCCGAGATGCGAATCGGTCGCAGCGGGTCTCCGATGGTCTCTTTCTTATGGAGATGGCCTCCATAGCTGGCATCCCCCGCTAATTGTACTCCCAAAAGGCCGGCAACCATGGACTCCGTCTGGGCGGAATTGGGGCTGGCATGCTTGTAGCGGTCTCTTTGAAACGTCCGCCAAGCCCGCTTCCCGTCCCAGCCTCGCAGGACCCCGGCTCCCAGAAGGAGAAGGGCACAGAGACGGGCAGGCAAGAAGTTAAAAACATCATCCGCTTTGGCCGCAAACCGACCCAGGTGGGTGTAGGGAGGATCAATATAGCCGATCATGGAATCCATGGTATTCACCGCCTTGTAGAGCATGGCCAGGGGAGCACCGCCCAAAAAGAGGTAAAAAAGAGGGGCGATGATCCCATCGGCGGTGTTCTCCGCCACGGTCTCCACACAGGCTTTCACAATCCCCTCCCGGCTTAATTCCTGGGTGTCCCTTCCCACAATCATGGAGAGGGCCTTCCGCGCCGCCGGTAAATTCCCCCTCCGTAGCGGCGGCACCACCTTCATGGTCTCCCGGCGAAGAGAGCGAATCGCCAGCATCTGCCAGGAAAATACGGTGTGGAGGAGAAAGCAGAGAATGGGATGAATCCGAAGTGCCAAAAGAAGGAGCAAGAGCGGCAGGAAAAAGCTGGCCAGGACCACCAGGAGCCAGAGCAGGCGACCCGCCCATCGCTCTCCCCCTTCGGTCTTGGGAAACAGGGACCGAAGCCCCTTCTCCAGGAAGGAGATCAGCTTTCCCATCAAAACCACGGGGTGGGGAATGGAGCGAGGATCGCCGAGAAGGAGGTCCATAAGAAAGGCAAGGGCGATGGAAAGAAGATAGACCCGCATCAGCAGCCCTCTCCTTCCGCCGGCTCCAGGGTCACGACACTCACCGGGTTTTGACCCATCATCAGGTGCATAGAACCAAGTTTACGGCTACGAGCCACGGTGAGACGAACCCACTCCAGGCTCCCTTCCTTTCTTTGGCCGGCCAGCTTGCTCAATGCCTGCTCGGTTTCCAAGGCAATAGCGGTGATGACCACCAGGGCCCGAGGATTTTTGGAATAGACCCGGTCCAAAATCTCTTGGAGTTTTCCCGAAGAACCGCCGATAAAGACCCGGTCGGGGGCCGGCAGATTCGCAAGGGCTTCCGGTGCGGATCCTTCCACCAACTCCAGATTCTCCACCTGCAGCCGAGACCGGTTTTCCTTCAGAAGGGCGATCGCACGGGGATTCTGTTCGATGCCGTAAACCCTACCGCGGGGACAGAGGCGGGCCAGCTCAATGCTCACCGAACCCGTCCCCGCTCCCACATCCCAGCAGACGGAATCCGCACAGGGCCTAAGCTTAGACAGGACCACCGCCCGAACCTCGCTCTTGGTCATGGGAACCGGGCGCTCCTTCTTTTGGGTCCTTTGAAAGTCCTCGTCCTTTAATCCAAACTCTCGAAGGGTTCGATCCGCCTTGTCACTTTCCACATAGCAGACACTCAGGGAAGAAAACTCCCGCTTCAAAAGCTCATGGGCCGTCCCCCGGGAAATTCTTTCCTCGGGGTAACTGAGTCTCTCCCCCACGATGACCCGGCTGGCTCCGAGGCCCGCTTCCACCATCTTCTCCAAGAGATGGTGCATGCCACCCTTTCCACCCACCAGACAGAAGGATCTGGAATAGCGCAAAAGGTCGGGGATGGGATTGCGGTCTCTCCCATGCAGGCTCATGCAATGGAGGTCCTCATAGGAAAGGCCCAATCGGCTGCAGAAGTAGACCAGGGAGCTCAGCCCGGGAAGGGTTCGGACCTCTTCCCCCGCCAGGTCCTGCCGGAGAGCCTCTCCGGCACTGTAGAAGCCCAGGTCTCCCGACACCAGGACCAACAGGTTTTGATATTCCGGATGGGTCTGGGCGAATTCCTTCATCTCGGCTCCCCGAAAGGAGGAAAAGGTCGGCTTTCCCGCAAAGGCAACCGCATCCAGGAGTCTTTGGCTTCCGATCACACAGTCGCAGTCCTGCAGGGCCTGATGGAGAGCCCGGGTCATGTGATCCGGGTGGCCCGGACCAAGGCCTGCGATGGTCCACCGGGGTTTCACCGTCCAGGAGAAACGGCGATAGAGCTCTCGAACGGTCTCGCGAAAGCTCAGCCCCTCTTCCTCCTCCATGGGACGGCGAATCACGACGAGCCGGCATCCCGTCTGGGCGCAGGCCCGGACTTTTTCCTGCATGCCTCCGCTGGCTCCCCCGTCCTTGGTCAAGAGGATTTTCGCTCCCGTCTGCCTCAAAAACGTGACGTTGGTCTCGGTGGAGAAAGGCCCCTGCATGGCAATGATATGGGAGGGCTCCAGGCCCACCTCCTTGCACATCACAAGGGAGCTCTCCATGGGGAGGACGCGCGCATAGGCCCTCGTCGAAAAATTCTCGATGTCGGAAAGCGTGGGCAGGTCCTTGCTCCCCGTTGTGAGCAGAATGGGTCCTTCCATCCGGCTCAGCAGGGTCACGGCCTCTTGGGCATCTTTGACGTAGGAAGCACCGGGAATCCGAGACGCCTCTTCCCTCTTCAGGCGCAGATAGGGCAGGCCCTCCTCCTGACAGACCTTCTGCAGCGATCCCGTGATATGGGTGGCATAGGGATGGGTGGCATCGATGACCAGGGAAAAGGAGTGGCTGCGAAAGAGCTTTCGTAACTCTTCCGGCTTCTTTCTTCCCGCCAGCACATGCAGCCGGTCCCCCTGCTCAAGAAGGCTTTCTCCATATTCCGTGGCAACGGAAACGGTGACCGCAACCTCCTGATTCTGAAAATAGCGGAGCAGGGACCGCCCTTCCGCAGTCCCTGCAAAGATACAGATCTCATCCATGATGGTAGCCCCTGGGCGTTACCATGCGACCGGCGATTTCCCGGGTCATGGCGTTGCCGATAAAAACGGTGGTAAACATGTCGGCGGGATACTCTTCCAGATCCTTCAGGGGGAGGAGCTTCCAGGCCTCCCCCTCTCGGCCGATCTGGTGGCAGACCCCACAAAGCCGGTCCGGAGGAAGAACGGTGAGCAGTATCCGGACGGCTCGTTTCAGGTGGTCCGGTCGGGTTTTGCTCCGGGGATTGTAGATGGCGATGCAAAAGTCCCCTTCTGCCGCCTTCTCCAGCCGCTTCTCAATGAGGTCCCAGGGGGTCAGCCGGTCGCTCAGGCTGATGAGGGCGGTGTCGTGGGTCATGGGCGAGCCCAACAGGGCCGCACCGGCAAAGGCCGCCGAAATTCCGGGCAAGACCCGAATCTCCGGCTCCTTTTTCTCTCCCCGTAGCTCAAAGAGCAGGGAGGCCATGCCGTACAGGCCACTGTCTCCGGAGGAGACCATGACCACCTTCTTGCCCTTCTCGGCCTCGGCCAGGGCCATGGAACACCGTTTCACCTCACCGGTCATGGGGGTGCTCAGAAACTCCTTATCCGGATAGTCCTGCCGCAAGAGGTCCAAATAGACGGTATAGCCCACAATCGTATCGCAATCCTGTAACGCCCGGGCCACCCCGAGGGTCATGTTTTCCCGATTTCCCGGGCCCATGCCGCAAACGAATAATTCAGTCAAAGTGTATCTTCCTTTCCTCCAAGGAGAGAGCGACCGTGACGCCCTCCCTCGCCTGCTTTTTCACCAACAGTTTTCCCCCTCCGGCACAGGCCGCCCGTTCCGCCACCGAATCGACCCCCGTGACGGATTTTACAAAGTCCGAGGAGGTAAAGGTTCCCGGCACCTCCTGCAGCTCCTGCACCCGATAAAAGCTAATGGGAAGAGAATGGCCTCGGCAGAAGGCCAAGAGTCCCTCCTCCCCTTTCTTCAAATCAATCGAAGCCACGTCCCGGATGGCTCGAACGTCCAAATCATGAGCCGCGAGCGTCTCCGAAACGAGCGCTTCGATGTTTTCCCGAGCTGTCCCCCGGCGGCAGCCAATCCCCAGGTGAAGAAGGGGGGGAATCACCCTAAGGGAGAGGGGGCTCTTGCTCCGATAGACTCCCACATAGAGCCCAATGCCCTCCTCGTAATCCCGGGCCTTCCGCAGTCCCGCGGGCAGAGGGCCCTCCACGGGGAACTCACATTCCAGGGGAAGGTCTTTCTCCAGAATGGCGGCGGAAAAAAGCTTGGCTTCCTTCAGGGAAGAGAGGCGAAAGCCCTGCTCAGCCGCCCAGCGGTCCACGGAAAATCGACCGTTGACATCCGTTGCCGTTGTGATCACGGGACAGGCCCCGATCTTTTCCGCCAGCCAGCGGGCATAACGATTCGCGCCTCCGATGTGGCCCGAGAGCAGGGCGATGGTGAAGTTGGCTCCCTCATCCACCACCAAGACGGCGGGATCCTGTGCCTTGCTCACAAGAAAGGGAGCGATCTCCCGAACCGCCAGCCCACAGGAGGACACAAAGAGGAGCAGGTCCGACGTCTGAAAGCAAGTCCCATAATAGGGGCGGGAGGGCTTGGGAATACAGCAAAAACCCTTTTTGTCCGCGCCTAATTCCTCAAAGAGCCGGGAGGAAGTGGACTTCTTGCAGGTCCAGCCTTCTTCGGACATGATGCTCTCCATCCGGTTCGCCGTTTCCATGCCTCGGAGCGAGAAAGCAAATAAAGCGGCTTTCATTCCGTTGCCTCCCGAAAGCCCGTGCTGAAATCGGGGGCGTAGAGCCGGGATCGAGCGATATTCTCCCCCAAGCAGTCTCCGATGATCAAAAGGGCAAGATTGCGGATTCCATTCTCTTCCGCGGCTTGGTGGAGCGTTCCCACCGTGCAGTACACCTTTTTCTCATCCGGCCAGGTGGCCTTATAGACGATGGCCGCCGGCGTGTCCTCCGCATAGCCGCCCTCCAGGAGCTTCTCCCGGACCTTATCGGTCATCCCCGCACTGAGGAAGAGGACCATCGTCGACCGGTGGCTGGCCAGCTTATCCAGAGACTCCCTTTCCGGGACGGGCGTTCTGCCCTCCATGCGGCTGATGATCACGGTTTGCGACTGCTCCGGCAGGGTGAATTCGGCCTTCAGGGAAGCGGCCGCCCCACAGAAGGAACTCACGCCCGGCGTCACGTCATACTCGATGCACTCCCGGTCGAGAAGGTCGAACTGTTCCCGCACGGCCCCGTAGATACTGGAGTCCCCGGTGTGGAGGCGGACAATCTGCTTGTTCTCCTTCAAGCCCCGATGGATAACCTCCATCACTTCCTCCAGGGTCATCTTGGCGCTGTTGTAAATCTCGCAGTCCTCTTTGGCATAGGAGAGCAGGTCGGGATTGACCAGGGATCCCGCATAGATAATGATGTCCGCTTCCTCCAGGTAGCGGGCCCCCCGCACCGTAATCAGGTCCACAGCACCGCTTCCGGCACCCACAAAATGAATCATCCTTGTTCTCCTCTCTCCCACAGCTCTCGCAGTTCCCGGATCAGGGAATCCGCTCCCGAGCTCTTCGCCAACCGTCCATACACCTTGGAAAAAATCAGCATCTCGATCTCCAGATTTTCCGCCCGGTGTCTCACGTTTTTCATCGCTTTTTCCAATACCCGGTTCATGGTTCTTTCCATCAGTCCATGATCCTGTAAAATGCGGAGTCCCTCATCGCAGGCCGCACTATCCAAGATTTGCAGGATGGGGGCTCCCGAAAGGCCGAGGGCGGCTCCCTGCGCCGCTAAGATTTCCATCCGACAATCCCCATACTTGGAGTGTGTGTTCATTATGTTTCCCGAAAGCTTCACCAGCTTTCCCACATGGCCCACCAGAAGGACCTTTCGAAAGCCCAGCTCTTCCGCGATATCCAGAGAATCCCCGATGTAGTTGGAGGTCTGCACCGCACGGTTCGCATCCATGCCCAGCCCCATCTTGATAAAGTCCGACCCATAGTTCCCGGGAGTGAGCAGTAGACTGTCTTCTCCCAGCGCCCGGCGCTGTTTCATCTCCACCCGAATGGTATCCACCAGGGCCTTCTCACTCATGGGCTCCACGATTCCGGTGGTTCCGAGAATCGAAATCCCGCCTTCAATGCCCAGCCTGGGGTTAAAGGTCTTTTTTGCGAGCTTTTCTCCCTCCGGCACCTCGATCAGCACCGAGAAGCCCCCGGGAGCATCCAGAAGAGACCGAACTTCCTCCACCGCCTCCCGGATCATCTTCCGGGGCACGCGATTGATGGCAGCGGCTCCCACTGGTTGGTCCAGACCCCGTTTTGTGACCCGTCCGACCCCCTTTCCCCCGTCGATCTCCACGCCCTCCGTCTCTTTCCGACTGACAGTGGAAAAGACCAGGCTGCCTCCGGTGACATCCGGATCATCGCCACAGTCCTTACGGACGGCACAGCGCACCCAGTCTTCACCGCGGCTGATTTCCAGTAACTGCAGGTGAAGCTCCGTCCCCTTGGGCGTTTGCAGGGAGATTTTCTCTTTTGTTTTTCCCGTGAGAAGCATCCAGCAGGCCGCCTTGCTGGCTGCCGCCGCACAGCTTCCCGTGGTATATCCCTTTCTGAGCATTTTTCCGTCCTTGTGAACATACCGGTCCATGAACGCACCTCCTCCCTTCCCGTTTGCTTTTCCTATCTCTTGATCTGGTAGAGAAGGGCATTGCAAATGGCGGCGGCAATATTGCTGCCCCCTTTTCGCCCCCGGGCGATGATGGAGGGCACCGGAAGCTCCAGTATGGCTTCCTTGCTCTCCACCACATGGACAAAGCCCACGGGGACACCGATGATGGCGACGGGCCGTAACCCCTCTTCTCTCACCAGCCGGTCCAGGGTGAGAAGGGCGGTCGGGGCATTTCCGATGGCGAACAGGCAGGGCTTCTTGAGCTTGGCGGCCTTCTCCATGGATACGCTGGCCCGGGTAATGCCCCTTGCCTTGGCCTCGCTTGCCACATCCTCATCGGACATGAAGCAATGAACCTCTCCCCCCAGGTCTCCCAGAATCCGTTTGTTGATGCCGGATTTGGCCATCTGGGTGTCCGTTACGATGTCCGCCCCCCGGCGGAGGGCCTCCAGGCACTTTTCCACCACATGATCCGAAAAGGTGAGATTCTCCACATAGTCAAAATCCGCGCTGGTATGGATGCAGCGCTTGATGATCGGTTCCTGAACGGGATCGAGCTTCCGGTCCCCCAGGATTTCCTGAATGATGGCAAAGCTTCGCTGTTCGATTTCCGCTGGTTTTAAAAGTTCCATTTACTTCCCTTCCTCTCTCTTCTTCTGAAAATTCAGGCAGGCTTGGTAGAAGCGTGCCGCGAGTTTCGCTTCCGAAAAAAAAGCCAGATGGGGATAGCCCGCATAGAGATGGTCGTTGCAGTAGGCAACCGGCCAGGACCTGCCGGACTGCTTGCGGGCCCGGTAGCTCTTTCCCCGAAGGCTTGCATCGTAATAGTGAAACTCGTGGGCCGGGACCTCTTCTCCTTTTTTCAAGAGCATGCTGTCTTCCTCGGCAGTGAGGGTGACATAGCCGAAGCGGACCAGGTGTCCCTGGTTTTCACAACCGCCCGGAAAGAAACCCACCGCCTCCTTGCCGTCAATCTCTTGCGTTAAGGCCATAAAGCCCCCACACTCCGCGATACAGGGCAGGCCCCGGTCCAGGCTTTCTTTGAGGCTTGCCCGCATGGATTCATTGGCCTGAAACCGGTCCATGTACAATTCGGGATAGCCACCGCCCAGGTAGAGACCGTCGAGCTTCTCGGGAAGGGCCGCATCGTCCAGGGGACTGAATTCCACCAGCTCTGCCCCCAATTGCCGGAGGGCCAGAAGATTCTCCTCATAGTAGAAACAGAAGGCCCGATCTCGGGCAAGGCCGATACGAACGGCCGCGTCCTGTTTTTGAAAGGGAGAGGCCGTAATCTCCAGATCCGGGGCCGAGGCAGCCAGCCGCAACAGGCCCTCTCGGTCGATATTCTCTTCCACCAATTGGGAGAGGCGGCGTAGTGTTTTCTGTAAATCCGTTAGCTCCTCGGGCCGTTGCAGGCCCAGGTAACGAGACCCCAGCCCCACCGCCTCGTCCTTCGGCAGAAAGCCCAGGGGAAGCAGGCGATCCCCGAAATGGTCCGAAACGGCCTCCTTTAAACGGTCGTAAACACCCTTGCTCACCCGGTTGAAAATCACGCCACGAATCCCGCTTCCCGGTTCAAAATTGAAAAAGCCCTCCAAGAGGGCCAGAAGAGACCGGGCTGCTCCCCTTCCATTGACCACCAAAACCACCGGCGTTTGCGTCCGTCGGGCCAGGGCAAAGGAACTCGCTTCGCTGCTTGTGAAATCCAGGCCATCATAATAGCCCATCACGCCCTCGAGAAGGGTCAGGTCCCGCTGGGCGGCATTATACCCCAGCAGGTAGCGCAGGGTCTCATCCTCATAGAAGAAGGGATCCAGATTCCCCGAGGGGGCGCCAATGGCTTTGCTGTGGAACATGGGGTCGATGTAATCGGGTCCCACCTTAAACGCCCGGAGGCGAAAGTGATGATCCAGAAGATTTTTTAAAAGAGCGGAAACCAGGGTGGTCTTTCCGCAACCACTGTTCGTTCCCGCAATCATGATTCTGGGACAAACCTGTTTCATGTAGGGTCTCCTCTCCACTGCTCATCTTTCCAAGATCTCTCTGCAAATTTTCTCCCAGTCCGCTTTCTTTTGGAGAAGGTCCTCCGGGCAAAGAATGGGCAGCGATCTTTCCCGGGCAAAGGCGAGCAACTTTCGGTTCTCGGGATTGCCCCCGGCACCTTCGCTGTCAATCAGAAGCCGGCAATGAGAAAGATGATCTCGGGCCCGGGCTCGTTGCTCTTCGCCGGGAGCGGTAAAGGCCGGAATCCCATCAATCCCCGCAGCCAGGACCTTGGCCACCTGGTAATCCACATCATTCTCCCAGAGAAGGCCGGTTTCGAAGGGCAGGCCTCGTCGTTGCAGAAAACGGAAGAGGGGGGTGCCCTTTCCGTTTCCGGCCAGGACGTAAATCCTCGGCGTTCCCTCCGCCTTCTTCAGTTCAATGCTGCCGAAGAGTTGGTTATAGGCCCCATCGGGCAGGCCAAAGAGTTGGCTGATCCGGTTCTCCTGCAGAAACTCCTCCGGCCGTGCGAAAACGGCCTTTCCTCCGTCCTGAACGCAGAGGACAAAATCCGCTAATTTTAAAGCCAGGTCGATCTCGTGGAGGGAAAGGACAATCGTGAGCTTCTCCTGCGAGGCGAGGCGACGAAGCAGATTCAGCAGTTCCACGGAATAACGAATATCCAGGAAGGCGGTCGGCTCGTCTAAAAGGAGAAGACGGGGCTTCTGGCAAAGGGCGCGGGCGAGAAGAATGCGCTGTTGCTGGCCATCGGACAGAAAGAGAAAGCCCTTGTCCGCCAAGGAAGCGGCATCCACGGCCGCCAGGGATTCTTCAATGATCCTTTGATCCTCTTGGCCGAGTCGGCCAAAGCGGTCCGTATAGGGATATCGGCCCAGGGCCACCACCTCGCGAGCGGTCATGTGGTTGGCCCGCACGCGCTCGGTCAAGAGCACCGACATGGTGCGGGCTCGCTCCTTCGCCTTCCAATCGCCGGTGTCCACCCCCTCCACCACGACCGCCCCATGGAGCTTCTTGAGCTGGCCGGTGATGGTTTTTAATATCGTAGACTTTCCCGCACCGTTGGGGCCGATCAGGCAGAGAATCGATCCCCGGTCAATGGATAGATCAATTTTATCAAGCAATACCCTGCCGTCATAGCCCACGGCGAGGTCTTTTACATCAAAAAAACGACACAACTTATGCCTCCTTTCTCCGCTTCGCCACCATCATGTAGATCACAACGGGGGCACCGAAGAACGCCGTCACCGTCCCAATCATGAGCTCCGTCGGGGAGAAAAGGGTGCGGGCAAGCAGGTCGGAAAAAAGACAAAAACAGGATCCGCCCAGAAAACAGATGGGGATCATCGCTTTCGGATCCGAAGAATGAAGGAAGCTGCGAACCATATGAGGCACCGCAATTCCCACAAAGGAAATCGGTCCGGCAAAGGCCGTCACACAGGAAGAGAGCAAGCTCGAAATGAGAATTAGGAAGAAACGGAACAGTTTGACATTGATTCCCATGCTTCGCGCATAGCTCTCTCCGAGACGGTAGCCTGAGATCGGTTTTGACAAGGCAAAGGTGAAGATCAAGCAGAGACCGCAGATCACAAAAGAGGTCAGGACAAAATCCCAGTTAGCTCCCGAAAAGGAGCCCATGGACCAATTCTTCAGACCCGCCACCTGGTGGTCGTCTGCAAAGGTAATACAAAAATCAATCATCGCGTTACAGATGTAACTCATCATAATTCCAATCACCAGGAGGAAGGACATGTTGTGTACCCTTTGCGAAAATAAAAGCACGATCCCGGTGATAAAAAGCGACCCCGCAAAGGCTGCAACAACCAGACTGAGGGGAGGCAGGCTCCCCAGCGAGGGAGCGATAAAGAGAATGGTGAATCCCACGAGGAGCTTGGCTCCGGAGGAGATTCCTAGAATAAAGGGACCCGCGATGGGGTTCCGAAAGAACACCTGGAGAAGATAGCCCGACAGGGCCAGGGCTCCTCCCAAAATGGCACACAGGGAGAGCCGGGGCAGGCGGATGCGAAAGAGGATCTGCCGGGCCATCTCATTGACGTCTCCCGTCTGTTGGCTCCATTGACTCAGCTTTCCCGAAAAGAGATGGGAGAGCCAGTCCGAAAAAATCCGGCCGATCTGGGAGAGACTGATCTTCACCGATCCCGCCATAATATTCCAGATCACACCAACAAAAAAGAGAACCAGCAGGAAAAAAAGGGCGAGCAGAAACCGGTTTTTCCCCCGGCGCAATGGATGTGCCATCTCTCCTCTGTTTCCATGTCCCTGTGCTTTTCCCACGGTTCTCTCCTATTCTTCTTTGATCTTGCTACAAATCCTTACTTGAGCCGGGTCATGTAAGGCAGCTCATCTTTGTCGCTTCCCTTAAAGATCTCGTGGAAGCTCTTGACCACCTGCCCGGACATCATGATGTCCTGGTACATGTCGCCACTCACGGCCCAGACATTGCCTTCTTTCACGGCCTTGAAATCCTTAAAGAGCTCATTCTTTTCGAACAGGTCTTTCAGGCTCTTTACATTGTTTCCCACCGTGTTGTTGTAGAAAAGAATGTCCGCATCTTTCGCCCCCTGATAGAAGGCTTCCATCTCCAGATGGACGATGCTGGACCGCTTGCCGTCATTGGTCAGCTTATCAAAAATGTAGTGACCCCCTGCCAGCTCGATCATCTTCGTCACATAATCCCCGGTGCGGCGGGCGATCACGTCTCCCCGAGACACATTGAAGAAGGCTGCCGTTTTTCCCGTATCCTTTTCCCGGGATTCCTCCACCAGCTTCTTCTGTTCCTCAAAGGCTTTATTGGCCTGCTCTTCCTTGCCCAAGAGACAGCCGATGAGCTTCACCCACTCCATACGACCCAGGGGGCTGTCCTCATAGCTGGTTCTCTCTTCCAAAACCGGGATGCCGAGCTCTTCCAGCTTCGTTTGCACCTCCGGTGCATGCTTGATCATCCCCGACTCGATGGCCAGGGGACATTTTTTCGAAGTGAGAAGCTCGTAATCCGGATTCTTGTAATTCCCCGCATTGACGATCTTTCCCTCGTCCATGGCCTTGGTGATGTTGGCATTGGTCCAGGAAGCCCGCTTGGATCCGATCATCGGAAGGGCATCCAGGGAATCGAGCGAGTCAAAGAAACCCACGATGGCGGTTGCCGCACAGTAGATGTTCTTGATGGGCTGCTGCAGGACCACGGTGTCTTTGGGAAGGTTATCGGGGGCTTTCTTCCCCTCCGGAACAACCACAAAACGGTGCCCCTCTTTCAGGGAGATTAGAGAACAGCCGTCTTCCAACTTTTTGATGGTGAACTGTTTGGAATATTCCAGGGGAACTTCTTCCTCTTTTTTGGCTTCTTGTGCCGGTTGGGAGGAGGAAGCGGTCGGCTTCTCCTCCCCTTGGCCACAGGCTGTCAAAAAACAGAGGCAAAATAGGAAAACAAAGAGTCCCCGGAGTATTTTTTTTACGAAAGCACTCATTTCGCAGCATTCCCATCAAAGTGCAGGGTGTAGTCCACTTCGTAGGGCTTGCTCATCGCGTCCGTGCAGCCAACCACCTTCATGTCCTTATCGATCTCCGCAGGAATCTCAAAGACGGAGTTTCCCTCTTTGTTGATGGGCTCGTACTTCTTTCCATTGACCAGCATGTAGATGTAATGTTTGGACGACCATTGGATGGTAGCCAAGGCCTTTCCGTCCTTGACCGCGACCTTTGCCGGGCTGGTTACCGTGGCGCGACCCGATCCGCCTTCGAGCTTCACGGGCAGTTGGTACTCTCCATCTTTCAGCGTCGTCGCAGCGCCTTCCACGGCGCCTGCCGGCTGGCTGTCCTTCGGCTCGGAGGAGCTTGTCTGCTCCTTGTCAGCGCCTTCCGCCGTGTTGTATTGGAAGGTAATCTTCCGGTCATACCATTTTTCCTTGCGATTGCTCCAGGCGGCACAGTCCATGGGAACGTTCAGCTTCTCCACGGGAACCGTGAACTTCACCTGGTCTCCCTCTTTCTGTGCGGGAATGAATTGATCTTCCGATGCCTTTTCCGCTTCCTCGCCCTTGCCCAGGAAGAGTTTGCCATAGCCCTTGCCGCTCATGGTCATGAGGGCGGACATCTTTCCGTCTTTCACGGTAAGCTGGCAGTCCACCACCTTAAACATGGAGGAAGAAGATTTCACCTGAATCGGATAGGTTCCTTCTTTTAGATCCTTTGCTTCCATGGGCTTGCTTGCCGCCGCTTCCTTCTTGAAGTCTTCGGCGGGCTGTGCCATGGTCTCCTTGGCATGGTCCACAATCATCTGCTGAATGCCTTCATACTGGCCCAGCCCCTTGATGACACATTCCGTCGCGAAGCCGGCCTTGGTGAACTGGCTCTTCCAGGAGTCATCGTCGTCTCCGGCCATATCGTTGTTGGCATGGTCTCCCGCAACAATCATTAATGGCATCAGGGCCGCCTTTTTGAAACCACCCTTTTTCGCCAGTTCAATCACATCGGCGCAGGTCGGCGTCGCTTCCACGGTACCGACGAAGATGTCTTTGATGCCCTTCTCGTCAATCTTCTTCTGTAATTTTGCATAAGTATCGTTGGATTGATGGGCGGTGCCATGACCCATGAAGACGCGAGCCATGCCCTCTTTCTTGTATTGTTCGGTTTCTTTTTCCAATACCTCAATCAACCGATCATAGTCCTTGTCCTCGGAAAGCAGGTTCTTGCCGAAGCGAATGGTATCAAACTTGTCCGCATACTCCTTCACTTCCGTGACCACATCATCGTATTCAAAGCCTTCCATAATATGCGTGGGCTGAATCACAACGTCCTTCACGCCATCCTTTACCATCCGTTCCATGGCCTCTTTGACATTGTCAATCTCGATCTTGTCCCGCTTTTTCAGCTTATCGATAATGATCTGACTGGTAAAAGCACGTCGCACATCGTACTCGGGATAGGCTTTTGCGAGTGCTTTCTCGATTGCCCCGATGGTGACATCCCTGGAATCATTGTAGCTGGTTCCAAAACTGACCGTTAATAGCACAGGCTTTTTCCCCTCTTTGTTCGCGACACCTTCTTTGGCCGATTCCGAGGTGCTTGCCGAATCCGCTTCGGATGCCTTCGTGCTTTCCTCATTCGTCTTATGTTGCCCACAGGCTGTCATCGCAACGATGAAGCACAGGGCCATCACCATCAGACCTAACTTCTTTAACGCTTTCATGTTTCCTCCTTAAAATAATGATTTCTTGACGCATCGGCACAAAGGACCAAGACAACGAGGGATGCATAAAAAAACCACAATAGCAACGCTATTGTGGCCGAATTTACACAAAAAAACGCACTTCTCTTCTTTCCGAGAGAAGTTACTCATCGTCTAAGCAGGTCTCCTGACTCCGCATCCTCAATTCCTGCTCCTTCTCAGATTTCTCCAATGGTTTTCGCAGGAACCTCCGCATCCACAGTGGCGGTACCGTCCCGGATTCTGACCGGGTTCCCTATTCTTCGACAAACGTCGACACTTAAACGGTATTCAATTGTCGCCACTATTAATATACTATTTCAATTTCCTTTGTCAATAATAAATCACAGCGCTTTTCGGGCAATCATGAGAGACATGTAGCAACCCTTTTCCGGCACCCGGTCCAGGGGCCAGATTCGTTCTTCGGGACTGCCCATTTTCTCACAGTAATAGAAATGGAAACCCAGGTCCTTCAGAGAGGTTCCGATCTCTTTCGCCCGATCGCCGATTTTTAAGATGGCGAGCGATTCCGCCATGGACGCCTTCTTGGCCTCATAGGCATCCATCAGCAGAAAACACTCTCCCTGGCGCGCCAGCGGCCATCCCTTTCGATGAAAGGCCGCCATGTAGCTGGGGATCCCCGGAACATAGCGAAGGTCTAACTGCGGATTCCTCTGGAATCGCTCCACGGTGGAGTAAATGAGAGCATCCCCGATGGTAAGAAACACGCCGTAGCCCCCTTCGGGAATTTTTTCGGCGATCTCCTCGCTGTGAAGGAGATCGGTTCGCTCCGGATCTTGATCCCGACTCATTGCATAGTCCAGAAACATAGGTGTGGGTCCCTGCCATTTCTCTTGCACGGCCTCCCAGGCCCTGCTCTTTCCCCGCACCCGGGGTGCAAACGCCACCGCCGCACCTTCGATGAGCGCAAGGGCCTCCTGGCTCAGGTGCTTTCCGGGATCCACCCCAATTCCAATGGCATACAGTGTTTTTTTCATCGTCCGTTATCGTCCCTTCCATTCCTTATACGCATCGATTTCTTGCTTCAAGTGTCGAAACACGTAGGTTAATATCGCTAAGTCATCCCCGAAACCGATTCCCACCAGAAAATCGGGAATCAGATCGAGAGGGGAAATCAAATACAGGATGGCTCCCACAACAAAAATCAGGTTTTTCTTATTCAGTCCCTTATAGCGCCGCTTTACCGTGTCCTGGACCAGGTTCACCAGGATCATGGCCTCATCCTTCACGCCCTTCAGATGATCCTCTCGACCTAACAGCTGCACGGCTTCTTGTAAGACCGCTTTTAACCGTTTCCGATTGGTGACAACTTTCGAAGCTTTCCCTATCCAACTTTTCGGTAAACGAAGTTTCATAATCGATCCTTTCTTTTTTCAAGCATTCGTATGATAAAAAGTTTACCCGATTTCTCATCCCCTCAATAGCAAAAAATTATCCGCCGCACACCGGAAAAACTCTTTTCTCTCGTGAATTCCTTGCTATAATGGACATGGATTTACTTAACTTTAACATAGAATTAACAGAAATAAACTTTTACCATACGCACAAGAAAGGATCTGCATGGATACCACAATAACGCTTGCTCAGATGAACTGGAACTTCATTGCCGGAGGGCTGGGACTCTTTCTTTTCGGCATTAAGCTCATGGGCGACAGCCTGACCAACTTTGCAGGAACAAAAATTCGGGATTACATCGAAAAGTATACCTCCCATCCTCTGATGGCAATTCTAGTGGGAATCATCCTCACGGGCGCCATTCAGTCTTCTTCCGCCACCACCGTCATCGCCATCAGCCTCGTGCGAGCCGGTTTGATGCGTATGGAACAGGCAATCGGCGTCACCCTCGGTGCGAACATCGGAACCACCGTCACCTCCATTCTTATCGGATTTGATGTCGGCTATTTTTCCTATTACATCCTGCTGATCGGCGTCGTCGTGGTCATGTTTGCCGCTCGCAAAAAGCGGATCTATGTTGGGGAGATTCTCATTGGTTTTGCCATGCTCTTCATCGGATTAAATATGATGGGGGATGCCCTGGAACAGCTTCAATACCTTGCCGGATTCAACAACTTTGTGACCTCCATGGCCCAGTACCCGATTATTGCGGTCCTGGTTGGGGCCGTCATCACGGGAATCATCCAGTCCTCCTCGGCCGTCGTCGGTATCATTCAGACCCTTTTTGCGACCAAGTCGATCACCCTGCTTCCGGCCTTGGGTCTCGTCTTTGGTGCGAACATCGGAACCACCGTGACCGCCGCCATCGCCTCGCTGGGAGGAAGCTTGGCCGCTCGGAGAACCTCCCTGTTCCATTTTCTCTTTAATGTGATCTCTTCGCTCATCTTCCTGGTCCTGATTCATCCCTTTGCCCAACTCGTTCTCTTTCTCTCCCACATGTGGGGACTCAATGCCTTGATGACGGTTGCGGTAGGGCACTTTATCTTTAACGTGGCCGGTGTGATCTTCTTCCTTCCCTTCCTCAAGCCCATCATCAAGCTCCTGAACCGCATCATCCCCGGCAAGGATGACCTCTTCATGGAGTTTGGAAAGTTGGACCTGGATGAACGCCTCATTTCCCGCTTCCCCGCCGCCGCTCTTCAGAAGGCCCGGGAGGGCGTTAATCAGGTGTCGGACCTGGCCCTTCAGTCCATGATTGCCTCCCAGAATTTCCTGTCGACAGGAAATCGCAAATATTTCCAACAGGTCAACCAGCTGGAGGATACCATCAACAGCATGGACACCAAAATCATCACCTATCTGCTCCGCATCTCCAAGCAGGACCTCTCCGAGGATAAATCCGTGGAGTATTCCATCAACCTTCAGGTAGAGAAAAACTTTGAGCGTGTGGCAGACCTGGTTCAAAACCTGGCGGAATACTACGACACCATCTACGAATCGGGGGAACGCTTTGAGCCCGAAGCCATGGAGGAACTCATGTCCGTCTATGAGCTCCTGGTGCACAACTACGTGAATGCCGTGAAGATCTTTAATACCAAGAACTATTCCCTCTATGAGACGATCAAGGAGGACGAAAACAACTTAAACCTCATCGAATACAAGCTACGGGAATCCCACTTTAACCGGATCACCTCCCACTATGAACAGGCGGGGGTCATCACTTCCCTCTTTGTGGACATCCTGTCCACCATGGAGCGAATCGGGGACAATGCGTTCAACGTTGCCTCCCTGACCTTCAACCCCATCAAAACCCACAAGGAAAAAGAAATTCAATAAGCGAAAAGAGTCCCTTACGATGCACCTCCCGTGGATTTCCATCCACACAGGGAGCTCCGTAAGAGACTCTTTTTTATTTTCCTACAATCTTGCAAATACATATTTCTTTAAGTACTTGGGATAGGCCATCCGCGTGATGAGAAAGCAGGAAATCGAGCTGGCCGAAAGAATCATAAAGTAAACCATGAGCTGGTAAAGAATGGCCTTCTCCGGTGAAATTCCCGCAAACATCATGCCCGACATCATGCCTGGAAGGGTGACAATTCCCAGCGTCTTTATGGTATCCAGCGTGGGCTGCATGCTTCGAGAGATCGTGCCCTGAATAACAGGCTTTCCCGCCTGCTGCCAACCGGCTCCCAGCGCCGTTCGCTCCAAGATCTTCTGCTCATTATCCGTCACCTCCTGCTTCAGGTTGGAGAGGGCCAACCCCAGGGCCTTCATGGCGCTGCCGGCAATCATCCCGGTGATGGGAATCATCTGACTCGGCGTCCATTGAATGTTTCCTGTCAAAAGCAGGATCCCCAAGCTCACCACGGTGGACAAAAGAATGGCCAAAAGGCAGTCTCGGAAAATGTGTGGCAAGCCCTTCCCATAGTTTTTCGCATTCCAGGCGGCATTCCCTAAAATGAGGACCACCATGACAAGAGTAAGCCAGGGATTGTCCAGTCGAAAGATTCCCGTCAGCAGATAGCCCACGAGAAAGAGCTGGACCACCATGCGGAGGACCGAATAGATCATGTCTTTTTCGAGACCCAGCCCTTCCTTCCAGGAAACGCAAAGGGCCACCCCCACCAGCACCGCAGACAGGGCCAGTGATTTTGAATCCGCGCTTAACTCACTCATGATCCGCCTCCTTTTCCTTCACCGCTTCCAGGTAGAGGGTCCGGTCGGCCCGCTCTCGATCTTCCCTGTTGTGACTGACCAAAAGGAAAGTTCCCCCCGATTCCGCCCGTACCTGATCCAAAAGATGCCAAATCTTCTGTCGATTGCTCTCATCCAGGGCGGCGGTGATTTCATCCAGCAGCAAGACCTCGGGGGGATACAACAGGTTTCGAATCAGGGCAACCCTCTGCTTTTCCCCTCCGGAAAGACCTCGCACCTCTTTCTCTATGATGGAAGCCGGAAGGCCTGCCGCCACCAGCAGATCCCTGCACCGACCCTGGCGAAACTCCTTCCCCCGAATTTGACTGGGAAAGGCCAGATTATCCAGGACCGTCTGCCCGAACAGCTGCGGAGCCTGACTGCAGTAGGAAATGGATCGCCGCAGGGACTGGGGATTCCAGTCCTCCAAGGCCTTTCCATGAAAATACACCCGGCCCTCGACACGCAGATTGGGCTTGATCAGTTGGGCCAGATACTTCAGGAACGTGCTCTTCCCACTTCCCGAGGGTCCGTCTATACAAAGAAACTCTCCGGACGTTACCTGGAGAGTTCCCGGGGCACTCACTAAGCTTTGCCCATCATATATTTTTAAATCTCGGACCCGGAGAAGAACCGTCTCCTCCCCCGTTTTATCGTCCTTCATTTTTTTCCTTTCTTTCCGCACATGCCTCCACAAAATTTGTGAAGATGCTCTGATGATCCGCGTTCTCCAGGCTGAGCATCTCCGGGTGCCATTGCACCAGCAGAAGATTGTCCCGATCCTTTCCCTCAAGTGCTTCCACAATCCCATCGGCCGCTTTCGCCACGGGCTTCAATTCGCCCGCAATATTTCGCACCGCTTGATGGTGGAAACTGTTCACCAGGGTCTTTCCCTCGGGGAAAGACCGTTCCAGCAGCGAGTCTTTCTCGATTTGGACCCAATGCACACCATTGGTTCTCGGCACACGATCCACCTCATGAACATCGGATTCCGGCCTCTGTTTCTTAAGATCCTGGTATAAGGTCCCCCCCAGGGCAACATTGCCCACCTGCATTCCCCGGCAAACCCCTAAAATCGGAAGATCCGTGTTATGCACCAATTCTTTAAACATAGCAATCTCATGCCGATCGCGTTCCGGAATCACATAGCCCAATTCCGCCAAAACATCCTCACCATAGTTTACAGGCAGAATATCGGAGCCCCCGGTAAAGATTATCCCATCCAATCCCTTGACAAATTCCAACATGCTCTCGGTATCCTTCACCATGGGCAGGATTACTGGAATTCCTCCGGATCGGCTCACTGCCGTTACATAATCATCCGGTAATAGCTGGAATCTTTGATCTTTCAATCCCAAATGGGTAATCAATCCAACCCGATCATCATTTGAATAATTGGCCGTAATTCCAATGATTGCTTGCATAAACCATCCTCCGAAATCTCTTAGAAATTCTCCCTTCTAACGTTTTCCTCGCACAAAGGGTCAACGCCTATTATACATGAAAACGGGAAAATGTATACAAAGTTTTATATTAAGTCATCCATAAGCATTCCCGATGCCGGGAGAAAAGTTTTTCTGGCCATCTGACCTCAGAAAGAAAAATTCTCGCCCGGCACTCGACACCGGCATTGCCCCGAGTTCCAAAAAGGAGCAGCGAAAACAGCCCGATAAAACAAGCGCCAATCCGCCCGATACGCGAAACCATAAGGCAGTCAATATCCCCTTCTAAATTGACAAAACCGAATAGAATCAAGGTTCGAGCAAGAGTTCATGGACCTCTATCTCCGTGGGATTCCCCCGGCAAAAGCGGCGAGCGGGTGAAAATCCGGGGGCATTCCCCTGGTAAACCTCCTTTTTCATAGTAGAACTAGTTTTTGACTTATCTTCGAATCAACATCTACTGACGCAGGCGACTTCTTGCCATTCGCCTTCGTGCTTCGCACTTGTCTCATGGGAAGTCTTTGCGAATGGAATGGGTAACCAACACGCTCGCCGCTTCGCTACTCGCTTGTTGGACCATTCCACTCTTTCCCAGGGGACCTCAAGCGGCGGCATACAAACCCGCCATGTTCTTTTTAGGTACCTCTCTTTTCCGCTCACACATGTCCCCTTGTCTCCCTCCGGGATGCTATTGTTGCGTTACAACGCCCCAAGATGGCGTCCCTTCCCTATTTATTGGTTCTTCGATCTTCCCAATAAAAAATCAGCAGGAAGAAGAATCTTCCTGCTGATTTCTGCTGTTACGATGGATAGTGCCTTGCGATCCTGCTTAGTTCTGTTTTTCTTTCTTGCTCATGATTGCCAAGGCAGCAGCTGCAAGCAAGAGAGCGACACCGGTACCCATAAGGGCAACGTCTCCGGTCTTCGGATTCGAGCTTACCGCCTGGGGTGCGGAAACCGTATCATTGCTTGCGCAATTTACCGGTACGGTTTTCCCGGACTTGGTGCTGTTGCAAGCGGTCGTCTTGGAATCCTTGCAGGTTTTGCCCGCCTTGTCATCCTTGCAGCTGCAATCCTTGTGATCCTTGCAGTTGCAATCCTTGTGATCCTTGCAGTTGCAATCCTTGTGGTCTTTGCAGTTGCAATCCTTGTGGTCTTTGCAGTCGCAGTTCTTATGATCCTTGGTGTTACAAGCACATGCGTGCTCATCCTGACCCGGTTTCTGATCATCTCCGGGCTTCTGGTCATCGCCAGGCTTCTGATCGTCACCCGGCTTATGATCCTCTTTTCCCGGAAGGACGGGGTCCGTCACTCCCTCAAAGGCCTTACGAAGTACATAGAACTGATCATAGATGTGGGGCTGTTCTTCCAGAACATCGGTCTCGGGATTGTAGTGCATCTTATAAGTGGTGAAGAGCATTTGCTTGGCATCCGCACTCACTACGACATAGGTCTGGTCCTGCTTGGTGTTGGAGGAAGGAATCTCCATGGCGGAGTTCTTGTCCAAGAAGGAATAATCCGGTAGCAGGGGATCTCCCTCCGTGATGTCCTTGTTGTAGTCTTTCAGCTTGTACCATTTCAATCCGCCGGCATGCTCGCTGACCATGTGAAGAGGAGCTCCAGGAACATGCGCATAGGTCGTGATTCCATGATTTGCTGCCGTCGCATCCTTATCCACCAGGGACGAATTCTCTCCCTTGGCATTGATAAATCCACGGGCATACACATGATCATGACCCGCTAGGATCATGTCCACATCCAAACCCGAAAGGATGGGGTTCAACGCCTTGCGGTATTCAATGACATCGCCATCATTGATGTGGCTTGCGCCGGTATACAGGGGTTTATGGAAACCAACCACCGTCCACAGGCCTTTCTTCTTGCCTTCCTCAACCTGATCCTGCAAGAACTTGGTCATCTTCTGGAAGTTCTTGTTGTTTGCCAGATCATCCGTGTTGTAACTGGCATCGTTCAGCATCACGAAGCGAACGGGGCCGTAATCCACCGAATAGACTCCGGTGAGGAATTCCCCCTGGCCAATCTCCGAAGCGGGAGTAATATGACCATTGAAGTCCGCCAGGTCATGGTTGCCCTGGGTGCTCAGCAAGGTGTGCTCCAGCAGGAACTTCTGGGTTGCTTGAGGATACTGGCCCGCATTGTGGAAGAAATCTTTCCACTGTTCTTCCTTGACTTCGTCCGCAGTGTCCTCGTAAGAACCGTTGTTGGTATGATCCCCGGCAATGTAAACAAAGTTCAGTGGGTCTTTTTTCGAAAGCTCGGTCAGCTGATGGAAGAGGGCTCCCGTGGACTTGGCCGTCGTGTAGTCTTTTACCTGAGGATCCCCAAGATAAGCAAAGGAAATCTTCTCTTTTGATTCCTGCGTGGGGGCTGTGCGGAACTTACCCGTTACCGCCTTCACTCCTTCTGCAGAAATACGATAAGTATAGGTTTTTCCCGCCTTTAATCCGGAGAATACCACGGAATAATTGTAAGCAACGTTGTTGGACTTTCCTGCCACGTTGTACTTCATCAGTTGATTTCCATCCTGATCATAGATTTCAGCGGTGTACAGCCCCAACTTGTATGTGGTCCAGGTTAGGTTGCCCATGGTCTGCGCATCGGCACCGGCATGAAGGTTGACCTCCCGAATCTTCGCAGCCTCGACCTTTTGCTTTTCTTCTTCCAACTTCTTGGCTGCTTCTTTTTGCTTTTCGGTGGTTTCTTCGATAAGGCTCTTCTTCTCGTCTTCTTTATTTTCTTCCTTATCTTCTTTCTTTTCCTCCGCCTTCGGCGCCTCTGCTTTCTTCTCTACTTTCTCAGCAGAAGCTTCCGTCTTTTTCTCTTCGCTCTTGTTGGCTTCAACCTTTTCCTCAGCCTTCTTCTCTTCCACTTTCGGGTTTTCTTCTTTGGTCGACTCTTGCTTGCTTTCTACCGCAGTCGTCTCAGCCTTCGCTTCTACTTCCTGAGCATGACTGTCCAAGGGCTGGAATACACCCAGCGCCACGGCGAAAACCAGCAGAAGTGACAAAACCCGCTTCATCAATTTGGAATCCATCGTTCTTCCTTTCTGTTTTTCCTGCACTCCCACATTCCAACAATTGCAAGGTTAGTCTAAGCGATGCATATTAAAACTTCATGAAGTCTCCGTAAATACGATGACAAGGAGCGAAGTCCTCCAATCAGCCTCGCACAAAACCCCGGATCATGAGCTTTCCAAAGCATACGAGAATGGATAACGCACGGAATGGATAGGCAAGCAATCTTAAGCATCATCACCCGGAAATGGCAAGGAGGCGGCGGGAAAATTGGAAACAAGGACCGGCGAGCACGGGCGAGAACAGAAAACAAAGTTCCTGCACCCCCTCCGCCGACTGGGTCCCCTGGGAAAAGACACCAAAAAAGGAAGATATCCTTTTACCTCGCATAAAATCCTGTTTGCCGGGGAAATATCTGCTATGATAGAAAAAAAGCGCAGAAAGGAGCAACTATGTTTAAAGAATTATTGAGTCGCGATCGGATGAAAACGATTGACTCCTGTTCCAGTTGGAAACACGCCGTGAGACGTTGTGCCAAGCCCCTGATCGATGAAGGCTTTATCGAAGAAGCCTATGTGGGAAGAATGATTGAAGGAATTCAAAAGTTTGGCAGCTACTATATTCTGGAGGACGGCTTCGCCCTACCCCATGCCCCGTATGGGGATGATGTGAAAAAGATGGGAATGAGCCTGCTGTATTTGGAAAAGCCCGTCTATTTATCGGGACAACCGGTTCAGGTGTTCTGGGAACTCTGCACCATGGATAATGAATCTCACTTGGATACCCTTGCTGCAATTGGTAAACTCTTCCGAGAAAAGAGAAACATGGACCTGCTCCTGTCGGGTGATTTAGATGCTATCTATGAGCTTCTCATGGACTATGACCGCCGCGTTGAGGAAGAATGAGAAACATAAGAAGAGGATAGGAAAAGCTCCGTCGGAAAACCGAAGGAGCTTGTTTTAATTCGTTATATGCCGGGGTTGAGCCGGGGTCTTTTAATTCTCTAAAAACTTCCGCTGGACAAATTCCTGCAGCATGCGGATGAAAATCCGAGCGGGCTTGCTGAGCTCACTGGCAGCATTGTAGCATATGGCGGCCCGTCGCTTTTGAAAGGGGGGATTCGGTCGGAAATAGCAGGCACCCTCCTTCCAATTATCCGCCATCAATTCGGGAATCAGGGTGATTCCCAGACCATCCGCGGCAAATTTTTTGGCGGTTACCATGCTTTCCGTCTCTAAGAAGACCTTCATGGGCTGGCCCATGGCTTGCTCCATGCGGTCAAAGAATTCCCGCAGCTGTTGGCCTTGCTTGGAACGGATGACAAAGTCTCCACAAAACTCTTTCACATCCACTTGGGGATAGGGTTTCATCTGAGGAAAGGTGATTCCCAGCTTTTTCACCAGGGGATGCGTTCTGGGACCTGCAATGTAGACTTCCTCATCGATCAGGGGAATGGTCTTGAGGTTTGGCTCCTGGACCGGAATATAGGTGAAGGAAAAGTCGGTCTTTCGCTGGGCAGCCAGCTGTTCCAAGGTAAATGTCTTCGCTTCCAATAGCTTTAAGTCCACGCCGGGATAGAGCTGACGGAACTTCTTGATCACGGGGGAGAGGAAATAGTAGGCCCGGTAGTAGGAAGTCCCGATGGTGAGATGCCCCCGTTGAAGATTGTTCATCTCCTGGAGCATGAGCATCATGTGATCCTCCGCCGACCGCATTTTCTTGAGGGATTCCATGACAATCTGCCCCGCCGCTGTAAGCTGGGTGGGATGCACATCTCTGACAAAAATGCGGATCCCCAATTTATCTTCCATCCTTTTTATAAACTGACTCAGGGCGGACTGACTAATGTAGAGCGCCTTCGCCGCCTCGGAAAAACTCCCATGCTCCAGCACAGCGCTTAGATATTCGTAGGTACGTTCGTCCATAAAGAATGCCCCCTTTCTTTCTCCTAATGATACCTGAAAAAAGCCCCGGTGGCATCTTCTTATTTTTCTTTTGTCTCCCGGCGGGCAAGCTCCCCGTCAAGCCAGGCAAGAAGATCTTTCACGACCTCGTCCCGATTGCTTTCATGGAGCAGCTCGTGACGGGCCCCGGGATAGAGCTTTTTCTCCACCCGGGTCATGCCGCAATCCAGATACTGCTGGCAGAGCTTGTCCACCCCCTTCCCCATCTCCCCAACAGGATCATGATCCCCGGAAACCAGAAGAAGGGGCAGGTCCTTGTAGCGAATCTCTTCCGGGTGAGCCGCCATGGTGTGGATGCCTTTTAAGATTTCCCGATAGTAGGCGATGCTCTGCACGCCGCCACAGGCCGAATCCTCCAGATAGCGGTCGACCTCTTCCTCACTGCGACTCAGCCAATCGTAGTCCGTGCGATTGGGTCGAAAGGGTTTGTTGAAATTACCCACCACCAGGCGATTGAGACAGGTGCTTTTTGCATGGGGACCTCGGATCTTTTCCAGGAAGGTGGCCAACTTCACCCCCGCTCCCGTCACTTTCGGAGCCACGGTGGACCCGGAAAGAATGGCTCCGTCCAATCGATCCCCCAAGTTTTTGATGACGTGCTGGAGAACGAAGGACCCCATGGAATGTCCCAGAAGAAAAAGGGGAAGATGGGGACAGACCCTTTTCAGCCAGTCCACCAGCATCTTCACATCCTCGATACAATGGGAAAAGCCGTCTTCTCCCATATAACCTGCCTCCAGCTTGTCATTCACCGATTGTCCATGACCCCGTTGGTCATAGGATAAAACGGCAAAGCCTCTTTCCGCCGCCTCTCGGGCAAAGGCATCATAACGACCACTGTGTTCCGTCATGCCATGAATCAGAAGCAGCATCCCCTTCTCCACTTCCCGGGTCGGTCGATACAAGCGAAGAAAGAGGTTGAGTCCCTCTTCTCCCCCTGCCCGCATCCGAAAACAATGCGGATTCATTTTCTCCCTCCTTTCTTTTGCTCACTCAAACAAGTTTTCCAAAGCGGTGTTCCTGCACATAGGCCCTGACTTGCTGCCAATCGGCACCCGCTTGCACCATCACGCTCAGCTCAACGCCTCCCTCCACCAGGGGAAGGTCGGCGAGAAGCACCCTTTTCTTATTCTCCTCATCCAAGAGGTCCCGGGCCATCTGTGCATTCATCATGGAAGAGCCCAGATCAAAGAGAACGCAGAGGGGACCCCCGGAAAGCCGGGTCATGGCATCCTGTATGCGGGAAAAGTCCGAACCCAGATGACCCTCCTCATCGCCCCCCACCGCCTCGATGGGGACATCCGGTGCCATCTGTTGGAGGAGGTCCTTGACGCCTTGGGCGAGGGCGGGACTGTGGCTCACCACGAGAAAGGAAATCATTGCCCCTCCTCCTTCCCCGACATCGCTGCCTGCAGAAGAAGGAAACTGCTCATGGCACCGGGATCAATATGGCCCACGGACCGCGCAGGAAAGCATTCCCTTCCCCACATAGCCCGCATGGGCCGGCTCATGTCCACTGCCTACTCCGGAGATGATCCCCACCTTTCCTTCCTCGGGCGGGTCTTTCCGGGCGATAACCGTGGAATCCTCCAAGCGGCGCAGATGATCGGGACGGGCTGCCACGAGTCCTTCCAACATCTCTTCGACGACCTCATTGGGATCATTGATAATCTTCTTCATGCCAAGCTCCCTTCTTTGCTTATTCCAAGCGATCTTCGGTGGCAACCAGATCCACCCCGGTTTGTGCGATGTTCTCAATCAATACCTCTCCGACATGAATCGGAGGAGAAACAACCGACTTGCGGATGACATCCATCACCTCAAAAATCGCCCCCTTGGGCACATCGTCTCGGGTCTTCACGGAGACCGAAGCATAGCGAGAATCTTTGAGACGGAGGGTGGAGGTTACCACTCTTCGGGGATTCGTGAGCTCCTTCCTCACGTAGTTTTCCCCTCTCTTGCAGCGGTTTCCCGAGATATCTGCGATTTCTCCCTCGGAATTCAATGTCACCATCACGGTGCAGCCGATGGGGCAATTGATACAGGTGAATTCCCTCTTATTCTCCAAGCTTTGCCTCCTCTCCCTCTTCCAAACGAAGGAGCAACTTGCCTCCTTCGGGTGCCAGGTCGTTTTTCTTGATGGAGAGGGTCTCCATCTCTCCCGGCGCCAGGGCCCTCTTTTTTCTTCGGTAAAGGCAGTGGTCTCCCTGATAGAGGGCGATGGTCTTCCCCGTGTAGACGTTCCGAACGCGGAAGCGAAGGGAAATTTCCTCATCCATATGGAGGGGGGCCACCGCCTGAGGAACGGTGTAGGCAATCCCTTCTCCCGCCTCCACTTCAAGGAGGTCTTCTGGGGCCTTCCCCCCCTTACCCTGAATGTAGCGAGCCGCATGGAGCCCTGCCTGGCCGGCCTCCTCGGAGACATAGTCCACCAAATCATGCACGTGAAGGACATTTCCACAGGCGAAGACGCCCTCTAGGGAGGTTTCCAAGGAATCCGAAACCCTGGGTCCCTTGGTTCTCGCATCGATCGCCACACCTGCCTCCCGGCTCAATTCATTCTCCGGAATCAGTCCGACCGACAAGAGAAGGGTGTCGCAGGGAACCTCTTTTTCGGTCCCGGGGACCAGCTTGCGGTTCTCGTCCACCTTCTGCAGAACCACGCCCTCCACTCTCCGGGATCCGAGGATCCGGGAGACGGTCGTGGAAAAGTAGAGGGGAATCGCAAAGTCCTGCAGGCACTGGACGATATTTCTCTTCAAGCCACCGGAGTAGGGCATCAATTCCGCCACGCACTCCACCTTGGCCCCCTCCAGGGTCATGCGGCGGGCCATGATCAGTCCAATGTCTCCACTCCCCAGAATCACCGCTCTCTTCCCCGGCATGTAGCCTTCCCGATTGATCAACCTCTGAGCCGTGCCCGCTGTAAAAATCCCTGCCGGACGATCCCCGGCGGTATTCAAGGCCCCGCGGGGTCTCTCCCGACAGCCCATGGCTAAAATCACTGCCTTGGGACGGAGCCGGAAGATTCCCCGTTCAGGATTCATGAGGGTCAAGGTCTTGTCCGCTTCCATGTGGAGCACAATGGTGTTCAACATCATGGGAATCCTTCGATCCCTGGCCAGCTCCACATAGCGGTGGGCATATTCGGGACCGGTCAGTTCCTCTTTAAAGCGATGCAGGCCGAATCCGTTGTGAATGCATTGCTGAAGGATTCCTCCCGCCGCCTCATCTCGTTCGACAACGAGCAGGTCATGAATTCCCGCATCAAACGCAGCCACCGCTGCCGCAAGACCGGCAGGGCCGCCACCGATAATCACTAACTCTGGCATGACACCCTCCTATCTCTTTCCACTCAACAGGTAGGATCCCCGGTCGTTCTTTAAAATCCGGCAGGGATCTTCGTTTAACTCTCTTGCAAGAATCTTTATGAGGAGAGGGGTGCAAAAGCCCCCCTGACAGCGACCCGCCGTGGCCCGAACCCTACGCTTTAATCCATCCAAGCTGCGCGCTCCCAGGGGACAATGGATGGCAGCGACGATCTCCCCCTCCGTGACCTGCTCACAGCGACAGATGATCCGGCCATAAGCCGGTTCTTTTTTCACCAGTTGGTTGAATTCCTCCAAACTCATTTTCTTGGGGTCAGGGGGTGCTTTCCGCTCTGCAAGGAAGCTGGGATTCTTTCCCAGTTCCAGGTCTTCGCCCACCTTATCCGCCATAACCTTTCCGATCGCGGGCGATGCCGTGAGACCGGGAGATTCAATGCCCAGGCAATCATAGAAGCCCGGTTCCGCTTGATCGAGGACGAAGTCCCCCTCCTCTTCATGGGCCCGAAGGCCGGTAAAGGAGGTGATGACTTTCCCATAGGGTAGATTTCTCACCATCTGTCCCGACTTATCGTGAACCTCCCGGATTCCCGCTGTGGTTGTTGCCACCGCATCTTTTTTGTCCACAAAGGTCGAGGTTGGGCCAATCAGAATGTTGCCCGGGGTCGTCGGCGTCACCAAGACCCCCTTCCCTTTCTCCGTGGGAACATCAAAGAGGACGTGGTGACAGAATCCCTGTGTTTCCTTGTCCAAGAGCCAATACTCTCCGCTGCGGGGTTTTATGGTATACTTCCGGTCCGAAACCATGTTGTGAAGCTCGTCGGCATAGAGACCGGCACAGTTGACCACCGCTCGCGTTTCATAGCTTTCCTTCGCGGTCGTCAGGCGCCAGCCACCCCGGATCTTTTCGATCTTCTTTACTACCTCTTCGAAGCGAAACTCCACGCCATTGACCTCTGCCTGCTCCGCAAACGCCCAGGTCATGAGAAAGGGGTCCACAATGCCCGCATCGCTGCAGTAGAGGGCACAGACCACATTCTCCTCGACCTCCGGTTCCTCCTTTAAAATCCGATCATGCTCCCAGATTTCCATGCCCCGGGTTCCATTGGCCAGACCCTGCCGGTAGAGTTTCTCGATGGCCGGCCGGTTCTCTTCCTTATGACAGAGGACCAGGGAACCGATCCGCCGGAAGGGAAAATCCAAGGTTTTGGCAATCTCCCCCATCATCCGGATTCCCAGGGCATTCATCTCTGCCTTTTTGGTTCCCGGCACCGCATCATAGCCTCCATGGGCGATGGCGGAGTTGGCCTTCGATGTCCCCTCTCCCAGGTCCCTTTGCTTTTCCAGCACAAGAAAGCGACCCTGATAACGACTCAATTGGTAGGCGAGGGAATTTCCGACCACACCTGCTCCGATGATTATTGCATCAAACATCTTATCCTTCTCTCTAACACAGGAAGGAAAGTGATCTTTCCTCCCTCATTTCCTATCAGTATATCTTTAGAAGATAAAATTGTAGAGGAGCACCGCAATCACCGTACCAATCAAGGGTCCGACCACGGGAATCCATCCGTATTCGAAGTTCGGCTTCACCTTTCGAGGGATGGGGAGGACGGCATAGGCAAGGCGGGGACCCAAATCACGGGCGGGATTGATGGCATAGCCCGTCAGACCGCCGAGGCTGGCTCCCACCGATACAATGATGCCATAGAGGAGGAACTTATCCATGCCACTCGCAGCCGCCTGGGGCACCCGTCCCATGCCGAGAATGGCAAAAATCAGGACAAAGGTTCCCACGATTTCGCTCAACAGATTATGAAAGGGAGAGGGAATCGAGGGAGCCGTGCAGAAGAATCCGCGAATCTTCTCTCCTTCTTCCGCCATCTCTTCAATATGCTTTTGGAACAGCAGATACACAAGGCAGGCTCCGAAAAAGGCTCCCCCAAATTCCCCCAAGAGATAAAAGGGAACCTGGTCCAGGGAAACGGTGCCTTGCATGACCATCGCCAGGGTCACCGCGGGATTAAAGTGAGCTCCCGTCAGACTTCCAAAAATATACGCGGGAAGCATCACCGCAAAGCCCCAGGCAATCACAATCTGCACGGGCCCGCCTCCTGACATACCCGACTTCCGCGTTCCCACATTCGCACAAACACCGCATCCCAACAGGATCATTATCATTGTTCCGAAAAATTCACCTAAAAAAATATCACGCATGATCCGCTTCCTTTCTCCATTTTAGTGACGGGATTCTATAGAACCTGTTATTATTCTTCGTAGTGTTTCGCCCAGCCAAAGGACCGATCCACCGCTCTTTGCCAGTTTCGATCCTTTTTATCTCTCTCCTCGACGCTGATTTGCGGTTCAAAGGACCGATCGATCTGCCAGTTCGCCTTAATCTCCTCTAAATTTTTCCAATAGCCAACTGCCAGTCCCGCAAAGTAGGCGGCTCCCAGGGCCGTAGTCTCCAGGGTCTTGGGGCGTTCCACTACGGTCTGCGACATATCGGCCTGAAATTGCATCAAAAAGTTGTTGGCGGAAGCTCCTCCATCCACCTTCAGGCTCTTCAGGGGGGTTCCCGCATCGTGACTCATGGCCTGCAGGACATCGTTCGAGAGGTAAGCCTGGGATTCCAACGTGGCACGGATGATGTGATATTTATTGGTTCCTCGGGTGATGCCGACAATGACTCCCCGTGCATAGGGATCCCAGTAGGGAGCTCCCAATCCGGTGAAGGCAGGGACGACATAGCATCCGCCGGTGTCTTCCACGCGCTCCGCCATGTATTCCGTGTCCAGGGCGGTATCCACGATGCGGAGAGAATCCCGCAACCATTGGACCGAAGAGCCCGCCACGAAGATGGATCCTTCCAACGCATAGGAGACTTTCCCTTCTTCCAGGCCCCAGGCAATGGTGGTCACCAGACCATTTTCGGATTTCACGCCGCTGTCTCCCGTATTCATCAGGAGGAAGGCACCGGTTCCATAGGTGTTTTTCGCTTCCCCTTTCTCAAAGCAGGTCTGTCCGAAAAGGGCACACTGTTGGTCACCACCCGCCCCGGCAATGGGAATCGCTCCGCCGAACCAGTTGGGGCTGGTCTCCCCGTAGACGTGGGAGGAGGGCATCACCTTCGGAAGCATCTTTTTGGGAATATTCAAGATTTTAAGAATTTCCTCATCCCAGCACAGATCGTAAATATTAAACAGCATGGTTCGGGACGCATTGGAGTAATCGGTGACATGAACCTTGCCTCGGGTCAAATTCCAGATGAGCCACGAGTCCACGGTGCCGAAGAGCAACTCTCCCTTCTCGGCCCGTTCCTGACCCTTGTCGATGTGGTCCAGAATCCAGCGAATCTTTGTTGCGGAGAAGTAGGGATCCACCACAAGGCCGGTATGGGAGGTGATCAGGTCCCCATAACCATCTGCCACCAGCTTCTCCGCCATGTCTGCCGTCCGTCGGCACTGCCAAACAATCGCATTGTATACGGGATCCCCGGTTTCTTTGTCCCAGATGATGGTGGTTTCCCGCTGGTTCGTGATTCCGATGCCGGCGATGTCTTCCGCATTCGCATTGATCTTTGCCATCGCTTCGGTTGCCACCCCAAGCTGCGTGGACCAGATTTCGGTTGCATCATGCTCCACCCAACCGGGATGAGGAAAATATTGGGTGAACTCTTTCTGGGCCATGGAGAGAATTTTTCCCTTCTTGTCGAACAGAATGCAGCGATTACTGGTGGTCCCCGCATCTAAAGCCATTATGTACTTTGCCATCTTGAACCCCTTTCCGCCGTTGAGGCCATTTCGATTCCGCACTTGGAAGAGGAATCGCTTCCTTCCGGCAAAAAATCCGATTGTCCCTCCTTCCCCGGCAGGGGGAGAAAAATATAACAATATTGCCGGCTGCTTCCGCATTTTTTCAAGCATATTCTACCATAGAAACGTTTTTATCAATCAGCCTTTCCCGGAAAATGCCACAAAAAAACCGCCTGTTGGATAAACAGACGGTTTTCTGAAAAATTTGAATGGCCGCTTACTCGCGCACCAAGAGGTCTAAATCCTCCTCCACCGAACCGATTCCGGCGATTCCGAATTGTTCCACCAGCACCTTGGCCACATTGGGCGACAAAAATCCCGGAAGGGTCTGCCCCAGATGGATTTTTTTCACCCCCAAGGATAGCAGGGCAAGCAGGACGATCACGGCCTTCTGTTCATACCAGGCGATGTTGTAGACAATGGGAAGGTCGTTGATATCCTCCAGCTTCAAAATCTCCTTGAGCTTTAAGGCCAAAACCGCTAAGGAGTAGGAGTCATTGCACTGACCGGCATCCAGAACGCGGGGAATCCCCTGAATCTCTCCCAGATTTAGCTTATTGTAGCGGTACTTGGCACAGCCCGCGGTGAGGATGACCGTATCCTTCGGCAGCTTCTCTGCGAACTCCCGGTAATACTCTCTTGCCTTCATTCGTCCATCGCAACCGGCCATAACCACAAATTTCCGAATCGCTCCGGAGCTCACCGCTTCCAAAATCTTATCCGTCAGTGCAAAGAGCTGGTCATGGGCAAAGCCGCCGAGAATCTCTCCTTCTTCCAGGCTTTCCGGTGCCGGCAGGGTCTTGGCCAAGGCAATGATCTCCGAAAAGTCTTTCTTTCCCTCGGCATCCGCCGGGATATGCTTGCAACCGGGAAAGCCTGCGGATCCCGTGGTGAAAATCCGATCCCGAACTTCCTGAGACTTGGGCGGAACGATGCAGTTGGTGGTAAAGAGGATGGGCCCGTGGAAAGCGGGAAACTCCTCCGTCTGCTTCCACCAGCTGCTTCCGTAATTTCCGATAAAATGTTCATACTTTTTAAAAGCCGGATAGGAGTGAGCGGGAAGCATCTCGCTGTGGGTGTAGACGTCCACGCCACTGTCCTTGGTCTGCTCCAAGAGCTGCTCTAAATCCGTTAAATCATGACCCGATACCAGGATGGCGGGGCGATCGTTAACCCCAAGTTTTACATGAGTGATCTCCGGCTTACCAAACCGCACCGTGTTTCCCTTGTCCAACAGGGCCATCGCCTGAACTCCCATTTCTCCCGTCTGAAGGGTCAGGGAAAGCAGGTCCTCCACAGACAGGGTGTCGTCCAGAGTCTTTGCCAAAGCCCGATAGAAAAACGCATTGAGCGTTTGGTCCTCCTGCCCCAGGTTGGCGGCATGCTGGGTATAAGCTGCCATCCCCTTTAGTCCATAAGTAATCAGCTCCCGAAGAGAGCGGATATCCTCATCCTTCGTGGAGAGAACCCCCACTTGGATGGCTTTCGCCAACAAGTCTTCCCGCGTGTCTCCCACGGTAAAAGTTGCCGCATCATGCAATCCCTCTACGCCTACGTCCTCTCTCAGCCGATCCCGGAACGAAAGCATCGTTCGAATCTGCTGTTCCATGCGATCGGGATCGAAGTTCGCGTTGGTAATCGTCATAAAAAGGCTGTTGATGACCTGTTGATGAAGCTCCGGAGCCGGTTGCTCTTCCTTCCCCACTTTTACCAAAATTTGCGCAATTCCCTTCAGGGTATAGACCAACAAATCCTGAAGGCAGGCTAGCTCGGGATTCTTTCCGCAAACTCCCTGCACCGTACATCCGCTTCCCTTGGCGGTCTCCTGACATTGATAACAAAACATCTCCATTTTTATCTCCTCACATTCTTCGGGCAACAATCTTCTCTTCTGTGCAAAAGCACGGTCCCATCATAGTAATAGATTGCCCCAAAAACCGTGAAGGGAATCACTTTTTCACAGATTTTACAAAAGGCGGTACTCCTCCGGCTTAAAGTTTCCCTCGCGCAAGGCCTCCTCGATCTCCCGAACCATGACCTCCCGGTCCTCATTCAGGGTGCCCTTCAGATTTACATAGTTGGATGCATGGTTGGCCCGGAAGATAGATCCCGGGGAATCCACATGGAGGAGAAACTCACGAAGTTCCCAGGCAATCTCCTCGGGGCCGGGCATGGAAAATTTACCGCGCTGTGCGTCCTCGTATAGGGGCGTCCCCGGGGTCAGATTTAGAGTGAGATAGGCCACAAAATCCGGCTGAATCTCCGAGATGAGTTTGGCAGACTCCCGAGCATTCTCCCTCCATCCCTCGCGGCCACCCAGGCCCGCGATGAGCGTCACTGAAGTCCGAAGACCACCTTCCCGGGCCCGCAGGCAGCCCTCCTTCATCTCTTCCACCGTGATCCTCTTGTCCACTTCTTGAAGGATGCGGTCACTTCCGCTTTCCAGGCCGACGTAGACCATATCCAGTCCCTCCGCCTTCAGTTGACGAAGGTCCGCCACAGATTTTCTTAACAGATCCTTGGCGGTGGTGTAGGCAGAAATTCGCTCCAGGTTGGGAAAAGAGGCCTTGAGCTTTCGGAGCAGGCGAAGGAGGCGATTCGTGGAGAGCACCAGGCTGTCCCCATCCGCTAAGAAGACGCGGGAAAACCAGGGTCGACCCGCTGCCAGCTCCTCAATGTCGGAAAAGACCTCTTCCTCCCTCCGCACCTGAAAACTTTCCCCCTTATACATCGGACAAAAGCGACAGCTGTTGTTGGAGCAGCCCAGGGTCACCTGGAGGATCAGGCTCATTGCCTCACTGGGCGGCCGATACACATTTCCGAAATATTGCATTGCATTCTCCCTTCAAAAAAAGGCCGGCAAAGCCGGCCAGGTCCTATCTCCGATAAAAAAGAAAATCCTCTTTGCCCAGGGGCTTGACACCGTAGTTGCTGGCGGTCAAGAGTCCCTTGAAAAAGGCCCCTCTTGCCCGATAAAAGAGCGACCGTCTCTCGTCGCCCTCCTCCATGGGAAGAGACTCCCCTGCCTGCACGTGGAAGGCCCTGTGGTCCTCATGGTCATGGTTTCCCGCACAGGATTTTTCCCGGCTCTCCGACGGATCCGTGTCCTCCAGATGTCCCACATATTTTTCATGGGTGTCCTTCTGCATGTGGAGAAGGAGGCTGCCGTCCCCATCGGTCGTGGCCGCCAATGCCCCGTCACAGGGCATCCCATCCAATGTCACATCCAGCAGGGTCTGAAAGAGCTCCTCCGGGGAAGAAAAGGCCCCCAGCTTCAAACTCTTACCATAGTCCTCCAGTTTTTTCAGGGGTTCCCGGCTTTGTGCCAACGCCCAGGCATAGCGAAGCTCCACCTGATCGATCTTCGAAGACAGCCAACCATGGATGTTCTCCTGGTCCAAAATCACGTCAAGGGCTTCCTTGGAGACGGGTTCCACCTTCTGATTCAACAAGCGTAGACTCTCCCCTTGGTCCTGCAGAAGAAGCTCCGTTTTATGGTCCATCTCCTTGATTTTCTCATACATCCGGTAGTGGACCGGTCCCAGTTGCTTACTCATTCTCTCGTCCTTTCAATCTCTGCGCTCCTCCGGCGGACAGCTTTCTCCCTCCCCCACAAAACGCCGCAGATAGAGAGTCAAAGGGGGCAGAAGGAGAAGTTAGATGAGAATCCCAATGAACCCCGTGCTCACGGAAGCCAATACAAAGGCAACCGCTCCCGGAGCCCGAAAACCAAAGAAGTGGATCATGACCCAGGCGGCGATGCCGGCAAAGACCCGGCCCACCACCATGGCTCCCACCAAGGCCAGATAGACGTTCCCATGCCAGCGAACGGAGAAAAGCCCCGAAAAGTACCCGTAGGCCGCCAGCTCCGTCATCATGATGGGAAGCATGGGAAACAGCGGGGGCATTCCCGTGAGAAGGGAACTCAAAAAGGGAGTGGCGATGCCAAGAAGCACCCCCGCAAAGGGCCCTAAGAGCAGGCCTCCCAGTAAGACGGGAAGATGCATGGGTAAAAAGCCCGGTCCCCCCATTCCAAAGGTATGGAAAGCCATGGGCAAGAGAACTCCCATCGCCAAGAAAAGCGCAGAAAAGCTTAATTTTTTTCCTGTCATAAGATACCTTCCTATTCTACAAAAAATCCCCGGAAAATCTGTGAGGTCACCGACAGATTTTTCTTCCTTTCTCTATGATAAAATATTTTGATAAAATATTTTTCAGCAAACCATGTCGAAATCATGTCGAAATAAAGAAGGAGTAAGCATGCAAAATCAACTGGAAATCGCCATTGAGGGTCTGCAGACCCATAAGGTGGTTCTTGTAAAAAACGGAAAAATCGTGGACGCCCAAGAGGGAAGGGGACTTGAGCCCCTTTTCCGACTTCTTTCCAAGAACTCCCTCGAAGGAGCCAGCCTCGCCGACCGGGTCATCGGTTCCGCAGCGGCGCTGTTGCTGGCACCGACAGGGGTAAAAGAAGTCTATGGGAAGGTCCTCTCCCGTGGCGCAAAGGAGCGCCTGGAGCAAGCCAACATCCGGGTCCATGGGGGAAAACTCGTGGACCGCATCCTCAATCGCCGGGGCGATGACCTCTGTCCCATGGAGAAAATGGCGCTTGCCGCAGAAGACCGGGAGGATTTTCTGAAACGCTTTCAGGCATTTCGGAAGCAAGCGGCTTCTAGTCCCAAAGATCCTTCGCCGTCTCCAGATGAGAAATCACTTTAATCTCCTGCGGACAGACCGACTCACATTGACCACAGGCGATGCAGTCTTGTGCACGTCCATGCCCTTCAATCGCCTCCTCATAGGCGCTCTTTGCCCGGGGATCATGGAACACTTTTTCCTTATTGATGGCGGAGAGGATGCGGGGAATATAGATTTTTTGAGGACACCCCTCCACACAGTACTCACAGGCGGTGCAGGGAATCATGTCCTTGGAATGAACGATCTCCCGAACGCGAAGGAGCGCCGCCTCTTCCTCCTTGGTCAAGGGTTTGGGCTCCTTCATCAACGCCGTGTTCTCTTCCATCTGCACGGTGTTGCTCATGCCGCTCAGGATCATTTTCACCCGAGGAAAACCTGCCACAAATCGAAGGGCCAGCGCCGCCGGAGAGTCCGTGTCCAACTCCCTTAACACATCCTGGGCTTCCTTGGGCAGATTGACCAGGTTCCCCCCTTTGATGGGCTCCATGACGATCACCGGCTTATCGTGCTTCTCACAGACGGCAAAATTGGCCGCACTTTGCACCTCGGGATCATCATAGTCCAGGTAATTAAATTGCAGCTGGACGTATTCAATGTGGGGTTGCTCCGTGAGAATCCGATCGAGCACATCGGCCTTGTCATGAAAACTCAGCCCAATGTGCTTCACCCGACCTTCCTTTTTAAACTGCTTCACCGCCTCAAAGACGCCCCAGTCTTTGTGGGTCTGATAGGATTCCTTATCCAAAGAGTGGTGAAGATAGTAGTCAAAATACGTTACCCCGCAGCGTTTTAACTGATTTTCAAAAAAGGGGACCACATCGTCCCTTCCCTTGGCCAGAAACGAGGAAAACTTATCGGTTAACGTGTAGGCCCCCCGGGGGTAGCGGTCTGTTAAGCATTCCTTGACGGCTAATTCGCTCTGCTTGGAAATATAGCCATGAGCGGTGTCGAAATAGGTGTATCCTCCCTCGATGAAGTGGTCCACCATTTTCTTCGTCTGCGCAATATCCACCTTATCGCCCAGCATGGACAGGCGCATCATGCCGAATCCTAATCTCTGTACCATGTTGCCTCCTCTGTCATTCTTCTCACTCATGATTCCGGCTTCTCAACCGGGAATCGATTTCTCTCTTAGTATTGTAGTATATGCGGGACTTTCCCTTCAAGAACGTTCGGTATATCCCAGCCGCCCTTTTCATTCCCAGGGAGTTCCCAGGATTCGGGAAGTATGGTAGGCTGAAAATAAACATCCGAGGAGGGAAACATGCAGCTCAAAGAATTGGAATCCTTAATTGCGGTGGTAGAATGCCGAAGCTTCTCCGAAGCTGCCCTGCAGCTTCAACGGTCCCAGCCGACCATCAGTACGCATATCAATCTCATGGAAAAGGAGTTTCACCGTAAACTGGTGATCCGGTCCACAAAGCAGCTGGAGATCACCCCTTACGGAGTGGAGCTCTATCACTTTGCGGTAAATACCCTGAATCAGGTGGAGGCGTTGAAAAGTCGCTGGGAGGATCAGGGGAACCGGCCCATCACAATCGGCGCTTCCACCATTCCCTGCAGTTACTTTCTCCCAAGGATTCTCTCCACCTATACAAAGGAGCGAACTTCGGTTACTTTCACGATTAAGCAGGGAGATTCCGAGGAGGTCATCTCCTGGATGCAAAACCAGCTCTTCGATGTCGGCTTTATCGGTCGTTACTATGAAGATGACCTCCTGATGGCGGAACCCTTTGCTCAGGATGAATTGGTGGTGATCACGCCAAACAGCCCAAGGGAGCAAAACTATCCCGCCGGTGTGCCCCTATCCCCCGTCCGCCTCCTCTCCCATCCCATGATCCTGCGGGAGCTGGGAAGCGCCAGTGGGAAGATTGCTCAGGAGCTCTTCCGGACGCTCCGTATTTCGGAATCCAAGATTCAGGTCGCCGCAAGGGTGAACAATGAGGAAACCATAAAAAATTTAGTGGCTGCGGGAATGGGAATTGCCATTATTTCCAAAGCGGCCGCCTTGAACTTTGTGCAGGCGGGCCGTCTGCTCACTTTTCCCCTTCCACGTGAGCTGGGAAAGCGAAATCTCTATTTGCTTCGCTCCAAGGGCGAGATGCCAAACCATGTAAGGCAGTTTACCGAATGGATTTCCAAGGAAATCTTCTCTCCGGAGCAAGCGGAAAATATTTGATTTTTTGATAAACAATATTCTAGTTTTTTATTGACAATAAAGTAACTTTGTCGTATCCTATCCATGTAACATTCTTAATAAGGACTGTCTGGAGATCTCGGATGAGAACCGAAGGGACAAGCAGAAGTAGCCGACTTTCTGCGAACTTCTCAGGTACAATACGGACTGTTCTGTAAACTCTGAAGTGGCAGGGCGACAGAGGAAAGGCAAACCTTTCCTCTGTCGCTTTTTATTTGGCAGTAAGGACGAATAAAGATGTTTTTTTTGATCACCAACAATCCAAAATTTCTCGATTGGCCGCACGGGAAAGTTCTCTATAAAGAGGAAGCCTATTTGGATGTTTTTCTTCGGGCTCGCAATTATGTCCAGAAGAACTACAAACTCATGACCCATCCCCTCTATGGAAACTTCACGCCAAACGCAACCCCCTTTCGGACCATTTGCCTGACGGAGGGATCAAAATTTGACATGGACTCGGAAACCTTAATGGAGCTGGCCATTGAGAAAGTGAAACGCATTTTGGAGATGGATCGAAGAAAGATCCTGCCCCAATCGGTGGTGGACGACTACGCCTTTATCGACTACACGCTCATCACCGAAGCTTTACAACCATATTTATAGTATAGGAGGAAGCAGTATGTATGATTTAGCAATCATCGGTGCCGGTCCCGGCGGACTCGCAGCCGGCTTGTATGCCGGCCGTGCCCGTCTGAAGACGGTGATTCTCGAATGCGATGCTGTGGGTGGACAGATCATGACCACGGCAAACATTGAAAATTACCCGGGCGGTATTGTCGATGCGAAGGAATCCGGCCCCTCTCTGATGGAGAGAATGCACAAGCAGGCCGAGAGCTTCAACTGCGAAATCAAGAAGGCGAAGGTCGTGGATGTGGACCTAACGTCCAATCCCAAGAAGCTCACGCTGGACAACGGCGAAACCATTGAAGCGGTTGGTGTCATCATTGCAACGGGAGCCAACCCCAACAAGCTCAAGGTTCCCGGAGAAAAGGAATTCACGGGCAAGGGCGTTTCCTATTGTGCCACCTGTGATGCGGACTTTTTTGAAGGCTTTGAGATCTTCGTCGTCGGCGGTGGAAACACTGCGGTTGAGGAGGCCACCTATCTTTCCGACTTTGCTCGCAAGGTGAATATCGTCGTGCGTCGTGACGTTCTCCGAGCGGACCAGATCGTAAAAGAGCGGGCGGAAGCCAAAGAGAATATCGAATTCCTGTATAAAACCTCCATCACGGAGATTAAGGGAGAAGGACTTCTGCAGAGCGTGATTTTAAGGGATAACGAAACGGGAGAAACCCGGGAGTACCACTGCGATGAGGATGACGGTCTGATGGGCGTCTTTGTTTTCGTCGGTATCCATCCCAACACCGAGCTCTTTGAAGGCAAGTTGGAATTGACCGAAGACGGCTATATTCCCACGAGCCCCAAGATGGAAACCAACATTCCTTTGGTCTATGCCGTGGGTGACGTAAGGGATACGGTACTAAGACAGGTTATTACGGCAGCTAGCGATGGTGCTATTGCCGCATATAATATTGATAAAGATATCAAGGCACTACGGAAGTAAAGGAGGATCTCATGATTGAACTGGACAAGAAGAACTTTGATGAGGAAATCACGGAATACAAGGGCCTGGCTTTTGTTGACTATTGGTCTCAATCCTGTGAGCCCTGCAAGGCACTTCGCCCGGACATCGAGAAACTGGCAGAGAAATACGGCGACAAGATCAAATTTGCAAGCTTTGACATTGCAAAGGGTCGTCGTGTAGCAATCAAACAGGGTGTGCTCGGCCTTCCCACACTCATTGTTTACAAGGATGGAGAGAAGCAGGAAGAGATTAATGCCGATAATGCAAATGTAGAGCATATCGAAGAAGTTTTGAAGAAGTTCTACGCATAAGGCGGAAAGAGAGGAACTATGCGACTTGAATTAGGTGAAATCGCCATCTCCGATATTAAATTTGCCGATGAGTCCAAGATTGACCAAGGCGTTTTGTATCTGAAGAAGGACGATTTGATTGCGGCATCCGAAATTGAAGAAGATGAGTATCTGGAATCCATCGATTTCGATATCACTCATCCCGGAGACAGTGTCCGCATCACACCGGTCAAAGACGTGAATGAGCCACGCGTCAAAGTAGAAGGCGGCGAAATGTTCCCAGGCGTTCTGGGAAAAGTAGATCCCGTGGGTTCCGGTAAGACCATCGCTCTGAAGGGCATGGCTGTCGTAACCACCGGTAAAATCGTCGGCTTCCAGGAGGGCATTATCGATATGTCCGGTCCCGGTGCAGAGTACACGCCCTTTTCCAAGTTGGTCAACCTGGTTGTAACCGTGGAACCGAAAGAAGGAATCAAGCAACATCAGCATGAGCATTCGGTAAGAATGGTCGGCTTAAAGATTACCCGTTTCATCGGCAACCTGGCAAAAGACCTGGAACCAGAGAAGAGCACGGTTTATGAGACCAAGCCCCTGCAGGAGCAGCTGAAGGAATATCCCGACCTGCCCACAGTCGCTTACGTATACATGCTGCAGACCCAAGGTTTGCTCCATGATACCTATGTCTACGGTGTCGATGCGAAGAAGATCATCCCGACCTTCCTCTACCCCACCGAAGTCATGGACGGTGCGATCATCTCAGGAAACTGCGTGTCCGCATGCGACAAAAACCCCACGTACGTCCATCTGAACAATGACGTCATCAAATCCCTCTACGAGGAGCATGGAAAGACCATCAATTTCGTGGGCGTGATTATCACCAACGAAAACGTCTATCTGATGGACAAGCAGCGCTCTTCGGATATGACCGCAAAATTGGTTGAGTTCCTGGGTGTTGACTCCGTCATCATCTCTCAGGAAGGATTCGGTAACCCGGATACCGACCTGATCATGAACTGCACCAAGATTGAGAAGAAGGGTGTCAAAACCGTCATCATCACCGATGAGTATGCGGGTCAGGACGGCATGAGCCAGTCTTTGGCAGATGCCGATCCCTTGGCAAATGCCTGTGTGACGGGCGGAAATGCGAATGAGCTGATTGTCCTTCCCAAGATGGACAAGGTCATCGGTCACATTGACGCCGTAAACACCATCGCCGGTGGTCATGCGGGATCCTTAACGGATGACGGTTCCGTGGAGGTGGAAATCCAGGCAATCACCGGAGCCACCAACGAGACCGGCTTCAACAAGCTGACCGCTCGCGGTTATTAATGGAAACTTTTGCTCGAAACGTTGATAAATACCAACTTTCGGACTACAATCGAGTTGTGGAAGCATTATGTCTCCGGTCAAACGGAAGGTGTAATGAGATGAAAAAGGAACATATAGAAAGGAATTAGGAGGTACTGAGAATGAGTAATGTACTGGAAAACAAAAAAATCATTATTCTCGGTGACCGTGACGGTATCCCCGGCCCTGCAATCAAGGCCTGTGTAGAGACCGTCCCGAATACCGAAGTAATCTTCTCGGCAACCGAGTGCTTCGTCTGAACGAGCGCCGGCGCCATGGACTTGGAGAACCAGAAACGTGTAAAGGACTTTGCGGAGCAATACGGTCCCGAGAACGTTGTGGTTATTCTGGGTGGCGCAGAGGCGGAGGCTGCAGGTTTAGCAGCTGAGACTTGTATGGCAGGCGACCCGACCTTTGCAGGTCCTCTTGCAAATGTTGAGTTAGGACTCTTGTGCTATCACGTTGTTGAGGATGATGTCAAAGAACTCTTCGATCCCGATGTGTATGATGAACAGATCGGCATGATGGAGATGGTTCTTGATGTAGATGAAATTACTGAAGAAATTTCCGAGATTCGTGAAGAATACTGCAAATTTCTAGACTAGAGGTGTCCCATGGAGAAAATTCGCGTAGTACATTATATTAACCAGTTCTATGCGGGAGTCGGCGGAGAAGAAAAAGCGGATATTGCTCCCTTTATTGCGGAGGAGCTGCCTCCCCTCTCCCAGCAATTTGCTGCTAAATTGGGTGATGCTTACGAACTTGTGGGAACCGTTGTCTGTGGTGATACCTATTACAACGAGCACATGGACGAAGCGCGTGAAGAGGTGCTTGAGAAAATCAAGTCCTTCTCCCCTGATTACTTTATTGCAGGACCGGCTTTTAACGCAGGCCGCTATGGCGTTGCCTGCGGAGATATTGCCAGTGCTGTAAAGAAAACCTTAGGAATTCCGGCAGTGACAGCGATGTATCCGGAAAACCCCGGTGTCGATATGTACAAGAAAGACGTGTACATGATCGAGACCAAGCCCAGCGCGGTCGGTATGAGAAAGGCCATCAAGGCGGTGGTCAACTTCACCGACAAGTATGCGAAGGGTGAAAAAATCGGATTGCCCGCGGATGAAGGCTACATCCCCCAGGGCAAGCGTGTCAATCTGTTCTCGGAAAAGACCGGTTCCCGCCGGGCTGTGGAGATGCTGATTAAGAAGATTAACGATGAGGAATTCACCACAGAATACCCCATGCCGGACTTCGATCGTGTCGATCCCCAGCCTGCCGTCAAGGATATTACGAAGGCGCGTATCGCTCTCGTTACCTCCGGTGGTATTGTCCCCAAGGGCAACCCGGACCACATCGAGTCCTCCTCGGCTTCCAAGTACGGCAAGTACTCTCTGGAAGGCTTGGATGACCTGACCCCGGAGAATTCCGAGACAGCACACGGTGGTTATGACCCGACTTACGCCAATGAAGATGCGGATCGTGTACTCCCATTGGATGTTGTGCGTAAGATGCTGGACGAAGGAAAAATCGGCTCGTTGCATCCCTATTGGTACGCAACCGTCGGTAACGGAACCTCCATTGCCAATGCAAAGGCCTATGGAGAAGCAATCGGTAAGCAACTCGTTGAGGATAAGGTTGATGCTGTGATCCTCACCTCCACGTGAGGTACCTGTACACGTTGCGGTGCAACGATGGTAAAGGCAATCGAGGCGCAAGGTATGCCGGTTGTTCATGTATGTACGATTACTCCAATTTCGCTGACAGTCGGTGCAAACCGTATTGTTCCTGCGATTGCCATCCCGCATCCCCTTGGGGATCCGGCTCTGACAAAGGAGGAGGAATTCCATTTGCGGTATAAACTGGTTGAGAAGGCTCTCCGTGCTCTTTGCACCGAAGTTGATGGCCAGACCGTATTTGAGGATTAAAAGAATAGGAGCTAAGATGAATTTTCCTGTGATTCAAGCAGCAGGATATGTTTTAGTAAATACTCCCGACATGGTTTTCAATGCCGGGAGTACTTTTACTACAGAAAAAAAACTTAATCCTGCTTCGGACCTTTTAACGGAGGGCCGTAAACATATTCGTTCGTTTGAGGAATTCAGAAACTACTTACCCAACCAGATTTACATCGGTAACGAACGCTATGAAGCGCTGGAAGGGAAGAAAACCCCCTTCACGGAATTAGACTACAAAAATGATGCCACGGAAGGTAAATTCGGTTCCCTGGTCAAAGAAGAAGAATTTATTGCCACGCTGAAGTATGCGGATGAGTTTGACCTTGTCATTCTGTCCGAGGAATACGTTATCCAGTACAAAGATGCCGTGGAAAAGCGCTTCCCGGAATTCAGCCATCTCTTCAGCAAGCTGGTTCCCGGAGACATGAGCAAGGCGGACGAACTCATTGAACAGGGTCATGCCATTGAGCTCTGTGTGGATGGCAAGCGGGTCGGCTATGTTCGCGGAGCGCATGATACGGATGCCAACCTCAATGCCGAGAACATGTTGGAAAACCTAGTTGTCAAGGCCTCCGGTGCCATCTCTGCTGTAGAGACCCTAAAACATGGCAATATCAAAAAAGAAGAGATTGAATACGTGGTGGAGTGCTCCGAGGAAGCCGCCGGAGATATCAACCAGCGTGGTGGCGGCAATATCGCCAAGTCCATCGCGGAGATGGTGGGTATGCCCCATGCAACGGGCTCTGATGTCCGCGGCTTCTGTGCGGCCCCCGTCCATGCCATCACACATGCCGCCGCCCTGGTACAGGCCGGCATCGTGAAGAAGGTCATGGTCGTTGCCGGTGGATGTACCGCAAAACTCGGTATGAACGCCCGAGACCACATCAAAAAGGGTCTTCCCATTCTCGAGGATGCCGTTGCGGGATTTGGCATGATCATCGCCGAGAATGACGGAAAGAACCCGGTCATTCGCACGGATATCGTGGGACGTCACACCGTGGAAACCGGTGCTTCTCCCCAGGCCGTCATCACTTCCTTGGTTCTCAACCCCTTGGAACAACACGGCTTGAAGATCACGGATGTGGATAAATACGCACCGGAGATGCAGAACCCCGACATTACCAAGCCTGCAGGCGCCGGTAACGTTCCGGAGGCAAACTACAAGATGATTGCTGCCCTCGCGGTCACCAAAAAGCAATTGGATCGGAAAGAACTCAAGAACTTCGTGGCAGAAAAAGGCATGGTCGGCTGGGCTCCCACCCAGGGTCATATTCCCTCCGCCGTTCCTTATGTCGGACACATGATCGACGATCTGACCACGGGAGATCTCAACCGGGCCATGTTAATCGGCAAGGGAAGTCTGTTCCTGGGACGTCTGACCAACCTCTTCGACGGTCTGTCCATCGTCGTGGAGAGAAACTCCGGAGAACTGGAATCGGAGGCGGAGACTGCCGGTAAATCCGACGAAGGCGTCAAGAAGGTCATTGTGGAGGCACTGCGCAAGGTTGCGACAGAACTCGCTGAGGAGGAATAAGATGAATAAGAAACAAATCGCTGATTCCCTTCTGCAACTGGCGGACTCCATCGAATCCGGAGAGAGTCAAAACAAGGTGACCATTGCCGTTACCAATTTCGGATCCGAATTAGGAGCGGAAAACGTCAATGAGGCCATTCGTGCCGCACAGTCCCCCTCCCGCAAGCTCATCGTGGTTGGCTCTCCGGTGGAAGGATTTGAAAGCTATGAAGCGGAAGGCGACCAAAACGTTGCCGATGTTCTGCAGAAGCTCTTCCGGGAAAAGACCATCGATGCCGCAGTCACCATGCACTATCCCTTCCCCATCGGGGTTTCCACCGTCGGTAAAATCATCACCCCTGCCAAGGGCAAGGAGATGTATATTGCAACCACCACGGGAACCACGGACACAAAGCGGGAAAAGGCCATGGTCCTCAATGCCATCAATGGAATTGCCTGTGCCAAGGCCAACGGCATTGAAAATCCCACGGTGGGAATCCTGAACGTGGAAGCGGCTCGCATTGTGGAGAAGAAGCTCAAGGCCCTTCAAGAAGGCGGTTTCCCCATTGAATTCGCCGAATCCGCTCGCGCGGATGGCGGCTGCGTGATGAGAGGAAATGATGTGATCCTGGGAACGCCGGATGTGATGGTCTGCGATTCCCTCACGGGCAACGTCCTCACCAAGCTCTTCGCCGGCTATACCTCGGGCGGCACCTATGAGACGACAGGCTATGGCTATGGCCCCAGCCTGGGAGAAGGACATGACCAGCCCGTTCTGATCATCTCGAGAGCTTCGGGAGCCCCCCTGATCAAAAACGCCATCGCCTATGCCGAGAGCTCCGTTCGCGGAAATATCCTGAAGGTGCAGGATCAACTCTACAAACAGGCCCATGAGGCCGGTTTGGATGACCTCCTGGCGGATGATGAGGAATCCTGTCAACCACAGGAGAAGGTGGAAGCTCCCCCCAAAGAGATTGTGACCGGCGCCGTTCCCGGAATTGATATTCTGGATATTGATAATGCCGTGCAATGCCTCTGGAAGGAAGGAATCTATGCGGAAAGCGCCATGGGCTGCACGGGACCGATCATTCAGGTCAGTGAAGCCAATTTGGAGCGGGCAAAAACTCTCCTTCATGAGGGAGGATATATCGACGAATAGGAGCAGGGAAAGCCATGGATTTTAAACAGCTGGAAGCCTTTATGGCCGTGGTGAAATACAAGAACTTTTCTCGGGCAGCCGATGCCCTCTATCTGACGCAGCCAACCATTAGCTCGCATATTCTTGCTCTTGAGCATGAATTACATGTCAGCCTCTTCCTGAGAAGAAGCACCGAAGCGACCCTAACCGAGGCGGGGAAAAATTTGTATTCCTATGCCAGCCGGATCATGAACCTCCGGGAACAGGCAATCAGCTCACTCCAGGAATCGAAGAAGCTCACCCTTTTCGGGACCCTCTCCCTATCGGTCTCCTCCGTGATCGGAGAAGTTTGGCTTCCTCGATTTCTCTCCGGCTTTCACCGGGCTCATCCCAGAATTCACTTTCTTGTGGATCAGTCCGACAGCGACAACGTGGAACAAGTGGTGCTGTCCAACCACACGGACCTGGGTCTCTTGGGCAAGCGCCCGAACCCGGCCCTCGCCTCCCGTGTCCTCTTCACCGACCGCATGGTTCTGATCACGCCAAAGACGGAGGCCTTTCAAAGCCGTCATGAGCGATCGGATTCCCTCGCTCTGGATGATATTTTGGAAGAGGAATACATTTGGCGAGAATCCGGATCTGCCACAAGAAATCGCTTTGAACAGGAATTGAAGAAGAAGGGGCGGCTCAATAAGCTTCCCCATTTTACGGCTCTAATGTCCAACATCGAAGGAATCAAGAGTGCCGTGGAAGAGGGACTGGGCGTCTCCGTCATTTCGGAGTTGGCGGCCCTGGCCCACTCCCACAATCGAAGCTACCTAATCTTTCACTTTCAGGATTTGGAGCTCAGTCGACAATTCTATTTGGTTTGGAACAAAAATATTCCCCTTTCCCCCTTAGCGGAGGCCTTTCGTGATTTCGTTTTGGAGGAACTGTAGGGGAAAAAAGCCAAGAAAAAAGGAGAAGCAGCATTCATGCTGCTTCTCCTTTTTTGTGAGAAAGATTGATTAATAGGCTCTTGCGATGTGAACCAAATATTTCGCCTCTTCCCCATTCCAGAGGTCCTTCAATCCGCTCTTGTCCTTCTTCTGATTCTCAAAGGACTCACAGCGAATGGTTGCCTGGCACTCTTCCTTAATCTGCTTTTCCACTTCCGCGGAGCCCGACCAGGGAGCCACGACAAAGCCCCCCTCCTTGATCAGCCGGTCAAACTCTTCCTTGCTGTGGGCCAGGTGGGTCTTCTCCTCCATGCGTTTCTTGGCTCTTTGGAGCATCTCCGCCTGCATGACATCCAGGAGGTCTTGGAGTTTCTCTTCCAGGTGGTCATCCAGGGCCAGACTCACCTTTTCCAAGGTATCCCGTCGAATGACGTCCACCTTTCCTTCCTCAATATCGCGTGGACCCATCTCCAGGCGGAGCGGATAGCCTTTCATCTCTGCATCTGCAAACTTAAAGCCGGGCGATTTGTCGGTCCGGTCAACCACCATGGGGAAGGTCTTCTTGAGTCGGTCTTCCAGCCGATCGCAGGCTTCCATGACCCCCTCTTTATGGGTGGCAATGGGAATCAGGATAAGCTTGTGCGGTGCCACCTTCGGTGATAAGACGAGCCCCCGATCGTCACTGTGAACCATGATCATGCCTCCAATCGTGCGGGTCGTGATACCCCAGGATGTGGAATTCACATACTTCGTTTCCCCATTCTCGTCTTGGAAGGTGATATCAAAGGCACGGGCAAAGTTCTCTCCAAAGTGATGAGAAGTGGCTGCTTGCAGGGCCTGTCCATCATACATCAGGGTTTCCAGGGTATAGGTCTTCTTGGCGCCGGCAAATTTTTCGCTCTCCGATTTCATCCCCGGCACACAGGGAATCGCCAGAATATTCTCCAGCACATCCCGATAGACGCCCAACATCCGCAGGGCTTCCTGATCGGCATCCTCGGACGTTGCGTGGGCGGTGTGACCCTCCTGCCAGAAAAACTCCCGCGTTCTCAGGAAGGGCCGGGTCGATTTTTCCCAGCGGACCACGCTCACCCATTGATTGTAGAGAACGGGAAGGTCGCGATAGGAATGAATGATCTTCGAGTAGTGGGTGCAGAACAGAGTCTCCGATGTCGGACGAACCGCCAGCCGCTCCGGCAGGACCTCATTGCCTCCTTGGGTCACCCAGGCAACCTCCGGAGCAAAGCCCTCCACATGTTCCGCTTCCTTCATCAACAGGCTCTCCGGAATGAACAGGGGCATGATGACATTGCTGTGCCCCGTCTCTTTAAAACGGCGGTCCAATTCGCTCTTAATGTTCTCCCAGATTGCGGTTCCTCGTGGCCGAACAATCATGCAGCCCCGAACCCCCGAGTAATCCGCTAACTCCGCTTTCATACAGATATCGGTATACCACTGTGCAAAATCCTGGTCGCGGGTTGTGATCTGCTCCACCGCACCTTTGTTCTTTCCCATCTTTTGACTCCTTCTTCGCCCACGCGGGCTCCTCTTCACACGATTCGTTTAGTCCTCCACAATAATGTGGGTTTCTCCCTTTTTCCGACTCCTGACCTGTCCAATTACCGCATGGGATAGGGCGGAATCCTGCAACACCTTCATAACATCCTCTTCCGCTTCTTCTGCCACGGAAATCAATAAACCACCCGAGGTCTGTGGATCATAAAGAACCCCATCGATTCCGAGCTTCTGGCAGCGAAACTCTAACTTTCCCCGGCAGAAATTCGCATTTCTTCCCCCGCCACCGCAGGTATAACCCTGGGCCGACAGGCTCAGAACCTCCGGCAAGAGAGGAAGCCGGGAAGCAAAGAGGGTCGCCTGGTGATCGCAGCCCAGCATCTCCAGAAGATGGCCTGCCAGACCGAAACCGGTGACGTCCGTTAAGGCGTGAACGCCCCGAATTTTTCCCAGGTCCGCCCCCTCCCGGTTGAGATGAAGCATGGCTTCCAATGCCTTTTCCCGACTCTCCTTGGGCGCATGGTTGGACTTCCCGGCCGTGACCAAGATTCCATTTCCAAGGGGCTTGGTCAACAGCAAAAGGTCCCCGTCCTGCGGCGAATTGTTCAAGAGAACATGGTCGGGATGACCCACGCCGGTTACGGATAGGCCATAAAGAACCCCACTGTTATAGATACTGTGACCGCCCGCCAGGGTTGCTCCCGCCTCCAGGACGACATCATTGCCCCCTCGGAGAATCTCTCCAAGGATTTCCAGGTCCCCATCCTGCGGAAAGCCAACAATATTCAAGGCGGTCACGGGACGTCCCCCCATGGCATAGATGTCACTCAGGGAATTGGTCGCTGCCACTCGCCCAAAAAGATAGGGGTCATCCATCATCGGTGGAAAAAAGTCCAGGGTTTGGATGATCACGGTATCCTCGGAAACGCGGTAGACGGCGGCATCATCCGATGCCTGAAAGCCCACCAATAAATTGGGGTCCGGCCGTTCCGGTTTTTTTAAAGACGTTAATAAATCTGTCAGTGTTCCCGCACCTAGCTTGGAAGCTCAACCCCCGCTCGTGCAGGTGATTTTATGTTTTTCTCCAAATGAATTTTGTGCCATTTCTCCCTCATTTTTCTAATAAAAATATTCCTCATAGGGACCCTCACATTGTAGCCCCTCTGCCTCTGCTATGGTAATGACCTTTTCTTCCTGGCCCGGTTGGCAACACCAAGCAAGCCCGCACCCCGCAGAAATCGATGCCGGAAGGGGAATCAATCGGCCCAGCTCCTTTGGACAGACCGTTGCCATGGCCATGGCGTCTGTCGTGGAAGGAAAGGCGAACACTATTTTTTTCGTCTTTTGTCGCATGGGATCCCTCGGTCCTTCGAAAAATTTACAATAAAAGAGAGCGGGAGTGCATCCTCCCGCTCTCTTCTCCGCTTATGGACGGACGACTTTGGCGGCATTCAGCTGCTCGTTCACAATATCCTGCATATTCGTGATGGTTCCCACGGCAATCTTTTCTTTAAGTTCGAAGTAGCCGGCACAGGTTCCGCAGGTACGAATCTCTACCCCTGCTTCTTCCAGCTTCTTCAGGTCTTCCACCGTTTCCGCTCCTTCGGCAACGAGCTTGGCTCCCGTGTTATAAAAGAGGATCAATTGCGGTAAATTTTCCGCCTGACTCAGCGAAAAAAGATAGGCTTTCATCAATTGTTTCCCTAAATCATCCTGGCCATTCCCGAGGCACTCAGAAGCAATTACAACAACGGTTTTTCCTTCTGCCATTTTTCTTCCTTCCTTTCTTTGCATCCATAATGGGATGCATTTTCTGCGATATTCTCCAGCCTTATTTTATGTGATATTCCGGATTTTCTCAAGTTCTCGCCCTCCCTTTCCCCATCTATGATATAATGTTCGGGCAACCTTATGGGGGTAAATGAGTTTCTGGTGTGCTCTGCGGTCTTCAAAACCGTTGCGAGAGGAGTTCCTCTTGGGTAGGTTCGATTCCTACTTGCTCCCGCCATAAAAAGGCAGGTCGATTTTTCGACCTGCCTTTTCTTTTTTTGTTCCCCTTCTCGATATCGATGCCTAGCTTTCGATGGTCTCAAGCATGGCCTGCAGGTCGGGAAGGGAGCGGCGAATTTCCCCAGCCAGTTTCAGTTGGGTCCGCGCCCGGTCCAGGTTCTGTCCGGGTCGTTGGCATTTAAAGTAATGATCCCCGTCCAAATAATCCGCCAGGAAGCGAATCCCACATTCCAGGGTCATCAGATACGCTCCCCAGGCGAGGCTCCTTCTCTCTTCTTCGCAGAGGAACGATCCCGTTTCCTCGAGATAGGCCTCCAGGAAAGCCCGGTAGTACTCCTTCTGAAAACGGACCTTCTGCAGGTTGGGCTCGTCTTCCGCCCCCGAAGAGGCCCCCATCCGAATCGCATCGCCGAAATCAAAGGCCACCAGACCCGGCATGATGGTATCCAGATCAATCACACACAGGGCTTGGCGACTGGTCTCATCAAAGAGAATATTGTTTATCTTCGTGTCGTTGTGGGTCACCCGAACGGGGAGTTTTCCCGCTTTCCACCCCTTCATTAAATGGGCCCCATCCTCTTCCATGGCAAGGGCCTGCTCCATCTCTTCTTGGGCATCTTTTCCTCTCCCCAGGGGATCTCGATCCATGGCCGCATGGAGCTGCGCAAACCGTTTCGGCGTATCGTGAAAATTCGGAATCACCTCGTAAAGATCTTCCGCCGGGAAATCCTGAAGCAGGCGAAGGAAGTGGCCAAAGCCTTTTGCCGCCTGGGCGAAGTCCTCGATGCCGGTGACCTTCTGTAGAGTGTAACAGGAACCGATGTACGAGTACATCCGCCAATACGTGCTTCCCGTCTGCGCTCCCAACCTTCCATCCTTGGCTTTTAAAAGGTGGAGGGTCTGTCGTTGCTCCTCCCCGCCCTCTTCCCGAATTCGCTGTCGCAGGTAGGTCGTGACCGCTGAGAAATTTTCCAGAACCCGGTAGGGTTCCCGGAAGACCAGGGGATTGATGCGCTGAAGGATATAGTAGTCGCCCCCCTCGAGTTCCACGCGATAGGTATCGTTGATGTGTCCCTGTCCCCAGGGAAGAATCTCTTTGACGGGGGAAGGCAGCGCGAAGCGCCGGACAATGTCTTCCGCTTTACAGGTCCGGGTCATGATTTCCGTCCTCTTCCACTTCCGCCAAATTCGCTTCGCTCTCCGCATCAAACAGGTGCATCTTCTCGGCCGGTGCATACAGGGAGATGGTATCTCCCCGCTTCACCTCTTCATCCGAGGGCACCCGCGCCAAGAAGGGGGTCTCTTCAATCTGACAGTGCAGATGCTTCTCCGATCCCAGTAATTCCAGCCAGTCCACCTTGGTCCTTATTTTTAGCGAGGCTCCCTTGGGCTCGGTCATCGTCAGGTGCTCCGGACGGATGCCCAGGAGGAGCTTGTCGGGACTTTGCGCCTTTTTCACCAGGGCCTGCTGGTCTTCCATCAGCGCATAGGGGCCAAAGGCCGTGTTGAGCGTACCGGTTCCTTGCGAGGAAGCGGCAAAGAGGTTCATCTGCGGGGAGCCGATAAAGCCTGCCACAAAGAGGTTCTTGGGATGGAAGTACACATCTTCGGGTCGACCCACCTGCTGGATGACTCCGCCATCCATGACGACAATGCGATCCCCCATGGTCATGGCCTCCGTCTGGTCATGGGTGACATAGATGAAGGTCGTCCCCAACTGTTCATGGAGCTTCACAATCTCCATTCGCATTTGCACCCTTAACTTGGCATCCAGGTTCGAAAGCGGTTCATCCATCAGAAAGACCTTGGGATTGCGCACGATGGCTCTGCCCAGGGCCACACGTTGTCGCTGACCGCCGGACAGCTCCTTGGGCTTCCGGTCCAGGAGCTGCTCCAGCCCCAGGATGCGGGCTGCCTCCCGGACCTTGCGGTCGCGCTCGGCTTTCGGCAGCTTCTTGATTTTTAAGGCATAGGACATGTTGTCCCGAACCGTCATGTGGGGATAGAGTGCATAGTTCTGAAAGACCATGGCAATGTTACGCTCCTTGGGCTCCACCTCATTGACCCGCTCCCCATCAATCAGCAGGTCTCCGGAGCTGATTTCCTCCAGGCCGGCGGCCATGCGTAGCGTGGTGGATTTGCCACAACCGGAAGGGCCGACAAAGACGATGAATTCGCCGTCGGCGATTTCCAGCTGAAAGTCCTTTACCGCATGAAAGCCGCCGGGATAGATCTTATGAATTCCACGAAAGCTGAGTTTCGCCATTTTTACCTCCTAACGATGGGCGCAATTGTAGCGCCAAAGCAAAAACAGAAAGAGGAACAGGGAGAGCAGCTGCAAGCCTAACCCGAAATATCCCGTTCTTCTCTGTCCGACAAATTGTAAAACCAAAGCTAAGATAAAGCCGCCGGTCATAAAGCAAAGGTGTCGCACCCGGTCGGTGGCCTCATGGTCCACGGGAAGATTTGTGTTCTTCATGGTCATTCTCCTCTCTCCTCTCTCCAGATAATCTCACCGGCACCGAGGGAAATTTTCTCCTCCCGTCCTTGGCCATCGAGGAAAGTGGTCTCTCTTTCCCGGTTACTATTATTGAAAATGGCATATTGACCGATTTCCGGATACACCGCAACCTCCACCTGAGGATCCTCCGCCCAATACTTCCGGATTGCCTCCTCCTTCCGCGCTGTAAACAGGATGGCCCGCTTCAGAAGGCGGGAATTCTCCGGGGAGTACGCAAGCCCACTCACATAAAAGCTGCGGCCCTTCCCATACTCCCGACAGGCCATGACGACGCTGTGGTTCCGGTAACATAGAACTTTCGTGTCTTCATCGATGGCAAAAAGATTGGAGACGGGCTCTCCCAACTCGTTGTCCTTGCTCCATTCTTCCGTAATAAAGTGCTCCTGTTCTTCGACGTTATACCGATTGGTGGATTGGGAAAAGCCCATCTCGCGGTCAACCCCTAAGATATCGGCAAGCTGAAAATAGCGGCCCTGTTTGAGATAGGCACTGGGTTCGCCCACGCCGATCAACCCGCCTCCCCCGGCGACAAAGGCGCGAATCTTCTCCACCAGGTCGGGTTGATCAAAGTAGGAGCCGCCGGACCAGGCCGTCCCCGCATCTCCCGCATTAATGAGCACATCAATACCGGGATCAATGCCATGATCCAAGACTTCCCGGAAGGAAAGGAAACTCACGTCGACATCCATACCTGCCAGGGCTTCCATCATTCCCATATAGGAATAGCAGCGCTGGTACCATTTGCCGTGGGCAACGATATAGGGCTGCCAACGACGAAGTTCGCCCCAAGCGTTGAGAATCGCCACCCTACAGGTGCATGCCGGCCGATGACCGTCGATGCGATCCATCATGTCTCGATATTCATCCGCGACCCAACCGATCTCCTTCATAAACTTTGGAAATTGGTTGGCCAGGGAGAGGTAGCCTCCATAGCCGATGCGGTCCACGGGGCTCCGAAGAATGGCCCGACGGGCATTCAACCAATTTTGACGAGCCTCCCGAGAGGGATCATTCCCCGGATGGAAGGTATCCGGGAAGAAGTACGGCAGAAAGCGGCCTTCCGTAAAGCGAACGTGAGGAATATCCGAAATCAACCGCAGGGTAACGCCATCGCCCACCGAGCCAACCACGCCATCGAGACCAATCTCGGAGAAATACTTCCCATAGGGCTCGGTGCCAATCCAGTTATCTCCCAGGAACATGACCGCTTTTCTTCCGTGTTTGTGGACAATCTCAACTAAACGTCCCGCCTTCTCACAGACGAACTTACTCAGAAAGTCCATGTAGTCGAGAAAATGGCCGGAAGGCAGACGGAAGGGGGAGTTATAGTATCCTTCATCCACAAAATCCTCTGCCGTGAGGGCATAGCCCTTTTCCTTTTCAAAGGCGGCAAGCGCCTCGGTGGAGACACTGGCGGAGTAGCCGAACCAGTCCACGAATTTTTCCTTGGCCAGGTCATTAAACACCAGGGTAAAGTGGTAGAAAAAGGTGGTAAAGCGGACGATATCCGTCTTGGGATTCTCCGTGAGCCACCGGTCGAGCCGGTCTTCCATGTACGAAGATGCTTTTTCCCCCATGGCATTGAAGGGAATCTGATGCTCCCGATCTCCCCAATCATTGGTAATGTGATTGTACATGGAGGTGGTGTCCCACGCCGCATAAGCTAAAAAGTTGACCGTATATTCATGGTAGGGTGTCGCAGAATCGCAGCAAACCTTCTTCCCCTCTTTGTCCAGATCCCAGAGACCGGGATCCAGGGCCTTTCCCTCGGTCCGGTCATAAAGCTGCCAGTACTTTTTGGGATCATGATCCAGGTCGGGCTCAATCTGCTGGTCGAAGTAGCCTTTGGCATACGGAATCTCCACATGGGAGGAAGTTGCGGTCACCCGTTCACTCATCAAGTAAAACTGCACCCGTTCGTCCAGGTGTTTCTTGGCGAAGGCATTATCTTCCCGGGCCACGAAATAGGTTGTATAGATCTGGGCGTCCAAGTCCTTCATCTCATCCGGAAGTTTGGTCCCATCGGAGTCCCGTAGGGCATCCGCCCCCAAATCCTCCATGATCCGTTTTGTCTCTTCCAAAAAATTTTCTTCACTGGGAAGGGTCAATCTTCCTTTACTCTTCTCTTTCTTCAATGGGGTCTCCTCCCTTAACCTTTGTCTCCGCCTACCATCATTCCTTCGGTCAACTGCCTCTGCACCAAAATATAGAGGAGAAGGGTGGGGAGCATCACAATCACCAAGCCGGCATAGAGTTTCCCGTATTCGGCAGCTCCTCGACTGGCCTGTTGCAAATTGATCAGGCCAACCGGCAGGGTATAGTTTTTTGTCATCAATGTCTGCGCCAGAATATATTCATTCCAAAAGGACAGGAAGTTGAAAAGAATCACGGTAATAATACTGGGTTTCGCCATAGGAATCATGATATCCGTCATGGTTCGAAAGTATCCGGCTCCGTCAATATAGGCGGCCTCCTCATAGGTCTTCGAGATGGTGCGAAAGTAATTGCTCAACAGATAGATGGTAAAGGGGATGGCGGTTGCCGCATAGATCACCGCCAAGACCACCGAATTGTTCATGAAAAAGGTCCCCCTCCAGTGAAAATATTGCCGGAGGCCCTTATCCCAGCCTAAGACCATCAAGAAGATGGGAATCACGATGTAGGAAAGGTTCACAAAGAGTCCCGCCTTTAAAAAACCATTGAGGAGCTTTCTCCCCCGGAACTCAAAACGTGAGAGTACATAGGAGGCAGGAAGAGCAACCGCCAATAAAATCACAAGGCCGAGGCCGGTCACCACAACAGAATTCAGGAAATAGGATCCCATCTCCGCATCCTGCCACGCTCGGGCAAAGTTCTCCCAGGCAAAGCCCTGAGGGAGGGACCAGGCGTTCCCGTAGAACTCCCCATCCGTTTTTATGGAAGCAAGGAGCACCCAAAAGACAGGAATCAAAACCAGGAGCGCCATCAAAAAGAGGCAAACTCCAACGAAGATTTTAAAAAAGTTATGATTCTTATTCATCATTGCCTCCTAGTACTGAATTAAGTCTCTCTCTGTCACCTTGTGAACCAAGGCGGCTAATCCAAAGGAAAAGAGAAAGACCACAACGCCGATCGCCAGGCCATAGCCGTAGCTGGAATTATCATAGGCCTGCGAATACATGTAGTTTAAAAGGGTCGCACTGGCTCCATCGGGGCCGCCGCCCGTCAATACACGAATAATTTGGAAGGCAATGTTAATATTCGAAATAATATAAAAGGTGAGGGTTGTCCGAATGGTTTCCCAGCTCAAGGGAATGGTGAAGTCAAAAAACTGACGAAGACGTCCCGCTCCATCCAACGAGGCCGCTTCATAAATAGGCTGGGGAATTTGCGCCATGGTGGACATATACATGACCATGTAATAGCCCATCGCCTGCCAGATCATGGCTCCCGCGATGGAATAGAGCACGGTGTTCTGCCGCCCCAGGAAGGGAATGTTCTGAAAGCCCTCTCCATGGAGTTTTCGCAGCAGTCCATTAATCAACCCATCATCCATCCCGTAGACGGCCGCGAAAATCGAGGCAACCACGGCAATGGAAAGGATGTTGGGAATATAAAGGACAATGCGATAGAAATTTCTGCCCGGCAGTTTCTCGCGGGTAAGAATGGCAGCGGTGACGATTGCCAATGCCATCGTAACCAAACTGACAATCACAATAAGAAAGATGGTATTCTGAAAAGCCCGAATGAATTTTTCATCCGAGGCGATTTTGGCAAAGTTATCAAAGCCAATGAATTCTTTGTTTCCGGAAAGGCCGCCCCATCGATAACCGGCGTTCACAAAAACACTGATCGCCGGATAGACCATAAAAACGATATACAGCAGAAGAGCGGGAAAAGAACAGAGAAAGGTAAAGCGCTTACGGCTTTTACTTTGGTTCATACTTACCTCAAATCTAGCTTCATTAAGAGAAAAAGAGGAGGAGACGGCCAGGCCGCCTCCCTCTCCTGAAAGTTATTTACCAAGTGCTGCTTTTAGCTGCTTGGCAGCATCTACCACACCTTTTTGCCAATCCTCTGCCGTCTTTGATCCACTCATTACGGAATCAATGGTGGTGAAGAGGGCATCCGACATGTTGACACCTTCTACCGCAGGTACCGCAGCAAAGGACCCCATCGCCGGCTTGGCACCCTTACTATAGACCCCGTAAACTTCCTTCATCACAGGGTCGGTAATCAGCTTGTCCGCATCCACAACAGGCTGCAGCTGTTTGCCTTTTTCGTAGAAGGCTTTTACTGCCTCATCGGAATAGAGGTAGCTGATAAAGGCCTTGGCCAGCTCAGGTTCCTGGGCATTCTTCGGAATAAAGCACTGTTCAAAGAAGGTATAGGCGTAACGATCGCCCCCTTCTTTTAGCGCCGGCAGAGCCATATATCCCCAAGCAAATTTATCAGAGACTTTATTGTCTTGGGATTCTTTCTGTGCCTTTTCCATCTCACCGATGATCCAGTTCCCGTTCGGCATAAACAAGGCCTTATCTTCCATAACGGCAAATTGGTTCTTGGTAAAGGACTCCTGGTTCGCTTGGGCGACCGTGTTCTTTTCCAGATACCCTTTCAGCTTCGCTACCGTATCGAAATAGGGCTTTGCTTCCTTTTCCCAGGCATCCGCATCATAGTTCATGAGCTTGTTGAAAAGGTCTGCCCCGCCTACTTCATTTAAAAGGGCAAAGCTGAAGCTATCAAAGTAACCGGAAGTCGGATAAGTGAAAAGAGCCTTCCCATCCGCTTTTGCCGCTTCTCCGAGAGCAAAGAACTCGTCAAAGGTCTTGGGCAGCTCGTACTTTCCGCCATCTTCCTTAAACATGGCCTTGTTGTACCAGAGACCCGTTGGGGAATAGAAGAGCGGTGCCAAGTAGGTCTTCTTATCTCCATAGGGTTGCGTATTGTAGGTATCTAAGAAGCCGGGAATCAGCTTTTCCTTGACGGTCTTCTCTTCTCCCAATACCTTGCCTTCCATGACGTCGGAAATATCCAGGAGCATCTTTTCCTTGATCATGGTCTCGTTCAAAGCTCCCTCGCCACCCATACTGTTATAGATGACATCCGGAACATCGCCTGCCGTGATCTGAGGACGAAGAACCTCGGCGATATTCTTTTCAAATTTGCTTTCCACCTTAGCACCGGTTTTCTTTTCAAAACCTTGGATTACGGCTTTCCAGCCCTCATCCCCATAGCCACTGAGTAAACCGGCCAGGCGCAAGGTCTTCCCCGAAAAATCCGTCGAGGTCTTCTCCCCTTCTTTTGCTTCCGAAGTTGAAGAGGAACCGGACTTATTCTCTGCCGTAGATTCCTTCTTCTCGGAACTACCACAGGCCGCCAGAGTTACCACCATCGCCAAAGCGAGGAGCCACACGGCAATTTTTTTCATTTTCATTGAAACCCTCCCATATTTTTAAAGTCTCTTCATATTATAGAAATGAAAACGTTTAGTTTATATAAATATCTTGCCATGATTTTCAATTTCTTGTTATATTGAGAAGGAGAACGGAAAGAGAAAGGAGACAGAAAATGGCATTCATGGACAAGCAGGAAGCTCTCTCAGTCATTCGTCAGATAAAGTTACTCTATCTCCGAAAAGCAGATTCCCGCCAGGAGTGGAATTCCATTCTCCATCATCATCCTTATACCGAATTGTTCTATATTCTGGAAGGGCAGGGGAAGCTTCAGCTGGCAGACCAGGTACGGGAACTTAAAAAAGGAGATCTCTTTTTGGTGGGACCCGACCTTCCCCATCGAGAGTTCATTCTCCCCAAAGGCTACCTGAGCTATTACGTGATGGGCATAGAAAATCTTCACTTGGAATCCGAAGAGGAGCTCTCCGAGGATGCCATAAACTATCGCTCCTTCCAGAGTCTTTTCTTTTCTCCTACAAAGAGCGTTTCCTTTGCTCTCCTTTTCGAACAATTGGATCAGGCCCAGCGAAGCCAGGGTCCCTATGCCGATGAAATTCTCCAAAGACTTCTTGAAGTTTTTTTCCTACAGTTCCTCTACCTCTCCGAAAGCCCCTTAACTCTCCAAGAGGATCTCACACCCGACCACCAATTACAATTTGCAAAAGAGTATCTCGATGTCCACTACGCTGCCAACATCAGTTTGGACCAGCTTGCTAATCGCTGTTACCTGAATAAATACTACTTAAGTCACGCCTTTCAAAAGCGTTTTGGAATCTCCCCCATCGCCTACCTGCTTCGCCGTCGATTGGAAGCAGCCTGTCAGCTGCTGAAAACGACCTCCATGACCATGTTGGAAATCTCATCTGCGGTAGGTTTTAATTCCCAATCCTACTTTAACAAGGCCTTCAAAGAGGTGTATTCCTGCACGCCCGGCCAATATGGAAGAAGGCAATAAAAAAATCGAAGAGAGCACCGGATTTCCCGGCGACCCTTCGGCTTTTCTTCTTATTGAAAGAGGCGACGGCGATCGCCCTCCCGCTTTGTGACTCGTTTCCGATCAAAATCCTCCAAAAGGGCCAGGGCCATTTTCCGGCTCATCCCGGTTAAGTCTCGGAACTGGGCCAAGTCAATGGTCTCCTCCTTTTGAAGAAAATCCTGCAGTTTCTTCTGAATCTCCGCATAGAAGGGGCGACGAATGATAAAGCCATCCAGGATCATCCAATCCTTCTTCAAAAGATAGGAAAGGACCTTCTTCTCCTCCTTGGACGGGAAGTCGCTGTCCTTCAGCAACTTGGGCTCGGCCTGAGCCACCCGGTCTTTCATCTCCTCCTGCAGGGCCGTTGCCGTGTTGTCCCAGGCGATATGGAAGGTGGTCAGGCGAACCAGCCCCTTTTCGTGGGCCACGTGCTTCGCAATTTCGGAGTCATTGAGCAGGACCGTGAAGGTCTTGCTGTCCATTTTGGGAGCCACCGCCTGGCGGAAGGCCTCCTGGGCCATTCCCTCCTCCAAGGGATTTTCCTTATGAAACTTCTTCAGGATCTTCTTCATCCGGTCGGCGAGCTGGTCCACCAGCCGACGACTAAAATAGATGCCCTGGCTGTTCACGAGCTTGCCTTCCTCCACCAGCCGATCCAGGGCCGCCTGAATCTCCTCTTCCGGCAGGCCCAGGTAGGCGTAGAGCTCCGAAAATTCATAGCCCCAATCGCTCTGGTCAATCGTGGTCTCCAGTAGGGTGGGAAGATCGTAGTCCTCCTGGTTTTCCAGCTCCCGGACATAGTCTTGGTCATGGATGGTGTGCTTGTGGGACTTGCTCTCAATGATGCGGCCTCCCCCGATGGTGACCACGGGAGAGTAATTTCGAATCACAAAGGGATCCTCCCTCTTGCAGTAGATGGTCTCCTCCAAGCGAAGCTGGACCAGGCCCTCTTCCCCGGCCTTTAAAACGGGTTTCTCCAGGGGAACCACCCTTGCAAAGATCTCCTGGGTTCCGTGAAAGAGGCGAACCCGGCTCCAATGGCGTAAATCAATGGGCGAATGGGGGGAAAGAGAGAGTCTTACATCGATGCAGTCTGTGGCCGTCAGGCTTCCCGGCTCGGCGATGATGTCTCCTCGCCGGATCTCCTCCTTCTTGATATTGGCCAGATTCAAAGCGGTGCGCTGCCCCTGTTCCGCCACCTCCTCATCCTGTCCATGAACCTGGATGCTTCGAACCTTCACCTCCCGTTCCTCCGGATAGAGCATGTAGGTCCGATTCTTATAGATCTCCCCTTCCAGCAAGGTTCCGGTGATCACGGTGCCGTGTCCCTGGATGGTAAAGGACCGGTCCACATTGAGCCGGGCGGGCATGTTCGCCACCGGCTGGTCTTCCACTTTCCGGGAATGGTCCTGAATCAACTGAATCAGCTCCGGCAGTCCCCGGCCCGACAGGGAATCCACACAGACCATGGGTGCCTTTCCAAACAGCGTCCCCTGAAGGGAACCGCGGATGTCCTCTTTCACCAATTCCAGCAGGTCCTCCTCCACCATGTCGCATTTGGTGACCACGATGATGGCATCCTTGATTCCCATGTAGGTGAGAATCTCCGCATGCTCCAGGGTCTGGGGCATGACCCCGTCATCGGCGGCGACGACCAAAAGGACGATATCAATCCCCACGACCCCGCTCATCATGTTCTTGACGAAGCGCTCATGACCCGGGACATCGATGATCCCCACCCGTTCCCCATTGGGCAGATCAAAATACGTGAAGCCCAGGTTGATGGAGATTCCCCGCCGCTTCTCCTCTTCCAGGGTATCGGTTTCTTTTCCTGTCAGTGCATGGATCAGGGTGCTCTTGCCGTGGTCGATGTGGCCGGCGGTACCCACAATGGTAAATCTATGAGGCATAGTACTCTCCTACTCTTTTCGCAATGATCGAACTCTGTCCGGGGAGAAGGGTTCTCACATCCATGTACAGGGCCCGGTCATGGACGGAACAGATAATATGATCGCGGCAGTTCCGAAGAAAGGCTTCCAGCTTCTCGGGGTTCTCCTGGGCAATCCGAAGGCCAAAGGAGGGCAGGCTCTCGGCCGGATAGGCCCCTCCTCCCACCATGGAAGAGGTGGCCACCACCTGGGCAGGGCAACCGGGCACCTCCTGTCGAATCTCCTTCAAAAGTTGGTCCGCCCTCTTTTTTAAGGTCTCCGAGGAAGCCATAATCATGCCCATGGCCGGCAGTTTCTCGGCCAGGGATTCCGGATTCCGGTAGGCAAGGAGAGTGTACTCCAAAGCAGCGATGGAGAGTTTCCCCACGCGAAAGGCACGAAGCAGCTGGTTTTTCTTGATCTTTTGAATGAGGTCATGGCGCCCACAGATGATTCCCCCCTGGGGACCCGCCAAAAGCTTATCGCAGGAAAAACTGACCAGGTCAATGCCTTCCCGAATGCAGTCCGCAACCGTTCGCTCATGGCTCAGCCCATAGGGCGTCAAGTCCACCAGACTGCCGCTTCCCAGGTCCTCAATCACGGGAAGCTCCCTCTCCTGGGCCAGCTCCTTTAATTCCGGGGCGGAGACGGATTCGGAGAAGCCGATCACCCGGTAATTGGAGGCATGGACCTTCATGATGACTGCGGTCTCCTCGGTTAGGGCCCTCTCATAGTCATAAAGATGGGTGCGATTGGTTGCGCCCACCTCCACGAGTCGGGCGCCGGACCGGGCCATGATCTCCGAAATGCGAAAGCCGTCCCCGATTTCCACCAGCTCTCCCCGGCTCACCAGGGCTTCTTTTCCCGCTACCAGGGTGTTGAGCATGAGAAACACCGCCGCCGCATTGTTGTTGACCAGGAGAGCATCTTCCGCCCCGGTCAGTTCCCTGACCAGGTCCACCACATGGTTGTAACGGCTCCCCCGTCTTCCTCCCGTCAGGTTGTATTCCAGGTTGGAATAGGAGCAGGCGGTCTCTTTAATGTGGTCCAAGGCTTCTGGGGAAAGCACCGCTCTTCCCAGATTGGTGTGGAGGACGACCCCCGTCGCATTGATGGTCGGTAAGAGGGAGAACTCTTCCTTGTTGGCGAGACGACCGTCGATTTCCTGAAAGACCTCTTCGCGGGTAAAGTAAAATGTTTCATCCTGCCGAATCAATGGCGACCTGCTTCACCACCACTTTCTGCTCTTCCCTGCATGCCCTCTGCTCCCGGTCCAAAATTTCCGTAATCTGCGGTAATTTTCGAAAACGCTCTGTCATCTCCCTGCTTCCTCCTCGTAGAACTCTTTTTCCCCATTATATCAGAGATGGAAAGGGTTCCCGTCTTTCCCTTTTTCCCCGGCCAGCTCCCGAAGGGTCCCCTTTTCCAAAAGAAAGGCCTGGTCAAAGTATTGTAAGAAGCGCCGGTCATGGGTGACCACGAGCAGGGCCTTTCCCTTTTTCGAAAATTCGAGTAAGAGCTTCATGATTCGTCGACTATTCTCATCGTCCAGGTTTCCCGTTGGCTCATCCGCAAGAATATATTCACAGGGCTTGACAAAGAGGCGGGCTAAGGCCACGCGCTGCTGTTCCCCACCGGAAAGGGTATAGACTTTCTGTTTCTCCAAGCCGGCCAATCCAACCCGTTCGATACTTTCTTGAAGAAGCTCCCTTTGATCTGCCTTATCCCTTCGGTATTTCATGGCAAGACGAATATTTTCTTCCACCGTATCCTCCTCAATCAGGGCATAATTCTGAAAGAGGTAACCTAATTGATAGCGAATCCATTTCGTCGCCCTATGACTTCCCACCGCGATGTCTTCTCCGGACCGCAAAATTTTCCCCGAATCGGGTCTCTCCAAAAGTCCGATCAGATTTAAGAGAGTGCTCTTTCCACACCCGGATTTTCCGGTAATGGCCAAGGACCTTCCCTTCTTCAAGCGCAAATCCACTTCATGCAGAATCTCTCGTTGTCCATACGCTTTGGATAGCCTTTTCACTTCAATCATTCTTAGCTCCTTCCCGAAGGCTCTCCGGAATATTCAACGCCTGATACTTCCGGAAAACATGGAAAATTCCGACACTGACAATAAGGATGAGCAAAATCGCATCGGAAACCAACCAGGTCTTCCAAAGAAGGAAAGAAATTCCCAAAGAAAATAAGGGAATCATACTCACCTCCGTAAGCAGTGAAAGCTCTGCCGACAAAAACCCATATCCCAACATTTTTCGGATTGCCAGTTCTTTTCTTTTCGATTTTTGATCGAAGCTAAGATAAGATCCAAAAATCAATAAGAGAAGGGAGAAGCCGGGCAGGAAAAGATACCCTTGATCCCTGAGATAGAGGAGTTTACCGGTCTTTTCTTCATGAACAAGATCTTGCCCATCTTTTAATCGCAAAGAGTCGAGAATGCCGGTCTCTTTGAGAAGAGACAAACCTTCTGGCAGGGCTTGCTTTTCCAGATACATTCCCTGCCCAATCTCTTCCTCCAATAAATATTGTTGATCGGCTTCGAGGGCAAAGATTGGCAGGGAAGCTTTTTGAGGATTTCGAGCCTCCAAGGAAAGGTCCGGAAAAACCACTGTTGAATAAGGAAAAAGCTTCACATGAACTCCTTCTTTTTGAATGAAATTTTCGGCCTTCCACTTCCTTCCCCGGAAAATCTCTTCGGGAAGGAAGACATAAAGGGTGTTTTTTTCTGCTTGTACTTGGATTCGATGCTCCCCACGATAAAATTTACATCGCTTAAAGTAATGTTCGTTGATTTCATACCCAAGGTCACCCGGGTTCGCGGAATCATCCGGTCCCGTTTGAGCCGTTGGGAAAAAACGTGTTTTTCTCATTTTTAATAAATGGTGGGTCTGATTGAGTAAACGATAAACTTCCTTATGCTTTTGATAGATCGGATTTTCTTCTCGGTCCAACGGGATTCCCTGAATCACCCAGGATCGGTCTTTAGATGGTTGAAATTCCAGAGCGACCACTTTTTGTAAAGACTTCCAATCTTTTCGAACCTGAAGATAATAATTCAGTAAATGGGTGCTATTGACCATTGGCTTTTCTAAAAGTGGGGCGAGAATGAGGGAAGAGAGCAGCAAAAAACAGAAACTTGCCGTTGCTAAGGCACGGTGAAAATTTTTCTCTTTTAAGATCGAAACGAGGGGGAGTTTGCTTATGATCCAGCTGTAGAGAAGGAGGGATAGCCCCCAAACAAGGTAGAGGAGAAAGCCATAGCGATAGAATTCCCCGGCAAAGCCAAGCACCCTTGCATTGAACGTTCGATAGAGTAAGAGGGTAAGAAGGCCCGGGAGAAGCAGGAAGAATAGGGTCATTTCCCGCAAGAAAGGGCCAAACAGAATGGAAATGATATCTCGAAGTCGATAGCCAAGCAGGCGCAATACTCCAAGGGTCTTTGCCTGTAAGGAACTGATAAAAAAAAGAAGCATCCAAACGGTAAAAAAGGCCAGTAAAAATTCATAAAGGAAGGATTTCAAGAGAGCCGATGAGCGGTCAAACTCGTAATAGGAGAGCTTCATAAAGCGAATGGGATAATCCTTAAAATTCAGTCGTAAGACCTCCTCAATTTTGCTTTCCCTTTCCACCGTATAATAGTTTAGTTCGTGGAAAGCGGTTCCTTCCCTCTCCAAGACGTGGTTCATGGGATAAATCGAATACTCCCCCGAGGGGAAGAAGGTGAAGAGCTTATGTGCTTTGGGATTCGTGGATTCTATCGTCGAAAAAAACGATCTTCCCTGTGAAAAATTCGCTGGGACAGAATTTCCCGGAGGAAGCATCCTCCGGATATACTTGTCTTGTCCCGTCACATAGGTCCGGTTCGCTTCGTTTTTTCCCGACTCATCTTGATAAAAAGCTGCGAAAAGCAAAACATCATATTGCTTACTGATCCGGTCAACCTTTGTGAGTATCTCCTTGATTTCTGTTTCCGTTAGCTCTTTTTCAAAGATGAGGCTTCCTCGGTTGTATTGAGCAACGGCCCCGTAATGGTTCCACAGATTGGACCGATCTTTTTCCGAATAAATCTGCTGTAAGATAAAAGCAAGGAGCAGAAGTAAGACAGCAAAAACAAGTCCCCCTTTTCGCTTCATCCTCTGCTCCTCTTCTTTCTCTAATGATTCATCTCACCCAAATTTCTTGCCAAACGGCGATAAATGGCTGCGATTTTCAGAATATCTTCATCCGACATGGAAAAAACCTGCTTAGCTTGACCTTGGCGATTTGTTTGGCTTTTTTTTACCACTTTTTTTTCTGAAAAATCCACCTGAAAGTCGTAGATAAGGTCTTCCCTTGTTTCTTTTTGTTGAAAGAAAGCCCCTTTCGGTATCTTAAATTTAGCGGATAGAAAATCCGTTTTATAGTAATAATTCAGCTCAAAGTGATTCTGGCTGGATATTACGTCGCCACCATCCATATTCTGCCCCTGTATCCAATAGCAATCCCCATCATAATCGGAGGTCCAATTAGCTCTCCCATTTTCCGCGGAAGTCATCGCTGAAGATACTTTTCCTAAATCAATGGATTCAGACATCGAAGAGGGCGTCGATGTCTCCGATTTTAGGTTCTTCTCTCCTTGCTTCGAACAAGACACGAAAAAGACCACACTCGTTAAAACAAGCATAATTTTTTTATTTTTCATCGTACAAGATCCGCCCCATGTTTATGTGGCGCATAGGGTCCTACTTTGTACGCAGACTCTACATACGCCTGATTAATGCCATCCTTTAATTCCGCTGGGTAATCTCCAATTTTAATCGAGGCATACACGCTAATCGAACCTCCTTGGGCATTAATCGAATATCGCGTCCAATGATGTCCTTCATTTTTACCATCTAAAAATCGCTGTACCCAGCCTCCGCTATAACTATGGAAAGAGTCACCCTCATGAAAAGCATCTGCTCTCGATAAACTTCCAGAACTTTCCATAACAAGACATAGGGCTAAAATCGAAATCGATGCAAAAACTGTAATTCTTTTTCTCATTGATTCCATTTTCATCCTCCCTAGTTATTAAAAGTTATATCCATTTTCTATATTACAAAATCACTATACAATACAACTTCCCTTCCGTCAAGGAAAATGATATCATTATTTAATATTTATCCGTTTTAATTCCACTTATTATCTTATTTATTAAAGTATTGTAATAAATAAACATTTTCCCCCTCTGCACAATCATCACTCCTTCTATAAAAAAAATTCAAAAAAATCCTCCGGTGGTTGAATCCACCGGAGGATTTCTCTGCCAGAAAGTCCTTCTAACAGTAACGATCTCTTTTGGGATTGAGGGCTCCTTCATAGGGAACGATCGCATGGTAGACGAGTTTTCTCTCCTTAAGAACCTGTTCTGCCCGCTCTGCCTCTTCTTTTAAGAGCAAAGCCATCCCACAGGAAACCTCTCCCAGTAAGGAGTAGGGAGCGGGTGCAATGCGGTTGTCCACGCCCTCGTCCAACAAGCCCTCTCTGGCCTCCAGAGCCTGCTCATAGCTATCAAAGAGAATGTAGTAAACCCGATTAGCCATTCAGCATCTCCACGAAAGCACCGATTCGCGTACGAAGCTGCTCCGCATCCGAATCCTCATAATCCGTTTCCAGATCCAAAATGGGAATCCCCGCTTCATTGAGGGCTTTCTTCACCGGTAGCTTCTCCGTGTCGTAGAGGCAACAGAACTTCAGGTTACAGTCAATCACGCCGTCCACCTTGTACTCCTTGGCCAGGCGAATAATATCATCAATCCTTCCGCCATTGGGGGTAAAGCAAGCACAGTTGTTCTTCATGTAGCGCTTGGAGATATTCATAAACTGCTCATCCAGGGTCTTTCCGGATTCATCCACCTGGTGCTCAAAGAAGCGGGTTCCCGTGCACATCTCTTCGCAGACAACAACGGCACCGCTGGTTTCAATAATATTATGCAGCTTCCAGTTGGGAACGGCCATCGGGGTGCCCGTTACCAGGATGCGCTTGGTTCCCTTGGGAACGACACTGATTCCTTTTTCAATGCGATCTTCCAGTTCATCCGCCAACTTATTGCACATCTCCGTGCAGCGCACCGGATCATCAAAGAAGGAAATCTGGGTCATGAGGAGAGCATCTCGACCGGAAATGGGAACCACTTCCGACTTACGGGCCTCGAAGACACGGGCCATGGCCTTCCGCCGCTCGTTTAGGGTGTGAATCGCCTTGGCTAAATTATCCACGGTGACCTCATTGCCCGTCACTTCCTCCACCTTCTTGGCAAAGGCAGCGATTTCATCCTTCCAGTGCACAATATCAATATCCCGCTTCATCTGCGGCACATTCATAATGTACATGGGGACGTCTTCTCCCAGAATCTCATAGGCTTTTTTCTTGGCATCGCAGGTGGTCTCTCCCACATAGATATCCGCAATCCGGAAGAAGGGACAGGTTCTTCCCAGCCGAGCCCCTACGGAAGCCTTCACCAGGGGGCAGGTATTCTTAGGCAGCACCTTCTCCCCATCCGGAACCCAGAACTGGGAACCGCCACAGAGGCCGGTCACAATGCCATTTGCCGCAAGCACCACTTCATCCGGCACATAGACACAGAAAGTTCCGAAAACTTTTTGTCCCTTCTTCTGTGCTTCAATCAGCTCCGCAGGCCGAATTCCATGAACCTCGGAAATCACCATGTCCCAGTAGTCCATGGCCTTGGGACGGTTCTCCTGAGACAGGAACACATCTCCCACCGCCGTCGGCAGCACCTGACAGAGGTTGTTGTGGTTCTCCACATCCATCCCCAAGTCTTCCCACATCTTTACATAATCCGTCATTTTCTCCTCCTCTATTTGTTTTTTTTCTTCTCACACTTCTTAAATTTCTGTTGCAATTTCTCGGAGGGCTTGAATCCCCCGGTCAATTTCCTCCGGCGTGTTCCTCCAGGAGAAACTAAAGCGTACCGCTCCCTGCTTCTCCGTTCCCAGGGCCCGGTGCATCAAGGGGGCACAATGGGCACCCGGCCTTGTCGCAATCCCATAATTCTGTTCCAGAAGGTCGGAAACCAAGGCAGAATCCTGGTCTCCCAGATTTAAAGTCACAATCGCCACCCGATCATGATCATAGTCTCCATAGAGGGTCACTCCGGGAATCCGGCGAACCCCCTCCAAAAATCGCTTCATCAGCCCCATCTCTTTTTCATGAATTTTGTCAATTCCCATCTCCGAAACAACATCCAGGGCGGCGGACAGGCCCGCGATGCCATGGCCATTTAAGGTTCCCGCCTCTAAGCGGGTGGGCATCTCCTGCGGTTGCGTCTTGGAGAAGGACTGTACGCCGGTTCCTCCCACGCGGTAAGGACGAATGGGAAGGTCCCCCTGAATCACGATGCCTCCCGTTCCCTGGGGACCCATGAGCCCCTTGTGGCCGGTGAAGCAGAGGACGTCAATTCCCAGCTCTCTCATGGAAATGGGGATACAGCCTGCGGTCTGGGAGGCATCCACCACCAGAAGCATTCCCCGGTCATGACAGAGCCCGCTCAATCGCTTGAGGTCCAAAAGATTCCCCGTCAGATTGGACGCATGGGAGCAAACCAAGAGCTTGCCTCCTCGTCGCAAGGCCTCCTCCATCTCCTCCCAGAGCAGATTCCCTTTTTGATCCACGCCCACGAAAGCCAGAGCCAGCTGTCTCTCTTTCTCCAGGCGATACAGGGGGCGAAGCACCGAATTATGCTCGGTCACGGTGGTGACCACCCGGTCTCCCGGATTCAGAAGACCATTTAAGACGATATTCAAGGAGTCCGTGGAATTGGCGGTAAAGACCACATTCTGGGCCCGGTCCGCGCCGAAAAACTTCGCAAGCTTCTGTCGGGTTTGAAAGATGCCCAGGCTTGCCTCCAAGGTCTCCCCATGAGCCCCCCGGTTGGCATTTCCAAAGTGGGACAGGGCATAGACGATGGCATCAATGATGGCCTTCGGCTTTGGCATGGTTGTTGCCGCATTATCAAAATAAATCATTGAACCCCCTCCGTCTTTTCCTGTAAGCTTCGAGCCGTGAGCGCTGCTCCGATGGCGCCCGCATAATGGCCATACCGGTTGGTAGTAACGGGCCGTTTCAGTTTTTCCGCCAGCTTTTCTCGGATATAATCAAAGCGATAAAGGCCCCCGGTTAAGACGATTGTGCTGTCCCGAAGATCCCAGCGCTGGGCCTGGCCCGCCACCCGTTGGACGATGGAATCGATGATCCCATAGGCGATGTTCTCCTTGCTCTCCCCCTTGCCCATCAGGCTGATGACTTCGGATTCGGCAAAGACGGTGCACATGGCACTGATGGAGATGCCGCCCCCCTGCCGAGCCAACCGGCAGAGCTCCTCGATATCCACCGCAAGGGAGTTCGCCATCACCTCCAGAAAGCGCCCCGTTCCCGCGGAGCACTTGTCATTCATCATAAAATCCACCACCTGCCCGTTCTCCAGGCGGATGAGTTTGGTGTCCTGCCCCCCGATGTCGATGATCACCAGCTGCTTCTCCTGCTCAATAAAAGCCGCTCCTCGGGCATGGCAGGTAATCTCCGTGACTGCCTTATCCGCATAGGAGACGGAACCTCTTCCATAGCCTGTGGACACCACGGTCATCTCTTCCGGAGCAATGCCTTGCTCCTCCAATTCCTTTTTGATTTGACGGGCCGTTTCCACACTGCTCCAGCCTGTGGGCATGACACTCACTCGACAGATTTTCCCATCTTGGTCAAGGATTGCCGTTTTACTGCAGGTTGACCCGATATCAATCCCTACAAAATACGCCATAATACGCTCCTTCTCACGGTTCTATTATAACAGGGCAGACGATTTCCTTTATAAAAAAAGCAAATAAAAAAACCGCTTCAATAGAGATTTCGAATGTTTTTCTTTGAGAAGTTTCGAAAAATCAAATCTCTTTGACAAGGGTATCAATACGATAGCCATTACTGTGAGAAAAGGAGGAGAACGCATGAAATACGATGTTCTGATTATCGGGGCAGGCTCCACCGGAGCTTCTTTGGCCCGCCGCCTCTCCCGTTTCCAATTGAAGGTCGCCATGCTGGAGAAGGAAAACGATGTGGCCATGGGAACCGGTAAAGCCAACACGGCCATTGTCCATGGAGGCTATGCGGAAAGCGGGAAGGAGCTTCGAGGCCGCCTCTGCCTGCCGGGTCGAAAAAAATTAGAGAAGTTAAATGATGAGCTTCATTTTGGTCTACGTACCAACGGCTCCCTGGTGCTTGCCTTTGAAGAAGAGGAGCTCCCCGCCCTCAAGCAGCTCTACCAACAGGGGCTGGAGAACGGCCTCACCGATATGGAGCTGGTCGGCCGGGAAAAACTCCGAGAATTAGAGCCTGCGGTTCATCCGGATGCCAAGTATGCCCTCTATTGCAGCGGGGCAGGGATCCTCTCCCCTTACGAATACATCATCGCCCTCTGCGAAAATGCGGTGTACAACGGCGTTCGGCTCTTTTTAAATACCGAAGTAACGGGGATCATGGGAGATCGAGACCAAGGCTTTCAGATTCAAGCCCTTCAGGGAGGAAAAAAGGTCGCCTTTGAGAGTTCTTTTGTCGTCAATGCCGCCGGTCTTGCGGGGGCTGGGGTGACCAATATGGTGCAGGAGGCCGACTTCACCATTCATCCTCGGAGCGGTCAATTCCTTCTCTTTCAAAAAGGAACGGGAAGCCGCATTCATCACAGTCTCTTCCAGGTGCCCACCCCAAAATCCAAGGGCATCTTAGTCGCTCAAACCTACCACAACAATATGCTCCTGGGTCCCGATGCCGTCGATGAGAAGGAGGCCCGGTGGGACACGGACATCGATCGCCTCCTCGCCATCTATCACGGGGCACAGCGGTCGGTGCAAAAGGGGATCATCCCCGAAAAACAGCTCATTCGCACCTTTACGGGTCTGCGCCCCGTCTCCTCCATGGGAGATTTTATTATTGGAAAGACCCGGGTTCTCGGCTTTCTGCAAGCCGTGGGCATTCAATCCCCGGGACTCACTTCCAGTCCCGTCATCGGGGAGATGCTGGAGGACCTTCTCCGGGAAGAAGGGCTGGAAGCCAAGGAAGATCCTCATTATAATCCCATCCGAAAACCCATCATTCAATACAAGGAGCTGGAGGATTTCAACAAGATTAGGGACCGCTTGGACCTTCCCCTGGGAGATCCCCATCGTATCGTCTGCCGCTGCGAACAGGTGGATGAGAAAACCATCCGGGACTGTCTGCATCGAAGTGTCGCCCCCACCACGATAGATGGAGTCAAACGACGGACAAGAACCGGAATGGGCTTCTGTCAAGGTTCCTTCTGTCGGAAACGAGTGCAAGAAGTGATGGAAGAGGAACTGGGTCATGCGATCGATCCTCGCTTTGATATCGAGGTCAAAGGCATTCACCGGATGGAGAAAAAGGAATTTCTGGCGGCCTTGGAAGAGGAAAAAGCCAGCGACCGTTAAAAAATCCAACGCACGAGCGTATATACCAGGGGAAGGCTCAGGGGACAGAGAAGCGTACTGAGCACCGTGAGCTGGGTTGCCCGGTAAGCATCCGCTCCCACCGACCGAGCCAGTAGAGTAAGGTGCGTTGCCGTAGGCATGGACAGAGCCACCGCAAGGATCGCTTTCACCTCGGGACGAGGAAAGGGCAGCAGATAGAGCAGGAGACAGACAAAAAGGGGCATGAGGAAAAGGCGACCAAAGACGGCCATCCAAACCCTTCCCCCTTGAAAGAGCTGAAGCAGGGGTTTCTGAGAAAGAATTGCCCCTAAAACAATCATCGCCAAGGGAGAATTCAAAGCCGTCAAGCGGGAAAGACAATCCTTGAGCAAGGCAGGCTTCGGTAAGGGAATCAAGTAAAAGGCAAGCCCGATCATAAAACAGACAAAGGAGGGATTGCAGAAGACTTCGCGAATGTGGAAATGATGGTTCGGAATCAAAATACCCCGCCCATAGCCCCAGAGGAAGAGGTGGTTGACCGCAATCAGGGGTGCCACATAAAACACGGCATCGGGTCCGAAAAGCGAGGACACCAGGGGAATCCCCAGAAATCCCAGATTTCCAAAGGCCATTGCATACTGTTCCAGGGGATATTTCTTCAGAAACAGGCGCAGAAAAAAAAGAGCCAGCCCCATATTGATCGCCATGACCAGGCTGACCGTGGCAATATTCAGGGCCTCTTCGGGATCATACGGTTTTAAAAAACTGCGAAGAATGGTCAGGGGTAAGATATATTTCATCAAAAAATGGCTGAGCTCTCCGATTGTTCCCTCGGTAATCAACTTGCACTTGCCCAGCCAAAAGCCCAGAGAAGCAATCAAAAACAGCTCCGCCAGGGCAGATAATAATTGTGACATCGTCTCACTCCCTTCTAACAGCATTGTAGCACAGAGACTTTGCCGAATTCCTCATAAAAAAAGCAATCGAAGAGCTCCTTTCCGACGAGAATCTTCTCATTCCAAAGTCGCTTCTTTCGATTGCTTTCTTTTCTATTTTATTCTTATTACAGATTTTGCACCCTAAGGGCCCGAATGGCATTGAGAACCGCCAGGACCATGACCCCAACGTCGGCGAAGATGGCCCACCACATATTGGCAAAGCCGAGAGCTCCTAAAAGGAGGCAGACAAACTTGATGGCCAGGGCAAAGAAGATATTCTGGTAGACAATGCCGATGCACTTTCGGGAAATCTTAATAGCTTTGGAGATTTTTAAAGGATTATCATCCATGAGCACCACATCGGCGGCTTCGATGGCGGCATCCGAGCCCATGGCTCCCATGGCAATTCCAATATCCGCTCGGGTCAGCACCGGAGCATCGTTGATTCCATCGCCCACAAAGGCCAGTTTCCCTTTTTCGTTCTGGCTCTCCAAGAGAAGCTGTTCGACCCGCTCCACCTTGTTCTCGGGTAGCAGGTCGGAATGCACCTCATCCAGTCCCAGCTGACCGCTCACCTGGTCGGCAACCGCCTTTCGGTCTCCCGTAAGCATGACCGTCCGCTTCACCCCGGCTTCCTTGAGCCGATGAATGGCTGTCGGAGCATCCTCCTTGACCACGTCGGAGATGACAATATGACCCATATAACTTCCGTCAATCGCCACATGAATAATGGTGCCCACGCTGTGGCAGGGGATAAAATCGACCCCCAGCTTTTTCATCAGCTTGTCATTTCCACAGGCCAGGGTCATGTCGTCCACCTTCGCGATCACCCCATGGCCGGAAATTTCTTCCACATCGCTGACCCGGTTGCGGTCAATCCGCTTTCCGTACGCCTCTTGCAGGCTCTTGCTGATGGGATGGGTGGAGGAACTCTCCGCATGGGCGGCTAGCTCCAGCAGCTTTTTCTCGTCCACCTTGCTGTGGTGGACGGCGGAAACCTCAAAGACCCCCTTGGTCAAGGTCCCCGTCTTATCAAAGACAACGGTGCTGGCCTTGGACAGGGTCTCCAGATAGTTGGATCCCTTAATCAGGATTCCCTCCCGGCTGGCTCCGCCCAGGCCGGCAAAAAAGCTCAGGGGAATACTCACCACCAATGCACAGGGGCAGGAAATGACGAGGAAGATCAGGGCTCGATAGATCCAGACATCCCAGGCGGGGGAATTTCCCAGCAAGAGCAGATTCGCCAAGGGGGGAACCAGGGCCAACGCCAGGGCCAGATAGCATACCAGTGGCGTATAATAGCGGGCAAACTTGGACATGAAATTCTCGGACTGTGATTTATGGGAAGAGGAGTTCTCCACCAATTCCAAAATCTTAGAGACCGTGGATTCTCCAAACTCCTTCTCCGTCTTAATCTTCAACATGCCGCTTTGATTGATACAGCCGCTGATAATTTCGTCGCCGGGTTCTACGTCCCGAGGAATGCTCTCCCCGGTCAGAGCCGAGGTATTCAGGCTGCTTCTACCCTCCATAACGACTCCATCCAGTGGTACCTTCTCTCCGGGTTGCACCACAATGATTGATCCGATTTCCACCTCATCGGGGTCCACCTGGAGCAGGCTTCCCTCTTTTTCCATATTCGCGTAGTCCGGTCGAATATCCATCAAATCGGTAATGCTCTTTCGACTTTTTCCCACCGCATAGGATTGAAAAAGCTCGCCAATCTGGTAAAAGAGCATTACGGCGATGGCTTCATTATAGTCCCCACTCTTCTCATAAATGGCTAAGGCAAAGGCCCCCACCGTGGCAATGGCCATTAAAAAGTTCTCATCAAAAACCTGTCCATTCAGGATTCCCCGAATCGCTTTCTGTAAAATATCGTAACCAATCAAAAGATAAAGGGCGAAAAAGCCTAAAAGTCGAACGATTCCCTGAAGGGGCAAAAGGTTTAAGACCAGCAGTCCGACAAACGTTCCAATAATACGACCCAACATTTTTTTCTGCTTCTTCTTCATCGTTCCCCTCCTCTCTATATTCTGAGGAAAGGACAGCAGATGTTCTGCTGTCCTTTCTTGTTCTTTCTGCTCTTCTTGTGGGAAAGTCTAAAAAGCAATCTCACAATCCGGCTCAATCTTGCGGCAAGCCTGAAAAACGCGATCCATGACCTCTTTCGGCTCCCGGCCTTCCTCAAAGCGTACCGTCATCTTCTGCATCATGAAGTTCACATTCGCATCCTGAACCCCCTGTGTCTCTTTTGCCGCTTGCTCCATCTTGTTGGCACAGTTCGCACACTCCACTTCGATCTCATAGGTCTTTTTCATAGGTATTCCCTCCCGAATCCTCATAAATTTGCTCAACAGATTTAACTATTAATCATTTGTTTAATCGTTATGCATGCAGTATAATTCAGTCACAGGCAAAAGTCAACCAAATTTCTAAAAATTTTGGAGAAAATCATGACCAATGATCATCTGCCCCATCAACACGGGCAAAAAGAAAATTTACCGTATCTTCGTCAGAAGCTGGACCAGATCGAGGATTTTCAGGCCATCGCTCAGGTCTTCAAGCAGCTGGGCGATCCGACCCGCGTGCGCATCTTTTGGCTCCTCTGTCATTATGAGGAATGTGTGATTAACCTGTCCTCCATGCTGGACATGTCCAGTCCTGCCATCTCCCACCATCTGCGCCCCCTTAAAAACAGCGGGCTCATCACCAGCCGTCGAGAGGGTCGGGAGGTCTATTATCGGGCGGTGGATACCCCAACCACCCGACTCCTTCATAACATGATTGAAAAGGTCATGGAAATTACCTGTCCGAATTAGTCGCAATCAATTGTTCCGGATGAAGAATCCGGATGTTCTTATAGCCATCCAGAAGGATACTTCCTTCCCGGGCCAACTCATTCAATTTTTTGGAAACCGTCTCTCGGGACAAATTAATCGCAGAAGCAATGGTCTGCCGACTGAGCCGAATGGGCTCCCCCTGGAGCAGCTTTTGCCGGCTGAGCAAAAAGTGTGCCAGCCGCTCTTTCGCATCTTCAATGCTGAGAAGAGAGACCAGCTCCCGGCTGTCCGAAAGCTTTTCTCCAAGTGAGCGAATAAAGCGAATCGCAAAATCCGGATCCTTTCTTAAAAGCTCTTCCAAGCGGGTCCGGCTCAGAACACAGAGGTGCACAGGAGTAAGTGCTTCCCCCCGAAGGCCATAGCTGGATTCCGAAAACAGGGTCTCCTCCCCCAGGGTGCTTGCCGGGGTCATGATCCCATAAATATGTTCTCTCCCCTCCCAATCATAGTTGCAGAGCTTTAACTTGCCCTGCTGAACGATAATGAGTCGGTTGGCCGGATCTTCGGGCGAGAAGACCGTTTCTCCCTTGGAATAGAGAAGATGGTCCGCCGTCTGCATGATATGTAGGCGCTCCTCTTCCGAAAAGTCCCGGAAAAGACGGATTCCTTCGATGCATCGTGCACAGGCTAAACAAGTCGCCCGGTCAATGGTTTTTTGCATATCTTCCCTCCTTTTTTCTTATTGTAACATTTTGTGATCATCCTCACAAAATTTCATCATTTCATCCTATATAGTAAAATAAGTTGGCATGTTTTCCAACGAATCGTTGTACAACGATTCGTTGGAGTGATTTCCGCAGAAAACAACCAGCTGTCGATTTCTTTTTCTCAACTCTCCGGCTACGATAAAAAAAAAGGAGGTGTACCATGAATAACAATTACCAGATGGGACAGATTATTGCCGAGGCACGTAAAAAGTTAGGGATGACACAGAGCGACTTAGCGAACCAATTGGGTCTATCCCCGCAGGCCGTATCGAAATGGGAAAATGGGATGGGTTGCCCGGATATCTCTTTCCTTCCCGAGATTGGAAAAGTACTTCATTTGTCGATGGACCAGCTTTTTGGTCTGGAAAACGCAGATGTCTCTGCTGCTCAAGAAGAAGGAGAGAAAGTGGACCTTGCGCCAAGGGAATTTCCGGAAAGCTATCATGGGCTCCCCTTGGTGGCCCATTATCAGGACCGGGCTTGCTATTCCGATGCCTCTTTCTTACGGCAAGAAGAGGAGATGGTCTACTTTGAAAATGGCTCACAAGCCGACCTAAAGGAAAATATCTCCATAAGCCACAAGGGGAGCCAAATCTTCATTGTCTTTGCCAGAGAACTTTATGAAGAGGAGAAACGGGGAAAAAATCAGGAGAAAAGAGGAGAATCTCCCGGCAAAATCCGCCGGCTCGATATTACCATCCATGGCGCAAGTAGCGTAGAAATCCAAAAGAGTCAGAATAACCAATTCTCATGGAAGGTGGAAGGAAGTCCCGAATTTATCAAACAAGTTCAGATTACCCAACAGGAAGATTGCCTGTATGTGAGCTCCGAAAAAATAAAGGAAAAGAACAAGAGATTTTTTCAATTTTTTCACGAGGAGAACCGTCGAATTCTGCTTTATTGTCCGGAAGACCGCTTAGAAAAACTGACCCTTTCTTCTTCCGGGGCCAGCAACGTCGATTCTCAGATTAACTTTCTTCAAGCCGACTTACAAATTTCAGGAGCCGGAGATATTGACTTGAAAGAAGCGGGCGATCTTACGCTACGCTCCTCCGGAGCAGGAGAGTTAAAGTTGGCATCCTGTGCCAGTGCAAGATTGCAACTATCCGGGGCAAGTGATGTGAAAATAAACCGAATCCAGGGCAAATTATTGGATGTGTCTATGTCCGGTGCCGGAAACCTTACGGTCGCACAAGGAGAGGTGACCGAGTTTGCTTGCCAATTAAGTGGGGCAGGCGATGTCAATTGCAAGGGACTTACCGTAGGAAATTCTCAAGTTCGTTTGCACGGATTCGGGGCAGTGATCTTAGGCCGGGTGAAGGGGCAATCCTTAGAGCAGGTCTCCATGGGGGGAAGTCTGAAAATCTTGCAGAGAGGATGACCCCAAAATAATTTCCGTGGTAGTATAGGCATGTAGGAGAAAACCCCTATAACTATTTTCCTAAAGGAGGAAATGATGCCCTGTACAACGATTTTAGTCGGGAAAGCCGCAAGCTATGACGGTTCCACCTTGGTGGCCCGTAACGAAGACTCCGGCTCCGGCGAGTTTGAATCTAAAAAATGCGTGGTCATCCAACCGGAAGACCAACCGAAAACCTATACTTCGGTTCTTTCCAAGGTGAAGATTCCCCTTCCCAAGAACCCCATGCGCTACACCTGCATGCCCAACGCCTCCGATCACATCGGCGTCTGGGGAGCCGTTGGGGTAAACGAGGCCAATGTCTCCATGACGGCAACGGAAACCCTGACCTCCAATGAACGGGTGCTCGGCGCGGACCCCCTGGTGGTCTATAAAGAGAAAAAAGGCAAACGGGGAGACGAGGATTACCAGGCGGAGGAGATTGGCGGCATTGGCGAGGAAGACATGGTCACCCTGGTCCTTCCTTATATCAAATCTGCTCGTGAAGGCGTGGTTCGGCTCGGTGAACTCCTGGAAAAATACGGAACCTATGAGATGAACGGGATTGCCTTCCAAGACGTGGATGAAATCTGGTGGTTGGAGACCATCGGCGGTCACCACTGGATGGCAAGACGGGTCCCCGACGACTGCTATGTCACCATGCCCAACCAGCTGGGACTGGATCGCCTGGATCTGGACGATGCCCTGGGCGAGCAGAAAGAATATATGTGCTCCAAGGATCTCCGAGAATTTATTCAGGACAACTACCTGGATCTTACCCTGGAGGGAGAGTGGAATCCCCGGGAGGCCTTCGGTTCTGCCTCGGATGCGGACCATGTGTACAACACGCCCCGTGCCTGGGTCATCCAACGCTACCTGAATCCCCACAGCAACTACTGGGACGGTCCCGATGCGGATTACACGCCCGAGTCGGATGATATCCCCTGGTGCCGGACACCGGAGCGGAAAATCACGGTGGAAGATGTGAAATATCTCCTGTCCCACCATTACCAGGGAACTCCCTACGATCCCTATGGCAGAGAGACCCAGCCGGGTTGCAAGGCCGCGTACCGTCCCATCGGCATCAACCGCAACGACCAATTAGCCATTGTGCAGATTCGCCCCTACCTGCCGGAACCCATCCGCAGTCTGGAGTGGGTAGCCTTTGGCTCCAACGTCTACAATGCGGTCGCTCCCTTCTACACCAATGTGAATGAGCTCCCGGCCTATCTCAACACGCCGGAACGAATCACCACGGAGAGTTCCTACTGGATGAACCGGCTGATTGCCGCCTTGGCGGACCCCTACTTCCACAAGACCCTTCCCCATGTGGAACGGTTCCAGGAGGCCGTCCAATCCCAGGGTCATGCCCTGGTCAACCAAGCAGACAAGAAGCTGGGCAAGAAAAAGAAGTCGGACAAGAAGCTCCAGGATGAGCTGGAAGCGGTCAATGAGGAAGTGGCAGCGATGCTCCGGAAAGAGACCGACAAGCTTTTGGACAAGGTCCTCTTTGATGCCAGCTCCCTGATGAAAAACAGCTATTCGCGATCCGATCACTAAGACCGATTTTCAAAAAAAGCAGTCTCGACGCACTCGAGGCTGCTTTTTTCTGTGTCTGTTTATAGGTTCCGGCGGTGCGAGCGAACGATGCGCTTCCCTTCAATCTACCTGGCCTGGAAGGAAAAGCCCTCCGCTTCCTGGATCTCCAGATTTCCCCGGAAGAAGCAGGTTAGGGCCCGGACCGCATATTCCGTGTCCTTGGCGCCTGCCGTCTCATAGCTGGAATGCATGGCCAATTGGGGAAGGCCGATATCCACGGCGTGTAAGCTTACCTGCGTATTGGAAAGATTTCCCAGGGTGGATCCCCCCCGCATGTCCGACCGGTTGGCAAAGGACTGGACGGGGACCTCAGCTTCTTTACAAATGGTCCGGAAGATTGCCTGACTGAAGGCATCCGAGGTGTATTTCTGGTTGGCCGCCTCCTTGACGACAATCCCTTTGTTGAGGTAGGAGCAGTTGCCCTTGTCGGTGAGCTCCCCGTGGTTGGGATGGACGGCATGGGCATTGTCACAGCTGATGAGGAAGGACTTGGCGACCGCACGGTAGTAGTCCTGGTCTTGTTTACCCAAGGACAGAAGAAGTCTCTTCAGGCAGTCCTTCAAAAAAGTAGACATGGCTCCTTGCTTGGTATTGGATCCCACCTCTTCATTATCAAAGCAGCAGAACACATTGATGGAAGAAGGCTCCTTTGCCGCTAAAAAACCTTCCAGCGAAACATAGGCACACTGGAGATCATCCAGCTTGGGCGTGGAGATAAATTCCTTCTTATATCCCCACTGGGAGGGGGCCTGGTGATTCACCAAAAACAGGTCTTTGGCAAGAATCTGATCGGCATCCAGGTCCAGATAGTAAGCGATCATCTTATCGAAGTCGCCTTTTTTCAATCTTCCCGCCGAAAAGAGCGGGAGCAGGTCCACCTGCGTGTTGTAGTGATAACCGTCATTGATGTTCCGGTTCATGTGAATAGCGACGTTCGGAATCAGAAGCACATCGTCTTCGATATGAAGGAGACGACTCAAGACCCGGTCGCCTTCCCTCACCAAGACTCTTCCCGCCAGACCCAAGGGGCGATCAAACCAGGTGGAATCAATCATTCCGCCGTAGCCCTCCACATTGAGCCTTAGATATTCTCCCGGTCCCTCCAGTTCCGGAACGGCCTTGACCTTATAGGTGGGAGAATCCCCATGAGCCGCCGTGATTTGAAAGTGGAGATCCCGGAGGTCACTTCCCACCCGGAAGGCCAGCAAACTCGACCCGTTCCGACTGGTAAAATAGGAACCGCCCTCCGAAATCTTCCAATCGTCGGCTTCCTTTAATTCCTCAAAGCCTGCATCCAGCAAGCGCTTCCGAAGAGCCGCCGTCGTGTGAAACATGGATGCGGACTCCTGAATAAATGCAAATAGGTCTTCGTTTCTCTCTTGATCGTTCATTCCTTCCTCCCTGGCATGCCGCCAAATTCTTTTTTGTCGTTCTCCCCAATCGTGGTGGAACTCCTCTTTCCCTGAGCAAGTGAAATCTTTTCCGAATCCTGCAAAAAGAAAAATTCTACAAGGCTGTCAAAATCCGGATTCGCTTTTGAGCTCCCCTCGTCTCTTGTCAGTCTTCCGAAAGCAGATGGAAATGCAGGAGGGCGTTTTTGATTCCCTCTTCTCGGAGGGCGGTCGTCACATAGTCCGCCCGCTCCTTCAAGGCGTGATTGCCATCCCCCATGCAAATCCCCACATCCGCCAAATCGATCATGGGAATATCATTCTTCCCATCGCCGAAGGCGTAGAGCGTTGCCTGCGGATACCGGTCACGCAGTTCCTGCAGGGGTTTGGCCTTGGAGTGGCCCTTGAGAACAAACTCCACAAAATCGCTGCTGTGCTGAATTCCGTAAGCAAAATCCGCCACCTCTTCCTCCAATCGGCGGATCTCTTCGGGATGCTGGGTGTAAATGGAAAACTTGTTCACCCGAAGTAAACCGGGTTCGTCCGGTTTGGAGTTCATCAAGGCCTCGTCCCGCGACCAGTCTTCCTCCACTCTTTTCTGCAGCTCGGGATTATCCCCAATCCGGTAGTAGACATGCTCCGGACCTTCATAGGCGACAAAGGCCTTCATGGAAGCCACCGTCCTTCGAATCCGCTCCAGCTGCTCCTCCGTGAGAAGGGCATTCTCTAAGATCTTTCCCGCAATTTCTGTGTAGCTTCCGCAACCGCAGAAGAGTCCGTCAAAGCCGATGTTCACGATGGAATCGGGCACCAGGCCCCGAGCTCGCCCCGTATTTATGAAGGCGAGGCAGCCCTCCCTGCGTGCTTGATGGATGGCCGAGACACAGGATTTCGGAATACAAGTGCGATCCCCAAGAAGGGTCCCATCAATATCGAAAAGTAAAATGTTGGTCTTCTGGTTCATCCTTCCTCGCTTTCTTCCCTTTTCTTTCTATACATCGGCTCTATTATACCCTAAGACAAAAAAAGAGCCCCTGCTTTCGCAGGGACCCAACAGAGTTTAGCGGCCACGCTCCTCCATGATGAGGTCAATTTCCTCCGCATTGATGCCAACCATGGCCTCGCCCAGATTGGCAGACAAGTCGGCGATGATCTTCGGTTCCCGATAGTGCCGAACGGTCTCCACGATCGCCTTGGCTCGCTTGGCAGGATCTCCCGATTTGAAAATTCCCGATCCCACGAAGACCCCTTCCGCCCCCAACTGCATCATGAGGGCCGCATCGGCCGGAGTTGCCACACCGCCCGCGGAAAAGTTCATCACGGGAAGCTTGCCCCGCTCATGCACCTGCTCCACCAATTCGTAGGGAACCCGGTATTCCTTGGCCGCCTCAAAGAGTTCATCCGTGCGCATGCCCTTTATCCGTGCAAGCTCCCCGTTGATCTTTCGCAAATGACGAACGGCCTGGATCACATCGCCGGTTCCGGCTTCCCCCTTGGTCCGCATCATCCAGGCACCTTCCAGGATTCGGCGAAGCGCCTCTCCCAGATCTCTGGCTCCGCAGACGAAGGGGGTAGAAAAGTCCCTTTTCCTAATGTGATAACGATCGTCCGCCGGCGAGAGCACCTCCGACTCGTCGATGCAGTCAATCCCGATTGCCTCCAGAATCTGCGCCTCCACAAAGTGGCCTATGCGGCATTTCGCCATGACGGGGATGGTCACCGCCTCCTGAATTTCCCGGATCATCCCGGGATCGCTCATGCGGGAAACTCCGCCCGCCTGTCGGATATCGGCGGGAACCCGCTCCAGGGCCATCACGGCCACCGCTCCCGCCTCTTGTGCGATCCTTGCCTGCTCCGGGCTGGTGACATCCATGATCACACCCCCGCGAAGCTGCCGTTCCAACTCTTCCCGATTCCACTGTTTTCTTGCCATCGTTCTCCCCTTTCTTCCTTGTTTTCTTTGAATATAATGGGAGTGTGACCTTATTACAATAACCAGATTATTCCAAAATAAAAAGACCAGATTGGAGTTACCATGCGAACCTATGCCTTGAATCGGGCCGGAAGGGATCCCCTCTACCTCCAGCTCAGCCTCGCCATAAAAAAAGAGATCCTCGAGGGAAGCCTGCCCGCAAGGGCAAAGATGCCCTCAAAGCGAAGGCTGGCCGGCCATCTTGGGGTCAGCGTGATCACCGTGGAAAATGCCTACGAGCGGCTCAAGGCCGAGGGCTTTCTTCTCAGTCATCCACGAAGGGGCTACTTCGTGGCCCCCCTGCCCAACCTGCAGGATCGCAATGCGGAAAGGAACAAGCTGCCTCAAAAAAAGGATCCCTCTCGCCCGCCCAAAGCTTCCCGTTACCGGTACGACCTCACGGGAAGAAGTCCCTCTCCCCGTCTGTTTCCCTTCTCCAACTGGACGAAAACGGTTCGAAGGGTCCTCTCTTCTTCTCGAGAGGACCTGCTGCACCGCCAGGACAGTCAAGGTCTCTGGTCCCTTCGAAAGAGTCTCTCCGATTTCCTGCTCTCCTATCGGGGGATGAGCGTGGACCCTTCCCGCCTCCTCATCGGAGCCGGGAGTGAGTACCTCTACGGTCTTTTGGCCCTGCTTCTGGGAAAAGACTGTCCCATCTATTTGGAGGATCCGGGCTATCCCAAACTCCACCGGGTCTATTCCTGTTATGGTCTTACTCTCCACCATCTCCCCCTGGAGGAAGGGGGGATGCCGGTTCCCAAGAATGCGCCCTGCAAGGCCGTCGTCCACCTCACCCCCTCCCACCAGTATCCCACCGGGCGGATTCTTCCCATTGCCCGAAGATTGGCCCTGTTGAACTGGGCAAGGGAAGGCAGGGACCGCTACCTCATCGAAGATGATTACGATAGTGAGCTCCCTCTCAGCGGCTATCCCCTGCCCTCCCTCTACAGTCTGGACCGGAACCGGCGGGTCATCTACCTCAACACCTTTTCCCAAACGCTGCTGGGTGGCGTTCGAGTCAGCTATCTGGTCCTTCCCCCCAGGCTCATGACCCGCTTCCAAAAAGACTTCTCCTTTTTCTCGTCCACCGTCTCCCCTCTGGAGCAGGAGAGTCTCGCCCGTTTCATCCGGGAGGGGCACTTTGAAAGCCATCTCCATCGCCTGCGCCACGATATCCGAAAAAAGCGGGATGCCTTTCTGAACGCCGTAGCGGCCTCCTCCCTCAAAGAAAAGGTTCATCTGCTTGACGTGGAAGCGGGAAACCACTTTCTCATGATCCTGAAGAGCCCGCTGGGAGAGGCGGCTCTGGTGGAAGCCGCAAAGAAAAAGGGAATCCTTCTGGATCCCCTTCGAAACTATGCCCGGACTTCTCTTATGAAAACAGCCATTCCCCCGCGCTGCTTTCTGGTTACGCTCCGCAGTCTGGAAGGGGAACAATTTTCCGCCCTCTGTTCCCGCCTTGCCGCGCTGTGTTAGCGTTTTTTCCGGAAGGCTTGGCCCCCCCGCCTTACAGGGCGATGGGAATCCGGTACTTTCTGCCGTCCGGCCGGTAGTCCTCCAACTGAAAATCATCAATGGTAAAATCTTCAAATTCCTTCACCGAAGGGTTCAAAAGCAGGCGAGGTCGCGGAGCCTGCTCCACCTCCGCTTTTAACACTTCCCGCACGATTTCCTCATGGCGGTCATAGATATGGAGGTTCTCAATAAAATGCACAAACTGGCCCGGCCGGTAACCCGTGACCCGGGCGACCATGCAGAGGAGGGCATAGTATTGAAAGCTGTTGATGCCACCGGGAGAGGCCGCCGCCAAAAAATCTCCGCTTCGTTGCACCAGGGTCATGTTCAGCCGGTCCTCCGTCACCGTCCACAGGGTGAGAAAGGCACAGGGGATCAGGGTCATGGCATGTAAATCATCCATGTCGATGAGGCTCATCATGATCCGGCGATTGAGGGGATCCTCCCGAAGGGTTTGAATCAAGCGGCTGATCTGGTCGGTCTCCTCTCCCGTTTCCGGAGAAAGAAATTTCTTTCCCACCTGGTAACCATAGGCCGTTCCCAGCGTTCCCTCCTCATTCTTCCAGGAATCCCAATACTTCACGTGATAGCGGTCGCGCAGCAGATTCACGTCATTGGATTTATCCTTATAGATCCAAAGCAGCTCTTTGATCGCCGTTTTCCACGCCGTCTTCCGATAGTTGGTTAAGGGCACCAGCCCCGGTTCGTAGCGAAAGACCTGCTGGGGTAAGTACCGGGTCATGGCAGGGGTTCCATCCTCCCACACGGGGCGAACGTGCGCACCGGCAACCGCTTGCTCGGAGTAGCCCGTCTCCATGAGCCTTCTTGCCGCTTCTTCATACATCCGATCTACGGGGTTTCTCATATTCTATCTCCTTCCTGGACTTCGCAATGCCGCTTCCATAACATGTCGGGCGAGGATGGTTGTGGTGATGGCACCAATCCCTCCCGGAGTGGGTGTGTAGGCCTCCACCAGACCCTCCGCCTCTTCCCGATTCAGGTCTCCCCGGAGTTTCCCGTCCACAAACGTTGTTCCCACATCGATGACGATCTGTCCGGGAGAAAGATACTTCTTTCCCACCAGACCGGGCACCCCACAGGCACAGATGACAATATCCGCCTGCTTGGAATACTGAGGGACATCCTTGGTATACACATTGCAAAGAAGAACCGTTGCCAGACGATTGGACAAGAGCATGGCCAGGGGCCTTCCCACCAGGAGCCCACTTCCGATGATGCAGATATCCTTTCCCTTCACGGAAATCCCGTAGTGATCGAGAACCGCCAGCACCGCTTCCGGAGCACAATAAGCAAAGTGCCCCTCTTCCCCGGAAACCACCGCTCCCAAATTGATCAGTCCCGCACTGTCCACGTCTTTCTCATAGGCGAGGGAAAGCTTCACCTTTGCACTGTCGTAGCTTTCGGGAAGGGGTTGAAAGAGGAGAATCCCGTGGATTTCCGAATCGGCATTGAGATAGTGAATCTTTTCAATCAATTCTTCTTGTCCGAGATCTTCCGGATATTCGAAGCTGCGGACTGTAATTTGAAAGCTTTCCATCTTTTTATGGAGACCCGCATCATAGGCCCCGTCCACCGAGCGATTCCCGATCCGGACGGTCGCCAGGGTGGGGGAAATCCCCCTCACCCTCAGCCGGTCCCGCTCTTCTTCGAGTATTTTTTTTAGGGCGGCATTGACTTCTTTTGCCGTGTAGAGCTCTGTCATGGCTTCCTGCTTTCTGGTTCAATAAATTCCACGAACTATTTTTTCTTGTTTCAGTTGAAATAACTTGCCTTGAATGAAATAATATTCTAGATGGAACACATCCCTTGTCATTTAAGAGAGGGCACACTCCTCGGTAAAATCGTACAAAGAATTTTTCCAAGATGCTACACCTATCATAAAAGATTCGTAACACAGAAGCAAAGAAATCCATGAAAAGATTTGAATTCATAAAAAGTGAGGTAACCATGACAGAGAGCCATACCGACTTTGTTTTAAAAAAAGTCAAAAACGTTCCCGAATTTCAGTCGAAACTTCGCTCGGACTTTATTCGAGCTCCGCAATGCATTGCCGATTGTTCCGGCATTCGTCTCCACGGGCGGAGGATTAAATCGATTATCTTTACCACCGACATTGCGATTATCGCCAACACCAATGCGGATGCCATTTTAGCCGTCTTCCCCTTCACCCCCCAGCCCTCCATCTTTGAGGCGATTTCCCACGTCGCATCGACTCCGTTTTTCGGCGGCGTCGGCGGGGGCAAGACCAGCGGCGCACGGAGTGCAAAAATGGCAACCTTTGCGGAGTCCTACGGTTGCTACGGCGTGGTGTTGAATGCACCCACCTCCCGGGAAACGTTGGAGCTGGTTCGCCAGGAGGTCGACTGTCCCATTATCGTCACCGTGGTCAGTGAGTACACCGACATCCAAGAGCGGTTGGACTCCGGTGTGAACATTTTAAACGTCAGCGGAGCCGCAAAAACCGCCCAGATTGTGCGAAAAATTCGTCAGGACTATCCCGATGTTCCCATTATCGCCACGGGAGGGCCCACGGAGGAATCCATCAAGGAGACCATCGCCGCAGGAGCGAATGCCATCACCTTCATGCCTCCTTCCAACCGTGATATCTTCCATGAGATTATGGTGCGTTATCGGGAAGAAGCCGTGGAAGCCAACAGAAAGCATGAGCTGTTTTAAAAAATAAAGGAATTTGAAGAAAGAGAAAACAGAAGAATGCTTAATAATAAAGAGCCAACCCAAGCAAGGAGGGTTGGCTTTTTAACTGCCTCATTAGTTCGCTTTTGTTAGCTCTTCTCTTGCCAGAATATGAACGGAATCTCCCACTTTCAAATCGGGCTGTTGGCCACTGGCCTTGACAATCCAAACTTCCCCCTTCCAATCCACTTCATAGCGAGTGGAAGGTCCCAGGAAGGTTCGCCGAAGCAGCCTTCCCTCTCCCCCGGGAGCCAAGAGTAGGTCCTCCGGGCGAAGCTGAGGGTCCGGGTTGACTTCTCCCACAAAATGGGCCACAAAGTCATTCTTTGGCCGATAATAAATCTCTTCCGGCCTTCCCGTCTGTTGCACCTGCCCTTTGGACAGGACAACGATGCGGTCGGAAATCGAGAAGGCCTCCTCCTGGTCATGGGTCACAAACACCATGGTAATGGCAAGTTTTTTCTGCAGCTCTTTCATCTCCTGCCGCATCCTTACCCGCAGGGCCGCATCCAGATTGCTAAATGGTTCATCCAAGAGCAGGACCTGGGGTTCAATCGCAATGGATCGCGCCAAGGCCACCCGCTGCTGTTGCCCCCCACTGAGCTGCTGAATCGGGGTCTTCTCATAGCCCTTGAGCCCCACCAGCGCAATCGCCTCTTCCGCTTTCTCTCGGGCTTTCTTTCCCTTGATGCCATTGCTATAGCGGATCCCATAGGAGACATTCTCCACCACATTCATATTGGTAAATAGTGCATAATTCTGAAAAACGGTGGACAAGGGTCGTTCTTCGGGAGGAAGATGCGTGATATCCTTCTCCCCGAGCAGAATCCGTCCCTGATCCGGTTCCAAAAAGCCTCCCAACATCTGTAAAATCGTCGTCTTTCCGCATCCGGATGGTCCGAGTAGGGTGACAAATTCCCCCTGCTCAATCTCCAGACTGATCTCACGAACCCCATTTTCCTCATCAAACATCTTCCGTAAATGATCCAGGATAAAACTCATCCCTTCCTCCTTCTCTTTCTTCGACTGGCTTGGAGAACGCCAAAGGCCAGTAAATTGACGATGGCGATGGCGAACATTAAAATCACTGCCTCCAAAGAGGCCACCCCATAGCTTCCCATGATCACTGCATTGAAAATCTCCATGCTTCCCACATTCATGCCGGGGGAAACCAAAAAGGCGATCGCCCCCATGGAGGACATGGAGGAGGTAAAGACCGTGATAAAGGAACTTATGAAATGGGGCATCAAAGGGGGAAGCAGAACCGTTCGTAACAGCTGCAGCTGCGTGGCCCCCAAGTCTCTTGCCGCTTGATCCAGCTTGGGACTCAGCGCCTTGAATCCCGCATTGGCATTCTTGACCGGGACCGTCAGCTGTCGAAACACATAGTTGGCAATAAGGATCACAGCGGTTCCTCGGAGCATCAGAGGCGGACCGGAAAAAGCAGCCACATAGCCCAGTCCAAAGAAAATTCCGGGGATGAGATAAGGAAGGTTGGCAAAAAATTCAACCAGGTTCATCCCGCGCTGTCCCCGGCGATCGTTGTAATAGGAGATCGTGAAACCAATCGAACTGGAAATCAATCCTGCCAAAGCACTAAAGATCAAGCTGTGGAAAAGGGACTGGAAAAAGGTCGGAGGAAGGTCCTGAATATATTCCGCCGTCCATTGGATATATCCCCTCGCCGTGTTGGAGAAGGCGGAGAGGAAAATCGTGCCATACTTGAGAATGACAACCGCAAAATAGAGAAGTACCGGCAAAAAAAGCAACCCCCTCAGCAGGGGACGCGCTTCCATCCGATAATTGCTGTCAAAGAAGGAGCCGCTGCGAACCGTCGAGGTATCCCGATTTTTCATGTTCATCCGATAAAAATAGGAGGCGATAATGGAAACCGGCACCAGGGCCACACTGATGGCTGCCGCCTTGCCCAGAAAGGGGGTGGAAATGGCCTGCAAGTAGGCCTCTTCCGCCAGAACCTTAAAGTCTCCCCCTATGGCAATGGGGGTGGAAAAGTCCGACAGGTTCATCGTAAAGAGCAGAAAATAGGCGGAGAGAATCCCGGGGAGCAGCTTGGGAAAAACAACGGTACGAAGGGTTGTCCCCGCTTTCGCTCCCAGATCCCGGGAAGCCAGAAGCTGGTAGGCATCAATCTGGTCCAAATTGGACAAGAGCAGCAGGGAGGCAAAGGCGATCCCTCCCATGGATTCCAAAAGAACAATCCCATGCGGTCCATAGGGCGTAAAGTGCAGTCCCAGCCAGCCATAGGTGATCAGGCCCCTTCGCCCGAACAGGGTAATATAGGCCAGTGAAGAAACAAAGGGTGGAGAGATCATCGCAATCATGCAAGCCCGTTCCAACAGATATTTCGTCCGGCGATGGCTGATAAAGGTGTATAGGCTTAAGACCACCGCAAAAAACACAGAGATCAAAGCGGAAAGGCCGGCCGTCCACAGGCTGTTCCATAGCATGACCCGATTGCGGTCGTTCAATAATTCCTGATAATAGCTAAGAGTGAAGCCTCCCCGATCCTGAAAGCTGTGCAGAGTGATTGCCAGCACGGGCCACACCACAAAGAGGAGAACGACCCCTATGAGAGCAAGAAGGAGGAGATGGTCCGCCCATGATCCCCTTTTTCGGATTTTCTGAGTCATAAAAACTCCTTTATTTATAAAAAGGCCCGGGTTGCCCCGGGTCTTTTCCGTCCAAACTATTTACCAAGCATCTGGTCCCATTTTTTCAAGATATCTTCTCTTTGGGATCCAAACAGACTCACATCTTGCTTGAGCAGAAGAGAGGTATCCACATCTTTTAATACCTCTGCGGGTTTCACGTCTTTATTTGCCATGATACGGCCATCCGCTTCTTTCAAAATCTCCTGCCCTTCCTTGGAGAGGAAGAAGTCCACCATGACCTTGGCAGCTTCCACATTTTTCGCATCGTGGAAAATCGCAATGGGTGCCGGGGTCCAGGGAATGGAATCGGTGGGCATCACAACCTGAACGGGGTACTTCTTCTCGAGCTCATAGGTGCCTCCGGTGACGGCAAGAACTCCGATACCGAATTCGCCGGCGGAAACCTTCTTACCGGGTTCCCCACCACCCTGGGCGTACTGGTCAATGTTAGCGTTGACGCGCTTCCAGTAATCCCAGCCTTTTTCTTCACCCAACTTCTGGAGAAGGCCGTTGACAATGGCATATTGGGTTCCGGAGATTCCGGGAGTCGCCATGATGATCTCCCCTTTATACTCCGGTTTTGCCAGATCTTCCCAGGTCTTGGGAGCCTCCAGCCCCTTTTCCTTGAGAACGTCCTTGTTTACCAAAAATCCGGTGGGAACCAGGGCCAGGCTGGTCCAGTAGCCGTCTTTATCCTTGAAGCTGTCCTCCACGTTTGCTGCCTGGGGAGAGCTGTACTGCATGAGGTAGCCCAGGTCCTTGGCGGACAGATAGCTATCCACGCCACCGCCGAACCAAACATCGGCTCCGGTCACGCCCTTGGCGGCCTGGAACTGAGCCAGCGCCTTTCCGGTGGACATGCTTAGGGGTTCCACTTTAATTCCGGTAATTTCGCTGAATTTTTCAAAGGCCTTCTCGGCTCCGCCATAAGCCTGCATCACCTTTAACGTGGTTCCCTTGAGCTTGGGATCGACCTTGAATTCTCCCGCTTCCGCTTTTTCCTCTTTGCTTTCTGCCCTTGCTTCTTCGGAAGCCGGAGCACTTGCTGTGCTTTCCTTCGCACTTTCCTTTTTCTCTCCCTGACCACAGGCCGTCAGCACAAGTGCCATGGCCAGCATCAGAGAAAGCCAAACTTTGACGTTCTTTTTCATTCTTTCCTCCTCCATGAATTACTATTCTCGACCCGGATATTCCGGATCGGGGCAATCGAAACCCGGATCATGAAATTGATAGCGGTCCTTTAGGACCACGGGCTCCGTCTTTCCTTCCTTGAGCACTTTCACCAATTCGGGAATCGTGGAAAACTCCCCCTCCAAACGGGTGGCATAGATTCCCAGTCGCTCCACCAGATGCGAGTCGCTGGATCCGATTCGCTGAAATCCTCGTTCCCGGCAGTAGCGGTCCGCAAGCGCATTCGCCTCCGGACTCGTGGATCCATTGCGGACCTCCACCCCCGTCAGGTGTTGAATCGTTGCCAGGTGCTTTTCCAGGCCGCGATTATTGTTTCGGAAGGGATGGCAGGCAATGGTCACGCCTCCCCGGCGGTAGACCTCATCGATAAAGTCCTGGGCAGGGATTCTCTCCCTGGGAAAATCCGTAATGCCAAAGGCCACGATGTCTCCCTGCAAGGAATAGTATTCTACCCCAACAAAAATGGGAAAGGCAACCTTTTTGCTGTATTCCTCGGCAAAGTCTTTCAGTCCCATGGAGTCATGGTCCGTGATGGCCAGCCCATCCAGGCCGATGCGCTTCGCTTCCCGAACCATATCGTCCAGCTTTTGATGGCTGTCCGGTGAAAACGTGCACTCATGATTATGCAAGTCGATTAACATACGCAAGCTCCTTCTGTTGACAGATCTTATTCATTATAGGATAAGAAAGTTGTACTAATATTTCTTTTACCAATTTCTAACATATTTTATAGATAAATTCTATAAATCTATCCCCTCATCGACGCCGTTTTCCTCCAAAGACAGACAGGAATTTTCCAAGAGGTTCATGCCGAAGGCTCCCAGGGGGGCGGTGATCAGTATCGCCAGCACCGCAACGGAGAGAATGATGGGACCACAGGACAGCCCCAGGGACAAGGGAACCGAGCCGATGGCAGCCTGCACCGTCGCCTTCGGAAGGTAGGCGACCACGCAGAAAAGACGTTCCTTGGGGAGCAAGGGGGTGTCGAAGAGGGCCAGCCAAACGCCCAGACTTCTCACCAGAAGGGCGAGGAAGATGAGAAGAAGTGCCGCAAGACCGGCGCCCAGCGTGTAGCGAATGTCCACCGCAGCCCCCACCAGGACGAAGAGAACCAATTCCGCAGCCAACCAGAGTTTCCCGAATTTCTGGGAGAGACGGGTCGCAATGGAAGGCAGGCTCTTTCGCTTTAAAACACAGGCCATGCTCACAATCGCCAGCAGCCCGGAGATCGCGATTTTCCCTTTCAGAGAGTTCTCGATGCTGATGAGAAGAAAGGAAAGTCCCAAAATGAGGATCACCTTGTTGCTGTTGCGAATATAGTGGCGGTGACGGTAAGCCCCTTCGAAGACCTGGTAAAGGAGAAATCCTGCCAGGATGCCGAGGGCGATTCCCAGAAGAATCGAGCTGGGGATGGATAGGAAGGCAGACAGCTTCACTTTCCCTCCCTGGACGATGCCCAAAAAGGTGGTGAAAAGAACGATCACGAAGATATCGTCACAGGAAGCCCCCGCCATGATCATCTGCGGAATTCCCTTCCTCGTTCCTCTTTTTTTCTCCATCAGCTCCACCATTTTGGGGACCACGACCGCGGGAGAAACGGCCCCCAACACAGCGCCCATAAGTGCCCCCTCCATCCCGGAAATTCCCAGCAGTGGAGGAGCAAAAAGAGTGTAGGCCAGAATCTCCAGGGAAGCCGGCACAAAGGATAGCAAGACCGCCGGTCTCCCCACCTTCTTCAGATCGGAAAGATCCAGGGAGAGACCCGCTTTTATCAGGATGATGATCAGGGCGAGCTGGCGTAACTCGGAGGAAATACTGAGAATTTTGGGATCCAGACGGCCGAAGACATAGGGTCCCAGGAGAATTCCCGTGAGTAACATTCCAATCAGGCCCGGCAATTTGATGCGCTTGCAAAGGGTTGCTATGGCAAAGCCCAGCAAAAATAAGTAAGCTAATGACGTTAACATGATACCTCCTCATAAAAAGAGCGCCAACAACTCTACCTCCGGTAGAAGTCATTAGCGCTTGCAGTTCGGGTAAACCCGGGGAGAACTTCATTCCCCATATTCAACTAGAAAAAAGTATGGCGGAAAGAATTCTTCCTGTCAAGTCTTTTAGGCATTGACCACCCAGATATACAGGTAGCCCACAAAGACGGCCGTTAAGGTGAAGGGGACGCCAATCCGCATGAAGTCATTGAAACTCACATCATGACCCTCTTTGCGAAGGAGGCCGACCGCCGCAATGTTGGCGGATGCCCCAATAGGGGTCAGGTTTCCTCCCAGGGTGGCTCCCGTCAGAAGACCAAAGTATAAAAGATAGGGCTCAATGCCCAGGGACCCGGTCACCGCCTGCAAAACCGGAAGCATGGTGGCGACATAGGGAATGTTATCCACAAAGGCGGAAATCGCAACCGAGCCCCACACCACCACGGTAAAGAGGAGGAAGAGGTTGTTGCCCCCCACACGGACAATCAGGCGGGAGAAATCGTCGATGATGCCCACATGGGTGATTCCCCCAATGGCAACAAAGAGCCCCGTTAACAGCAGCAGGGTCTCAAAATCCAGGTTGGAAACGGCACGACTGACATTCCCGGTGGTGCGCTGCCGAATGAAGTCGATGATCATGGTGATCATCGCCAGGGCCAGACAGATGGTTCCGTTGATGGTGTCCGGCGCCTCCGGAAAAAAGGAGGCAACAATGAGCGCCCCCACCATGACCAGGAGCATTATACTGGGCATGGTGTCGGTGACCTGCGTTCTCATTCCTGCAGAAACGGGTTCCCTCTCCCGGCGGAAGAGAAGCATCATGATGGGCACCGTTGCCAGGGCGCCCAATTCCACGGCAAAAAAGATTCCCGGTTTCCCATTCATCCAGAAGAAATCCAGGAAGTTCATCTGGGCATAGTCCCCCAGCATGATCGAGGTGGTGTCCCCCACCAAAGTAGCCGCCCCCTGTAAGTTCGATGAAACCGCGATCGACAGGATCATCCCCACCGGATTGATGGCAAGCTTCCGGCAAATCGCAAGTCCCACGGGCGCCACCATCAACAGCGTTGCCACATTGTCGATGAACGCAGAAATCACCCCGGCGAACAGCGACATGAAGATGGTCACCCACATGACATTCTTCGAGCGTTCCAGAAGCAGGTCCGCCAGCAGATTTGGCATTTTCGATTCAATGAAATAGTCCACGATGATCATTGTTCCGGAAATCATCATCAAGACATTCCAATTGATGGTGCTTCCCAATTGATTCCAGGGCAGTATCCCCGTAACCACGAAAATCGCCCCCGTCCCCAGCGCGTAGTAGGGGCGGTACTTGGGAAACGCAATCATTAAAACATACATCATTACAAATAAGGCGAGTGCCAGTGTTTTCATCGTCATTCTCCCTGAATTATTCTTCTCGTTTTCCACAACATTAGCCATTTTACAGCTACTCCCCGCAATCTTCAACCGGCATATTCCCCTGCCCTTCCCGAGTTTTCTGCTACAAGCAAACGGACAGAAAAGACAGGAGGTAGCAGGAGAAGGAGAATAAGGGCCAAAGGCAAGAAAGTGAAGCAAGAAAAGAAGTTCAATAACAAAGCGCAGCGACCGACACCCGGGATTGTGGAGGGAGGCGATGTGGGAATGGAAGCAAGGTCTAAGGGCAAAGATGTGTAACAGGGAAAAAAGTCAGGCACATGGCGCCGCCGACCGGGGTCCCCTGGGAAAGAGTGGAATGGTCCAACAAGCTAGCAGCAAAGCGGCGAGCGTGTTGGTTTACCATTCCATTCGCAAAGACTTCCCATGAGACAAGTGCGAAGCACGAAGGCGAATGGCAAGAAGTCGCCTGCGTCAGTAGATGTCGATTCGAAGATAAGCTGAAAACGAGCTCTCCTTTTGAAAAAGGGGATTTCCCAGGGGCGGGGGACCCTGCCCTACTCAAAAATGACCACAGTGGTCCTTTGTCTTCTTTCTGTATGTTGTTTTTGGATGACCACCCTGATGGGAATCATGCTTCCATCACCTTTTATATTCTCTTTTGATTTTTGAATAGATCGATGAAGTCACAGATTAAGTGGGAAAACAGGAAAATGGAAAATCCGCAATTTTCCCCTGTTTGGGAGGAAAATCGTAGCAAATCAGTCCACATCGATGGGTTCCATCCTGTGTTCGTCAAGTTGAGAATTGAATTTTTACTTGTATAATTAATCTATAGTATTTTTTAACAAATGAGTATTTGATACAACATTAAACTTTAGGAGGAAACGATGAAATTAGAAGGTAAAGTAGCGATCATTACAGGAAGCACTTCCGGGATTGGAAAAAGCTGTGCCTTTCTCTTTGCAAAAGAAGGAGCCAAAGTCGTCATCACCGGTCGAAATGTGGAACGTGGTGAAAAGGTATTGGCAGAGATTCACCAGGAAGGTGGAGATGCCATCTTTGTTCAATGTGATATTTCCAAGGATGAGAATATGGAACATCTCATTCAGGAAACCATTGATCATTATGGAAAATTGGATATTTTGGTCAATAACGCAGGCGTTTACCAACTGAGAAAGCTGGACGAAATGAGCACGGAAGAATTCGACAGCATCATCAGCACCAACCTCCGTTCCGTCTTCGTCATGACCAAGTTGGCGATGCCTCATCTTCTTAAGACCAAGGGAAACATTCTGAATGTAAGCTCTGTGGCCGGCCTCAAGCCCTCGGTTGGCGGCTATGCCTACAACACCTCCAAGGCGGGTCTCAACATGCTGACCCAGGTCATCGCCAAGAGCTATGCCGCAGAAGGAATTCGCTGCAATGGCATCTGCCCGGGGATCATCGTAACACCGATTCTAAAATACGATAGCCAGGCGGAAGTGGACAATTTGGCACAATATGTGCCCATGAAAAAGAATGGGGAACCGGATGATATCGCACACGCCGCCCTCTTCCTCTGCTCCGATGATGCCAAGTACATCACCGCTGTGAATTTACCGGTGGATGGTGGATTCCCCCGTCTGTAGCCCAGTGAAAAAAACGAACGACCTTACAAAATCAGAAAAGACCTTCCCGGAACTCCCGGGAAGGTCTTTTTTGTCTGTGGTTATTTGGAGCTAGACCAGCCTCCATCAATGGGAAGGGCCACCCCCGTGACATAACTCGCTTCTTTCGAAGCAAGGAAAAGGGCCCCTGCATTGAGTTCTCCCTCCTTCCCCGGCCGGTTCATGGGAACGGACAGGGACATATACTGCTTGAAATCTTCAGTCTCCAGCGTATCCTTGGTGAGCTCGGTCGTAAAGAAACCGGGGCAAATGGCATTGACCGTGATTCCCTGCGGAGCCAGCTCGGCCGCGACCGCCCGAGTGAAATTGATGACCGCGGCCTTGGAAGCATGGTAAGCACACTGCATCTGGTTGGTTCCAAGAAGCCCATACATGGAAGCAATATTGATGATCCGGCCATAGTGCTTCTTCAACATCTCCTGCGAAACCCTCCGGGTCATCTTAAAGACACTGTCGAGATCAATCGCCATGGTGAAGTCCCAGGCCTCATCCGTCATCTCCTGAATCGCTCCGCCCTTGGATGATCCGGCATCATTGACCAGAACATCAATTTTTCCAAAATGATCCACGATCGTTGTAATCGCGTGGTCGATTTCCTCCGTCTTCGTCACATCACACTTCACCGGCAAAGCCTCGAGCCATCTGTCTTCCCAGCCCTGAAGATGCCCCCGTAATAACAACAACTTGATCATTTAATTGAAACATGGTTCCCGTCCTTTCTAATTCGATTTAGTAAATGAATACCCAAACTCCCATTAAGATAATATTATGTATTATTTATCCGTGTTTATGATCCCGGTTTCTACAATCCAAATATTATAGGTAACTTTCTGTTATACTTAGTACCAGTGAATGGTCAGAAAAGAAACGGAGGGTATTATGTTCTTTATGTCGAAAAAACCGGAGGGCCCCCATTATGATGTGGGAATCGGAGACATGGTCTGCGACCTTTGTGCCTCTCACCTTGCCGATGCCTTACGCCGGGTCCCGAAGGTGACAGATGCCAAGGTCACGCTGAAAACGGAATCTGCCATTGTTCATGGCCCGCAAGGATTGGAGGAAACAATTAAAGAGGCCATTGAAAAAACCGGCTACGTTTGTAAGTACGTGAAATACGTTGATTAACAGCGGGAAAAGAGGGCTCTTTGAGGAAGCATCAACAACTCGAACTCGGGACAAAGTCGCGCACTCTTGTTCCCCAAAAATTAGATCATGGGGCCTCTTCTGAATTTTGGCTCCTCCCTTCCCCGGATTCAGGATAGGATGTCGAAGGCGATTATCTGTTAATCACTTCGCAGGATCATGGCCGAACGTCTACCTTAATCTCTTCCAAGCGAAGTCATCTCAATGATGCCGCCTATCTTGCGCAAATTCAGTCGCACTTCCATCTCATGGACGGAGCCGCCACCTTGGAAAAACTTTTGGTCCGGGATTATCATGATCCGGCGATTGCAGAGTTACTCGAGGCCGCCAGGAAAAAAGAAGAGCAGTAAGGGAAAGCCTTGAATGGGGCTTTCCCTCTTAGCCAGGGGCTTTCCCCTGGCTTTTTGTCCGCATTTCCCATTTAGCCAGGGGCTTTCCCCTGGCTTTTTTTCCGCATTTCCCATTTAGCCAAGGGTGTGGTCCCCTGGAAAAGAGCAAAAACCGGGGTTTCCCAGGTTCCTCCGGTCGGCGGCCCCTTGTGCCTGACTTTTTTCCCTGTTACACTTCCTTGCCCTTGGCAATTTCTTCGTTCCCACGCCGCCACCCTGCACTTTCCCAGAGGACATCCTCCCTCGCTTTTCGTTGCGCCATTCCACGTCTCCCACGATCGCCCGGTCCCCTTCCCCTTTTCTTTCTCGGTAATCCCGGCCTTCCATGATCCCCTATTGCCCTCTTCTGGATTTTCTCAGAAAGAAAATTAATTTTTTATTTTTTTCACTAGCATGCTCTTCTTTTTGGATCATCCTTCCCATAAAATATATATAACATTAACCAGGAGGAAAAAATGATGAAACTCTCCAAAAATATTTCATATTTTCGGAAGCAAAAGGGGCTTACCCAGGAGGAGTTGGCTGATCGACTGGGGCTGACCGTCGGATCCATCTCCAAGTGGGAAACCGGAAGTACCCTTCCCGATCTCAATCGGATCATGGAACTGGCTCAGCTGTTTGACGTCTCCCTTGACCAACTCGTCGGATTTACGCTTTCTAAAAAAAATTTTAAAAGCCTTGAGGCAGAAATTCGAGCCCACTTAAAGAAGAAAGAATTTGAAGAAGCCATTGAAAAATCGGAAAAAGCAGTCTTTCACTTTTCCAATCATTATAAAGCCCATTATCTTGCCGCAATCAGCTACTATCTAAAAGGAATTCAACAAGGACAACCTTCCATGCTCCGCAAGGCTCTCCAACAGTTTCAAAAAACGCGACAGCTCTACAAAGAGGATACGTCGAAAGAAGTCGACCTGCTCATCCTGGCACAACAGATGGCAATCTGCTATTCCGAACTTCATCAAATTGACAAGGCCTTGGACCTACTCGATCAATATAATATGGATTGTCACAACAGCTTGATGATGGCAAACCTCGCTGCTTCTTCCGGAAATGACAGGAGGATTTTAGCGCAGGCAGAAGATTACTGGATGCAGGCCCGTACCCGGCTTGTCACCGACTTTCTCACCGGGTGCCTGACCCAGGTGATGATTTCCTGTCAAAAAGAGCCCCGGGAAGAAAAGAAGGCGCGGGAGGGGATTGAAATCGGCCTCCAATTTATCGATATGATCCGGCTTCCGGAGAAAAAATCTTATCTGGACCGCCTGCAAAGTATGTTTCTCACGATGAAGGCCCTCATTCTCTGGGAGAAGGACGAGGATCATGGAAAAACGCTCCTGAGAGCTGCCTGGGAGAAAGCCCTTGCTTTCGATGCGGACCCGGATTATAGCTTTGAAAATATTCGAATCTTTCAAACTTCTCCCGCCGCCATCCTTTCGGATAATCTTGGCAGAACGACAGTCCTGGCAATGAAAGAAATATTGAAGAATTTTGATTCGAGAACGGCAGAGAGCGG
>CALAJY010000054.1 GCA_937923265.1 uncultured Tissierellia bacterium
ATTGGACAAAGAAAGATGGTGAGTAAATGGATAAGTCTTCTGAAGCAGTCTTAAAGACGTTATATGATATATTATCTATAAAAAGTGAAGCATCGGTTTCTTCTCCTGAAGATAACAAGGAACAGATTGATAGCCTTGTTAATTCAGGTTATCTTGAAAAAATTGATGCCAGCACGCTTAGTGGCTGGAATTATATTATAAGACCAACTTATGCTGGAAAGACATACTTTGAAAATAAGGAAACAGCCAAAAGAACAAAATTTAAGCATGACACAATTGAGGTAGTGAAGTTTTTGATTCCAACAATCATTTCGATAATTGCATTGATAGTGTCCATATTTAAATAAGCTCACACACCATTTTGGTACTTGAGCATAAGAAAACGACCACATAGGAGCATTTCTACTCTTGTATGGTCGTTATTTCTTTTATCACCGCTTGAAGACGTCACTCAATAACTGTTTTTCTTACAATCCCTAAGTGAATGCTTCTTTCGAAGCTTCCTTTTTGTTAGATCACCAGTCCTCCATTGGGGCTGATGATTTGTCCGGTAAGAGCCCCGCCCTCTTCTTCCACGATTGCCTTGACCCAGTAGGCAATCTCTTCGGGCCGAAGGAAACGCCCCATGGGCAATTCTTCCTTCAGTGCCCTCTGATCTTCGGGAGAGAGAAGGGCAAGCATGTCCGTATCCACCGCTCCCGGTGCGATGGCATTGACCGTAATATGGGAATAGATTAATTCCTTTGCCAGGGATTTTGTGAGGGCATCAATGGCTCCCTTGCTGGCAGCATAGAGGCTTTCACAGCTTGCCCCGGCTTGCCCCCACATGCTGGACATGTTGATGATGCGGCCCCATTGCTGGCGGACCATGTGGGGAATGGCATTTTGACAGCAGAGGAAGGTCCCCCGGGCATTGGTATCAAAGATCTCCGCCCAATCGGATTCCTTCATGTCCTGGGCCAGCCCATAGACAGACACTCCGGCATTGTTGATCAACACGTCAACCCCGTGAAAGCGGCTTTCGATTTGCTGAAACATGGCCGTTACCTCTTGGAAATCTCTGATATCTGCGGCATAGGTGACACAATCTGCCCCCTGTGCCAGGCAGGTCTGCCTCGTTTCCTGTGCCATCTTTTGATTGTGATGGTAATGGAGGAGAAGGGTTCGATGGGGGGATGCCAGCGCTTCGGCTATCGCCCTGCCGATGCCCCGATCAGCGCCCGTAATGAGAATTATTTTCTGCTCTTTCAATAAAATGTCCTTCCTGATTTGGGAATCTTCCCCGGATGTGATAGGCTAATTTGTCTCGTACATGTTCATTGAACTCATTATAACCAATTCGCCGGAAAAGTACTGCCGGGACAGAATCCCGGAACAGCGAATTGCGCGTCACCGGAAAGGATGGAGAATGGAAAAAACGGCAACTACCGGAGAACTGTTGCCCTTGATTGTGCCTTATTATAAGAAGAACTGGAAGATCTTTGCATGGGACCTGTTTTGTGCGGCCCTGACCACCATCTGTGAGCTGGTTCTTCCGGTGCTTCTCTCTCAGATTATCGATACGGCCAACCACAATGCCGCGCTGCTGACGATTTCTTATATTGGGAAGATCAGTGGAATCTATATTGTGCTTCGGGGGCTGGAGGTCATCGCCCGCTATTATATGCAGAGCATCGGCCATATCATGGGTGCTCGCATCGAGCGGGACATGCGCGCCGACATCTATGCCCACCTGCAGAAGATGAGCCACGACTACTTTGCCAAACACAAAACGGGCCAGCTCATGGCCCACCTTACGACCGACCTGTTTGACATCACCGAGTTTTCCCACCACTGTCCGGAGGAATATTTCATCGGAGCCATCAAGATTCTGGTTTCCTTTTTTGTTCTGATTCGGGTGGACTGGTTGCTCACCCTGGTGATCTATGTGATGATTCCCCTGCTGTTCTTTGCTTCACGGGCCTATCGGAAACGCATCCGCCGCACACAAATGGAGCAGCGCCACCAGATTGGCGAGATCAATGCAGGAATTGAAGACTCGATTTTGGGAATTCAGGTGGTAAAGAGCTTTACGAATGAGTCCATCGAGGCGGAGAAATTCGACCGAGAGAATGCGGAATTTCTTTCCATCAAAGAGCGTTTTTACTATGCACTCGCGGGCTTCTCCTCGATTTCACGGATTTTTGACGGCTTGATGCTTTCCACGATTTTAATTTTGGGTGGCGTCTCTCTGGTGAACCGGCGGATCAGCCCAGGTCAGTTCGTCGCCTTCATCCTATATGCACAGACCCTACTGGCAACGGTCATGCGGATCGTGGAGTTTACCGAGCGCTTTGAACAGGGAATCACCGGTCTGGAACGCTATCGAAACACCCTGTCCTATGAACCGGATATCGTGCAGAAGGACGATGCGATTTCTCTGGACCACGTCCGGGGGCATATCCGCTTTGACCGGGTTTCGTTTCATTATCCGGACAGCGCGGAACAAATTTTGAATAAGCTGGATCTGGATATTCCGCCGGGAAAACAGGTGGCGATCGTGGGGCCCTCCGGGGTGGGGAAGTCCACCCTCACCAACCTCATTCCCCGATTCTATGACGTTACGGGAGGAAGGCTCCTGGTGGATGGGCATGACGTCAGGGATTTGACCCTTTCCAGCCTGCGGCAGAGCATCGGCATGGTCCAACAGGATGTCTACCTCTTCAGCGGCACGATTTTCTCCAACATCGAGTACGGAAAACCGGGGGCCAGCCGGGAGGAGGTTGAGGAGGCCGCCCGTCTGGCGGGAGCCTATGACTTTATCCGGGACCTCCCGCAGGGCTTTGATTCCCACGTGGGAGAGAGGGGGCTCATGTTGTCGGGTGGACAGAAACAGCGGATCTCCATCGCTCGGGTCTTTTTAAAGAATCCGCCCATCCTGATCATGGACGAGGCGACCTCGGCGCTGGATAACCGCAGCGAAAAGTGGATCCAGAAGTCGCTGGAGTCCCTGTCCCGGGGACGAACCACCCTCACCATTGCCCACCGCCTCTCCACCATTCGCAATGCCGATGAGATTCTCGTGCTCACCGAAAAAGGGGTCGAGGAGCAGGGAAATCATGAGGAACTCATGGCAAGGAAGGGAATCTACTTTGACCTCTACCAGGCCATCGAGAACCGGGAACGGAAGGTCATGACCCGGCCTTTGGAAAACTAGTTCTACCAAAAAGCAAAGCCAGATGGCAGGAAGAAGGGTGACTTCTTCGTGACCGTCCGGCTTTGCTTTTATTGATTTTGTTTGACGGGAATCCAGGCGTAGTGATTCTTTGACCGCCGATAAATCAGCATCAGCAAGAAGAAGAGGACCGCCATTCCCAATTGGATACAGAGACCCTGCACAAGCTCTCCATTTTGAATCGATGGGGGGATGGATCCGTAGACCAAACCATTCTGCAAGCGAATATCCCAGACGCTGGGGAAGATGTGGGAAAACCGGTAGAGGGGGTTCCAAACCAGCTCCGCCGGAATAAAAATCCCGGAAGAAAAGGCGATGAACAAACTGAAGATCGTGCTGACGAAGTTGATCGCCTGGGGGCTCTGCACAAACTGGACCAGAAAGAGGATCATGCTGGTCGTTGCCAACAGGTGCAAGAAGTTGGAAAGGAGCATCCACCGGGCTTGGGAAATGCTTAGGACACTAAATCCGATGATACCCAAACACACCAGGATCATAAAAATCCAAACGACGAGACCACTCAGGCTGACGGAGAGGAAGAGGGTTCGTGAACGCTCTCGCTCCGTCACCCCCGAGATCAGGTCGCGGGACTTCTGCAGGGGTCGCTCCATCGTGCTTGTGGCAGGGCCGATGATGAGAAAAAGAATCGCCACGATAATATAATCCAGATAGCTAAGATATTCCCCTAAGGAGATAAGCTGGGAATCTCCCGTGGCACTGATCAATTCCACCGAAGGGTCCGGCGTTTTGTTGTCGGCAAGAAAGTCGAGAAGCTCCTCTTGTTCCTTATCGGTGAGCGGGCCGGAAGAAAAGCGACCCAGGGCATCCGCTTTCATCAAAAAAGATTGGATCTGCCCTTTTAATATCTGATTTTCCGATTCCTTCACGGAGGGCTGCAGGAGAAGACTTTTTTTCGACTGGGGGAAGGCTTCCCCAAAGCCTTTTGGGATGACCAGGGACATGGAGTATCGCTCCTGGAAGATGCGGTCTCTTACGATGCCGGCATCTTCTTCCGAATCGGCAATCTCATTCTTGGCACCAATCTCTTTCACAAGGGCTTTGGAAAGCGGGCTCCGATCCAGATCAACGAGATTGAGCACTAAGCGACTGTTTCCCTCAATATTACCTGATTTTTGATTTGCGTCCGTGGCGAGAAGAAAGATGACAAGGAAAATGACGAGGTAGATCAAAATATTCGTCCTTCGGGATCGCAAAATTTTTAAGAACAGTTTAAATTGATTCATAACTTTGCCTCCTGGTAAATAACAAGGTCAGGACAAGAAACAGAAAGGTAAGGATGCCCAATCCCAGGATCTGCTTTCCATAAAAGGCGCCGGCGCCCTCTGCATACAACGCATAGAGACCATTCGAGGCCATGCCCAAAGGGTTAAAGTTGTGGAGCCAGGGCGCATGTTTCATAATGGCAGGATGCACGCCCGGCAACATCATCCCTGCGATAAAAGAGAAGAAGAGAGGGATGATAACGGCCAGGGCATCGCTGAGGACCGGCTTTCGAGAAAGCAGGGTTCCCATGAGCGCGCCAAAAAGAAGGGAGGCGGTCATGGTGAGACTGGTCAATAGCAAAATCCATCCATGGTGGGGACCGAAGTGTAGACCTAAAAACAGGGCATAGAGATAGGTCAGGACATTGATTCCCTCCTGGACGAGCCAGGTAAAGGCAAAGAGAAAGAGGAAGCGCTTTCTCTTATTGAGCGGAGAGAGTTGAACGCGGTAGGCAACGAGGGATTGGTCCGCCTCCAGCTGGCTCACCATGTAGAGCCCACTGTGCAGGGGATAGAAGGCCAGGTAGGCTAAGATCGCAAATTGAAAGATTCGGTTCGGTGGGATGCTCTTTTGACGGTTTTCCGTGGTAACATAGCCCTCCTTCAGGGAAGCCCGGAGATCTGCTTCCAGCTTTGCTATTTTTTCTGAGCTCAGGGCTTTTGCTTGTTGCGGATGGCCTTTGATCCAGGTCAGTCCCTCATCTTTCAGCTCTTGCATGGATTGATAGGAGTCGGCGATGGAACGAAAAATTTCCCGACTCAAAGGAGAGTTGCTCGATACCTTGATCCGGACACTCTTTCCCACCAAAAAGACCGCATCGACCTTGTGATCCAACAGGGCTTTTTTCCAGTTCTGCTTGTTGTCAATGGAGGCAAAGTGGAGAAAGGACAGTGTCGACGAAGGGGAGGAGGAAGCGGTTTGAAAGCTTTCCTCTTTTTCCTTCCAATTTCCCTTTTGCGCTCCCGCTTCTTTGAGGAATTCTGCAAAGGAAAGTTCCGGATCCTCTTCCAGCACGAGTACTTTTTTTGGGCTGAGCTCGATGGAGTCCGCTTTGATAAAGTTCCCCAGGGCGAGGGAGTAGAGGGTAAGCAGGGCAAAGGGGAAGAGAAAGGCCCAGATGAAACGCTGTTTATTCCGAAGCAGGAGGAGTAATTCATATTTGATCTGATTAAGAGACATGATCCCTCAGCTCCTTTCCCGTGATTTCCAAAAAAACATCATTCAGAGAAGGTTGGCGACTCGTGATCTTCACAGGATTGATCTTTCGTTCTTCCAAAAAATGGAGAAGGGGAATCAGATTGCCCTCCTCGGAGTTCATTCGCAAGGTGAGGACGTTTTGCTCGTACTTTGCGGAGAGGATTTCGGGGCGATGATTCAGCTCTTGCAGAACGGATTGGGGGACTTGATAGGCCTCGATCGTGATGGTTTCCCCAATCGAGGAGTCATTAATGATTTCCTGGCAGCTGCCACTCACCAGGACCTTTCCTTGATCCAGGATGATGATTCGATCACAGAGCTGTTCAATCTCTTCCATGTAGTGCGAGGTATAGATCACGGTGGTGCCCTGCTGGTTCAACTCTCGGATTCCCTCCAGGATACGATTTCTGGATTGGGGATCCACGGCAACGGTGGGTTCATCCAGGACCAAGAGTTTGGGCTTATGGGCAATCCCGCAGGCAAGATTGAGCCTTCTTTTGAGTCCCCCGGACAGTTTCTGAGGGCGAAACTTCCGAAATTCCTCCAGCTGGGCAAATTCCAGCGCCTCTTGGACGGCCTGCTTTCTCTTCGCGGAATCCCGGACATATAGGCCGCAAAAGTAATCCACATTTTCCTCCACGCTCAGGTCCTCATAGACCGCCACCTCCTGAGGAACCAGTCCCATCTGTTCCTTCAGGGCCACTTTTTCCGGTCCCATTTTTTCTCCGAAAACCTGAATGCTTCCGTAGTCGTAACGGAGGAGGGAGAACAGACAGTGAATCAGGGTGGTTTTTCCCGATCCATTGGGGCCCAGCAGGCCAAAGAGTTCTCCCGGACGGATGGATAGGTCCACATGGTCTAAAGCTTGTAAATTTTTATAGCGTTTCACCAAATCTTTGATGACCACATCATAGCTTGCTTGATTCTTCATCATGGAACTCCTTTCTTTGTTAAAATAAGCATAGATGAGAAGAGAAGGGAGGACCAGTGTACTTTGTCACGACTTTTTGTGACAAATGTCATGGGAAGCAATGGGCTATTTTATTTTATGGTTGTTATTTCAAGGAACGAGTCTGCTTTTTAACCTGGTTTACTTTGCTCTCGCCCTCAATCCCCTCCTGGTCATCGGCGGGGCGAATCTAAGTGCCTTTCTTTTTTATCGGATGATTCCTTATTTTGAACAGGAAAAAACGCCGAACTGGTATCTTCCCGCTTTTGTGCTTTATTTGCTCGTCTGTCGGCTGTGGAACCCCTTCCTCTTTTTGCTGCCGGGCATGGGCTGTTTTCTCTTTGGAAAACAACGATTCTTGCTGCTGGGAATCTTACTTTGCTGGCAGGGGGGAAGAGAGAACCTGCTCTATTTGGGAGCTCTTCTGGGTTTTTCCTTTATCGCTCAGGTTTCCATGCGGACCCTGCAAGAACGAGAACAAATCCACGCCTCCTATTTTTTGGTCCGGGATGCCAATGCCGCAAAGATTCGGGAGGATCGGCGGCTCATGGAGGAGCGAGACCTTTCCTACCGTCTTCACCGCAGAAATGATATTCTCAAGGAGAGGACGCGCATTGCCCGAGAAATCCATGATCATGTGGGGCATCGCCTCACCCGATCCATTCTTCAGCTCTCCGCCTATGAGGCGTTAAAACCGGACCAGGCGCCGGAGTTCGCCGCCGTCCGGAACAATTTGGAGCAGGCCATGGAGGACATCCGAAAAAGTGTCCATGCGCTTCATGAGGAAGGGCTGTGTTTACAAACAGAACTTCAGGAGTTAATTAATAATTACCGGTTTTGTCCGGCCACTCTTCGGGTGGCCTATGAGCAGGAACCGGATGCCGACACCCACTACTGTGTCCTTCAAATCATTCGCGAGGCCTTGACCAACACCGCCAAACATTCGAATGCGGACCACGTTACCATCCATTTTCAGCAGAGCCGTGACGAGTACCGGCTGCTTTACCGAGACAATGGAACAAGCGCTAATGCGCCAATCGTCAAGGGCTTGGGCTTGATTTCCATGGAAGAGCGGGTCCAGCGACTGCAGGGACGGATTTACATGAACCGGGAAGGCGGATTTCGTATTTTTGTAACCCTGCCCAAGGAAGAGGAGGTGAGCAACCATGAGGATCATCATCGTGGACAATGATCCGATTGTCTGCGAAAGTTTGCGGGTCATCATTGAGGAACAAAGCAAGGGGGACCAGGACCCCATCCGGGTCGTGGCGACCGGTTTTTCCGGAGAAGACGCCATCCGGCTTCAAAGCGAGGAGCAGGCGGACATTCTCATTTTGGATATCCGGATGGACCCCATGGATGGGATTGAAGCAGGACGGATTCTTCTCCAACGAGCCCCTGAGACGAAGTTGCTCTATTTGACAACCTTCCTGGATGATGAGTATATTATTGATGCTTTGAAATTAGGAGCCAAAGGCTATCTCATGAAATCCAAGGTGGCGCAGATTGTTCCCGCCCTTCGGTCCATTCAGGAGGGAAGGAGGGTGTTCGGGGATGAGGTGTTTGAGAAGCTGCCATCGCTTCTGGAAAGGGGAGGGTCAAAGAGTGAACCGCCCTCTTCGTCGGATTCTCCGCTTTCGGGTTTGACGAAAAAGGAATGGGCTCTGTTGGAACTGGTGAGTCAGGGAAAAAACAACTCGGAAATTGCGGAAGAGCTCCATTTCAGCGTCGGCACCGTTCGCAATTACCTCTCCGCCATGCTGGAGAAAACGGGCCTGCGGGACCGTACCCAATTGGCGATTGCATATTATAAAGATAAAGGAAGGGGGAGCTCCCGGTGAAAAAAATTTGGGGTTCCATTTTATTTGGCTTGGCAAGGTTTATTGATGTACTATTTGGGGGACTCATTCAGGGATTGTCTATCCTTGTGAATGCCATTAAACAGGTAAGAGCACTCTTTGCTTCATTTTTTACCTGTCTCTTGTTTTTTATTATTCTCAACCCCTTTTCCCTGCTTTTACTGAACAATCGATGGATCCTTCTTCTGGTGCTTGTGTTGTTTATTGTGCCTTTGCTGGGATCCGGTTTTGTTTCCTTGCTCGACTATGGAAAGTATGTGTTGACGGAATACCTCTATGACCAGGCGGACTACTATCGTCTGGGAAGAGAGAGTCGGAAGAATTTTTCCAGTTATGGGCCGAGCTATTTTCGTAAGAAGCGGCAAGCGGAGGAAGAGGAGGCCAGAAAAAGACAGGAAGCGCAACAGGAAGAATGGGATCGAATCTTTCAGGAGTTCTTTCGACAAAATGGCGGAGGTTATGGGGATTTTGGATCGGGTTCCTCTTCGAACTTCAACCAGGGCGGTTTTGGTGATTTCGGAGGTTTCGGCGGCTTTGGAGGATCCTATTATCAGCAAGGCCCGCAGGGAGGTTATGAGGGGTACCGGCAGCAACAGCAGCAGTATAACCCCTTCAGCGATTTTAAAAGTCAATATGAGAAAAACTGTGATGTTCTGGGCCTCTCCTATGATACCGATGAGTATCAGGTAAAGCTGGCCTATCGAAAGCTGGCGAAGAAATATCATCCCGACCTAAACAAGAGCCCCGATGCCACGAAAAAATTTCAGGAAGTGAATGCCGCTTACGAATTTTTGTCGAAAGAAAATATCGACCGTTACAAAAAGATGTCCTAGAAAATTCTTATTTAAAGAAGAGCCGAATGGCTCTTTTTTTATTTGGAAAACGTAACATGGTAAGATTCTATTCTATATGTTAGAATTAACTAACAGAATGTTAGCAAATTCTAACATTCTGAAATCTACGAAGTATAAGGAGGAAGCCATGTCACTGATTAACAAAGCCGTTTCCGATTTTAAAACAATGGCCTATCAAAAGGGAGTCGGGGAGAAGGAGGTAAGTCTCAAGGATGTGAAGGGAAAATGGGCCGTATTTTTCTTCTATCCGGCAGATTTCACCTTTGTGTGTCCAACGGAGCTCGAAGATTTGCAGGCGAACTATGAAAAATTCAAGGAAGCAGACTGTGAAATCTATAGTGTTTCCTGTGATAGCCATTTCGTCCATAAGGCCTGGGCGGATGCCTCAGAAGCGATTAATGGGTTGGAGTTCACCATGCTAGCGGATCCGACCGGAAAAATAGCGAAAGACTTTGATGTTTACATTGAGGAGGAAGGGCAAGCCGAGCGCGGGACCTTTATCATCAATCCGGAAGGCGAAATCGTTGGATATGAAGTTAACGCAGGGAATGTAGGTCGTTCCGCAAAAGAACTCTTACGGAAAATTCATGCTTTCCAGTTTGTTCATGAACACGGAGATAAGGTGTGTCCTGCCAACTGGGATATCGGGGACGACACCTTGGAGCCATCAATGGATTTGGTTGGCAAACTTTAATCTCTGATATTTTAGGACAAGCATTCACAATTGCAAAGAAAAGAGATGGGATGACATATTCCCATCTCTTTTTTTGAATATCGCCCTTATGATCATTTTACAAAACGTTGACATGCCACAAATTCGCAGTATAATATTGATAAACAATATATAAATGTTAATAAACAATATGGAGGGGATTATGAGGACGATTTCGCACTTTGTCAAAAGCCTATTGGTTCTTTTTGGAATCTTAGTTGTGTTTGTGGCGAGTGATATTTTACCGACACTGGCGGACCAATTTGTGGGGATGGATGCTGCGTTATCCCATTAAAACAACCGGTCCTTTTCCTGTCGGAAGGACTTCTCTTTCTTTTGCTCTTGGGCCTAGGAGTCATTTTTTACATGCTCCTTCTCTTCGATCGTCGAGCCTATTTCACCCGTTCCTTTTCCGGGAACTTGACAATCTTAATTATTCTTTGCATTTTGGCAGATGGACTTAGTTTGTTCCTTTTAGGCGTTCTCTATTTCTATGGGGGACCGGGACCGGCTGCATCGATGTTTCTCGTGGCGGCTATTTTTGTCATCACCATACTTGCCTTGGTTTTCCTCCTTCTCCGACAGATCATCCTTCGGGGAAAGTCTATTCAGGATGAAAACGAACTGACGATTTGAGGGATTATGATTATTGTTCATTTAGATGTAATAATGGCAAAAAACAAAATGACGGTTCAAGAACTGAGCCAAAGAGTGGGCATTACCCCGGCGAATATTTCTATTTTAAAAAATGGTCATGCCAGAGCCGTCCGGTTTACGACTTTGGAGGCGATTTGCGAGATTCTGCATTGTCAGCCAGGCGATCTTCTCGAGTATCGTGAGGGGGAGTCATCGGAACAGTAGAGTCTTGCTCCTATTTCTTCTACTTTTCCTTTGAAAATCAGACTCCTTTCTGTGTAAAAATTGAATCGTGGTTTCCTGTCGCTTCTTTGAAATAGGCTTTCGCCGATGGGAGGTTCGAGAAGACGAATCCTTTCTTATTTTCGCTTGTAGTAGCTTTCTTACGAGAAAGGAGGGAATGATTCAATGGGGACAGAAAAAATTAAGGAAGTCCTTGACTTTTCTTTAAATCATGGTAGACTACTAAAAGTGCCTTACGAAAGGGCGTAAAACTGAAGTTAAATCTTTAAAAAAAGTTTTAATTTTAATTGACAGTCTTTTGAAAAGGCGCTATAATAATAAAGTCACATTAAGTGACGCGGACCTACACAACAGAATATCAATCAATAAACTTTGAGTTTAAATAATTCAAAATTAACGAGTCAGAATTGAACTCGAACTTTT